>NZ_QFDQ01000161.1 GCF_003270085.1 Streptomyces triticisoli | reverse complement strand
CTGCCCGGGGGGCTGCGCGGCCCAGGGACCCGGCCGGCCGTGCGCGGCCGGCGGCGCGGGCTGGGGCGGGAGCTGCTCGTTCAGGATGTCGTGGAGGACGCGGCGTACCGCCAGGCGTATCGCCGCGACCGCAGGATGGGGACCCATGTCCGGTTCCCTTCACGAAAGTCTTCGGGGGTGAGCCCGATATCGGTCACTCAGAGTGTGTAGATGGTGACAGAATCGGGGTGCTCCCCGAGCATCGCACGCCTATCCCTCGCTCACGGTCCCTCGGACGGGTGATTGGAGTGGCGTTTGCCTGCCGTCGGCCGGATTTGGTTCACGGCGGTCGCCGGTGTGGTCACGGTTCGGCCCTGCGGTGCACCCGTGTGATCCAGTCCGCCGGTTTGGCGATCTCCCCCTTGGTGGGGAGGGTGTTCGGGGAGGTCCACACCCGGTTGAAGCCGTCCATGCCGACCTGCTCGACGACCGCGCGGACGAACCGTTCGCCTTCCTGGTACTGCCGCAGCTTGGCGTCCAGGCCGAGCAGCTTGCGCAGGGCCATGTCCAGGCGGGAGGCGCCCTTGGCGCGGCGCTGCTGGAACTTCTCGCGGATCTCCGCGACGGTCGGTACGACGTCCGGGCCGACCCCGTCCATCACGTAGTCGGCGTGGCCCTCCAGGAGGGACATCACGGCGGTGAGGCGGCCGAGGATCTCCCGCTGGACCGGGGTCTGGACCAGCTCGACCAGGGAGCGGCCGCCGTCGTTCTCCTCGCCCTCGGGGCGGCCGCCGACCAGCGACTGGGCGGCATCGCGGATGCGCTCCAGGAAGGCCATGGGGTCGACGTCGGTCTCCGCCAGGAAAGACTGGATTTCGCCCTCGAGGTGGTCGCGCAGCCAGGGCACGGCGGTGAACTGTGTGCGGTGCGTCTCCTCGTGCAGGCACACCCACAGGCGGAAGTCATGGGGCTCCACGTCGAGTTCGCGCTCGACGTGGACGATGTTCGGCGCGACGAGCAGCAGCCGCCCGCCGCCGTTCTCTCCGGCGGGCAGGTCGCGGGCGGCCGGGGCGAAGGTCTCGTACTGGCCCAGGACGCGGGAGGCGAGGAAGGACAGCAGAATGCCGAGTTCGACGCCGGTGACCTTGCCGCCGACGGCGCCGAGGACCGCGCCGCCGGGGGTGCCGCCGCGGCGCTGCTGCATCTTGTCGAGGAGCGGTTTGAGGATCTCCCGGAAGCCGGCGACGTTCGCCCGGACCCAGCCGGGGCGGTCGACCACGAGTACGGGCGTGTCATGGGTCTCGTCGGGACCCAGACGGGTGAAGCCGCGGACGTGTTCCTCGGAGGCCTTGGCGTGCCGGCGCAGTTCCGCGACGACGGCCCGGGCCTCGTCCCGGCTCACCTCGGGGCCCGGCCGTACGAGCCGGGTCGCGGTCGCGACCGCGAGATTCCAGTCGACCATCCCGGGAGTCCCGGCACCACCGATGCTCGTCATGGGTCAACGGTACGTGAGCACTGCCGCTACTGGCAGGGCGGCGAGGGGCCGCGGAGCCGGCGTGTGCGTGAGAGGCGCCGGTGTTTCCCGCGCGGGCAGGGGCCGGCGCCATGTGACCGCTCGCCCGGAGTGGCAGGCCGTGTTCGCCCTCCCCGAGCCCTGATCGAGCAGGACATCCCCGTCACCCTGCGGAACGGCCACCCACGGCGGCGGGAGACCGGAACTTCCCGGCACCGCGAACCGGCGCCGGCCCGCGGTGCCGGGCGGCGCCGCCCGGCGGAGAGAACCCGACGTCCTCCGGCAGGGCGCCTGGCCGCACCCGCGACCGACCCACGGCACGCACCCGGCGCCGACCACCGAGGACACGGGACCGGCCGACGGCGCACACCCGCCGCCGGGCCCGGGAAGCGAGCGCGACCCGATGGAACAGCCCCAACGCCAACCAGCGGACACCCCACGAAGCCCCAGAGACGGCCGACGGGTCGAACCCGGCGGCACCGGCCGGCCGAAGGAACCCGGGGGCGGCCGGGCGGGCGAAGTCGGTGGCGGCCGGGGGCGGCGACGGGGTCAGTGGCAGGAGCAGGTGGTCAGGGTGGTGGCCGTGTGGTCCAGGGCAGACTGGGCTGCTTCCTGGCTGGTGGTGTTCTCCGCGAGGAAGGCGAAGGCCAGGAGCCGGCCGTCCTGGGTCACCACCGTGCCGGCCAGGGTGTTGACGCCGGTCAGGGTGCCGGTCTTGGCCCGGACCAGTCCGGCCGCGCCGTCCTTCCCGTCCGCGTAACGGCGGCTCAGGGTGCCGGTGAAACCGGCGACCGGCAGGCCGGTGAGGACCGGGCGGAGTTCGGGGTGGGCGGGGTCGGCCGCCTTGAGGAGCAGTGCCGTGAGCAGGTCGGCGGTGAGTCGGTCGGCCCGGTCGAGGCCGCTGCCGTCGTGGAACGCGGCGCCCGTCAGGGGAAGGCCGAGCTTCCGGAGCCGGGCCTCGATCGCGGCCGCGCCGCCGGCGAAGTCGGGTCGGACGCCGGTCGCGACGGCCGTGTGGCGGGCCAGGGCCTCGGCGATGTCGTTGTCGCTGTGGGTGAGCATGCGTTCGACCAGGTCGGACAGCGGGGGCGAGGAGACGGTCGCCAGGGTCTCCGCGCGCGCGGTCGCCCGGGACGGCCCGACGGCCGTGGTCCGGATGCCGGCGTCGGACAGCAGACGCGCGAAGGTGTCCGCCGCCTGAGCCGCCGGGTCGGCCACGCGTGGGGCGGGGCCGCTGGTCGAGCCGTCGGTGCGGGCCTCGTCGGTCATCAGGGCGGTGACCCGGGCGATGTTCTCGTTGACGCCGATGGGGTGCAGGTCGGGGCCGGCGTACAGCGAGGTGTCGTACGACAGTGCCACCTTCGTCACACCCCGCTTGGTCAGCGCGGCCGCCGTCCTGTCGGCGAGGGCACGCAGGCTCGCCCAGCCCCGGGTGTCCTCGCGGACGGTGAGCTTGGGGTCGCCGCCGCCGACCAGCACGAGTTCCCCGGTGCCGGGCTCCAGGACGGCGCGGGTGGTGAGCCGGTGGTCCGGACCGAGGGCGGACAGCGCGGCGACACCGGTGGCGATCTTGGTGGTGGAGGCGGGGGTGAGCGCCTCGCCGGCCCCCTGGCCGTACAGGTGCTTGCCGGTGGCCACGTCGACGACGGAGGCGGAGCGGCGGGTGCCGAGGGCGGGGCTGCTCAGCAGCGGGTCGAGGACGGCCGGGAGACCCGAGCCGTCGGACACCGGTTCCACCGGGCCGCCGGCCCCGCCGAGTCCCACCAGCACCGGCAGGGCACTGGGCGCGGGCCGGGCCCCGCCGGCGGACGTATCACGTGTACGCGACGTGTCGGACGTATCGTTTCGGCGGCCGTGATCTGCGCCACCCGCGTGCTCCAGGGCGACCGCCCGGCCCCGCTCGGCCGTACGCTGGCCGGTGGAGTCCCAGGGACCGGCGGCGGTCACCGCACCGGCGGCGAGCGCCAGCCCTGCCGTGGCGGCAACCGCCGTGTACTGCCGGGTCTTCGGCGTCACAAGCCGCGGCCCGGCGGCCTGCGCAAGCCGCGCGACCCGTGGTTTCATGGCCCGTGCCGTCCGTGCCGTCCGTGCCAGATACGGCCGTGCGGCCCGCGCGAGGCGGGCCAGACGCGGTCTTGCGGCACGCCAGACCCTCAGCTCCGGCACGACCACCAGCCCCTTTCGCGATCACACACCTGCGTGAGGGACACTTAATCACCAGAACTATGTGCTGATCATGGAGGAGCCACCGGTGGAGTTCGACGTCACGATCGAGATCCCGAAGGGTTCGCGGAACAAGTACGAGGTGGACCACGAGACCGGTCGTATCCGCCTGGACCGTCGACTCTTCACTTCGACCAGTTACCCGGCCGACTACGGCTTCGTCGACAACACCCTCGGCGAGGACGGCGACCCGCTGGACGCGCTGGTCATCCTGGACGAGCCGACGTTCCCCGGCTGCCTCATCAAGTGCCGCGCCATCGGCATGTTCCGCATGACGGACGAGGCCGGCGGCGACGACAAGCTGCTGTGCGTCCCGGCGTCCGACCCGCGCGTGGAGCACCTGCGGGACATCCACCACGTGTCGGAGTTCGACCGCCTGGAGATCCAGCACTTCTTCGAGGTCTACAAGGACCTGGAGCCCGGCAAGTCCGTCGAGGGCGCCAACTGGGTGGGCCGCACCGAGGCCGAGGCCGAGATCGAGCGGTCCATCAAGCGTTTCCAGGAGCATGGCGGTCACTGAGCCGTCCGTCGCCCTCGGGCCGTGCCACCCGACCGGGGCGGTACGGCCTGTTCCTGTTCGTGTACGCCCCCGTCCGTCTGCGCATACTGAGGCTGACGGAAGGTGTCGTACAGGGAGCGTTGCTCAGTGACGGAGGCGGAGGACCGCAAACCGCAGTCGGACGAGACCAGGAGCGTGTTCAGAGCTCCTGCGGGGGTCTCGATGACCCAGGTTCAGCTGATCCCGGTGATCCAGCCGGGCGACGGCGAGTCGTCCACGACGTCCGAGTTCGCCCTGCCCGACGGCCTGGCCGTCCCCCGGACGGGGACCGAGCCGGAGAGCACCTCCGAGTTCATGGTCCCGGAAGGGCTCGGTATCCCGCAGCCGGCGGCCGCGGAGCCCGAGGGGTCCGCGTTCAGCCCGCCGAGCACCTACAGCGCCCGCCAGGCCCCGCCCGCCTTCACCCCGCCGGGCGGCATCCCGGTGGTCAGTCTGACCAAGGACGTCCCCTGGCAGGACCGTATGCGCACCATGCTGCGCATGCCGGTGGCCGAGCGGCCGGCGCCCGAGCCGGTGCAGCGCGCCGAGGAGGAGGGCGGCCCGGCCGTCCCCCGCGTGTTCGACCTGACCCTGCGTATCGGCGAGCTGCTGCTCGCGGGCGGTGAGGGCGCCGAGGACGTGGAGACCGCGATGTTCGCGGTCTGCCGTTCCTACGGCCTGGACCGCTGCGAGCCGAACGTCACCTTCACACAGCTGTCGATCTCGTACCAGCCGTCCCTGGTGGACGACCCCGTGACGGCGTCCCGGACGGTACGGCGCCGGGGCACCGACTACACCCGTCTGGCGGCCGTCTTCCAGCTCGTCGACGACCTGAGCGACCCGGAGACCCATGTCTCCCTGGAGGAGGCCTACCGGCGGCTGGCGGAGATCCGCCGCAACCGGCACCCCTACCCCGGCTGGGTGCTGACCGGAGCCGCCGGACTGCTGGCGGGCACGGCCTCCGTACTCGTCGGCGGCGGCCCGCTCGTCTTCCTGGCGGCCGCGCTCGGCGCGATGCTCGGCGACCGGCTGGCATGGCTGTGCGCCGGGCGCGGACTGCCGGAGTTCTACCAGTTCACGGTCGCCGCGATGCCGCCGGCCGCGATCGGTGTCGCGCTCACCGTCACGCACGTCGACGTGAAGGCGTCCGCGGTCATCACCGGTGGACTGTTCGCGCTGCTGCCCGGACGGGCGCTGGTGGCGAGCGTGCAGGACGGGCTGACCGGCTATTACATCACCGCCTCCGCACGCCTGCTGGAGGTCATGTACTTCTTCGTCGGCATCGTCACCGGGGTGCTGCTGGTCCTGTACTTCGGCGTGAAGCTGGGCGCCCCGCTCACCCCGGACGCGGCCCTCGGCATCAGCGAGCGGCCCGTGCTGCAGATCGTCGCGTCGATGCTGCTCTCGCTGACCTTCGCCGTACTGCTGCAGCAGGAGCGGTCCACCGTTCTGTGGGTGACGCTCAACGGCGGCGTCGCCTGGTCGGTGTACGCCTCGATGCACCACGTCGGCGGGATATCGCCGGTGGCGTCCACGGCCGTGGCGGCGGGCCTGGTGGGCCTGTTCGGGCAGTTGCTGTCGCGGTACCGGTTCGCGTCCGCGCTGCCTTTCACGACGGCCGCGATCGGTCCGCTGCTGCCCGGTTCGGCGACGTACTTCGGCCTCCTGGCCATCGCGCAGAACAACATCGACAAGGGGCTGGTGTCGCTGGCCAAGGCGGTGTCGCTCGCCATGGCCATCGCGATCGGCGTGAACCTCGGGTCGGAGATCTTCCGGCTGTTCCTCAGGGTGCCGGGCGGTGCCTCGGCGGAGGGGCGCCGGGCCGCCAAGCGCACGCGGGGATTCTGACCCGGAGCGCCCGGGAACTCCCTCGGGTTCCCTCAGGGGGCGCGGTGGTGGCCGCTGGTGTCCGGGTGCTGCGGGTTCTGGTCGTAATAACCCTGCCGGCCGTAGTGATCCTGCCGGCCGTAACCCTGCTGGTCGTAATCCTGCTGGTCGTAACCCTGCTGACCGTAGTGGTCCTGTTGGCCGTAGTGGCCCTGTTGGCCGTAGCCCTGCTGGTCGTAGGGGCCCTGCTGGTCGCCGTACGGCTGCTGGGGGTACTGCTGCGGCTGGTTCTGGTTGCCGTACTGGTACGGCGGCTCGATGCGGCGCAGGCGGGTCGTGGCGTCGTCCATGACCGGCTGCTGGTACGCCTGCTGCTGGTACTGCTGCTGAGACGGGGCGGAGAGTTCCTGCGCGGCCGGCTCCTCGGCATTCTTCTTCTTCTGGGAGCGGGCGCGCAGGAACTCGATGATGATCGGGACCACCGAGAGGAAGACGATCAGGATGAGGATCGCCTCGATGTTCTCCTTGACGAAGGGGATGTTCCCCAGCCAGGAGCCGAGGAGGGTCACGCCCGCGCCCCACACGATGCCGCCGACGATGTTGAAGATCACGAACGAGCGGTACCGCATGCCGCTGACGCCCGCGATGATCGGCGTGAACGTGCGCACGATGGGCACGAAGCGGGCCAGGACCAGGGACTTGGGGCCGTGCTTCTCGAAGAACTCGTGCGCCTTGGCGACGTTCTCCTGCTTGAACAGGCGGGAGTCGGGGCGGGTGAAGAGCGCCGGGCCGACCTTCTTGCCGAACATGTAGCCCACCTGGTCGCCGACGATCGCGGCCACACAGATGAGGACGATCACCAGCCACAGGGGGTAGCGCAGCTGACCCGACGTGACCAGCAGACCGGTGGTGAACAGCAGCGAGTCGCCCGGCAGGAAGAAGCCGATGAGGAGACCGGACTCGGCGAAGACGATGAGGAGCAGGCCCCAGAGTCCAAAGCTGTTGAGCAGGTAGTTCGGATCCAGCCAGCTTGGGCCGAGGGCAAGCGTCATCACGGTTCCGGACTCCTGACGGGGTGGGGAGATACGGCGCATCGAAGCGCCGAGGCACGGCCTCGGTGCACTGCCGCACAAACCTACCAACGCAAGCTGTACACCCTGGGTTCCACTCGGCCCAAGGGGGTGCGCCGCGGGCCCGCTCACGCCAAGCTGTGCAGCATGAGCATCGAGGATTACGGCGGCGGCCAGTGGCCCCAGTCGGACGTGCTGGTCGTGACGACGAACGACGTACCCGGCCACCGGGTGGAGAAGGTCATCGGCGAGGTCTTCGGACTGACGGTCAGGTCCCGGCACCTGGGCAGCCAGATCGGCGCGGGCCTGAAGTCGATGATCGGCGGTGAGCTGAAGGGGCTCACCAAGACGCTGGTGCAGACCCGCAACCAGGCCATGGAGCGGCTCGTCGAGCAGGCACGCGCGCGTGGCGCCAACGCGGTGCTCGCCTTCCGCTTCGACGTGACCGAGGCCGCGGACGTGGGCACGGAGGTGTGCGCGTACGGCACGGCGGTGGTCCTGGCCCGGGAGTGATCCCGGGCCAGGGGGTCAGGAGGTGTGCCGGGCCGCGTTGGCGACGATCGCGTCGCGCAGATAGCCCGCCAGACCGGGGCGGATCTCCTCGTACGTCCGGGTGAAGCGCGGGTCGGTGACGTACATCTCACCCAGGCAGGTGTGCGTCTCGTGCGCGCAGTCGTAGTACGCGCGCGTGATGAACCGCCGGTGTTCCTCCGCCGTGTCCATGGCCTCCTCGGAGCCGGCCGGTGTGCCGGCGGCCAGCAGGTCGGCCATGCGCCGGTGGAGGGCGTCGAACTCCTCGGTGAGGCGTTTCCAGTCGTCCTTGGTGTAGGACGCGGTCCGCTGCCGGGACTGCCGGTAGGCGTCGGTGCCGCCCCAGCGGTCGCGCGCCTCGTCCTCGTACTGGTCCGGGTCGAAGTCTCCGAACACCTCGAACTTCTCCTCGGGCGTGAGGTTGATGCCCATGTTGCGTGCCTCCATGGCGTGTTCGACGGCCGCCGCCATCTTCTGCAGCTTCTCGATCCGGGCGGTCAGCAGTTCGTGCCGGCGGCGCAGGTGCGCGCGCGGGTCTGCCTCCGGGTCGTCGAGCAGGGCCGCGACCTCCTCGAGCGGGAAGCCGAGCTCCCGGTAGAACAGGATCTGCTGCAGCCGGTCGAGGTCGGCGTCGCTGTAGCGCCGGTGGCCCGCGTGGCTGCGCTCGCCCGGGGCGAGCAGGCCGATGTCGTCGTAGTGGTGCAGTGTGCGCACCGTCACTCCGGCGAAACCGGCGACCTGTCCCACGGAGTAGCCCACTTCCGCTCCTTTCTCGGTACGCGCTCCACGGTGGGGCCTTACGTCGCGTGAGGTGCAAGCCGGTTTCCCTCCGGGGGCTGCGCGGCTTCCATCAGCGGCTGTGCGGCACGCTCAGCGGTCGTCCTCCGGATGCCGCTCGCCCGTCGCGTACGGGTTCTCCTCGCCCTCGGCCAGGACGCCGACGAACGGCTCGCCCTCGCCGGCGAAGGTGTAGGCGCCGCGTTCGAGGCGTTCGATCAGGCCCCGGGTCCAGGTGGCGTCGGAGTCGGCCCGGTGGAGCCAGAGGTTCATGATCTCGCCGATGTGGCCGAGCTGTTCGGGGCCGTCCTCGGGGACGTAGTTCTCGGTGACGGCGGTCCGCCACTGCTCGATCCGCCGGATCCGCTCCCTGAGCAGGGCGATCGCCTCGGCCCTCGGCAGGTCGACGAGGAAGCCGATGGCCGCGGACTGGATGTCCATCTTCTGGTCGTAGGCGACCAGGGCCTCCCGCAGCCGCCGGAAGTACTCCGCGGTGCCCGCGTCGGTGATCTCGTACTCGGTGCGGGGCGGGCCGCCGGCCGTGGAGGGGGCGGTCTCGTGCGCGTGCAGCAGCCCCTGCCTGGCCATCTGTTTCAGGGCGTGGTAGATCGAGCCGGGTTTGGCGTTGGACCACTCGTGCGCGCCCCAGTACTCCAGGTCGCCTCGCACCTGGTAGCCGTGGGCCCGCCCGTGCTGACGGACGGCGCCCAGCACCAGCAGACGGATCGCTGACATGCGCTCCAGGTTATGGCCGCCGCTCAGCCGGCCTGCGCCAGGGCCACCAGTTCGAGCGCGGTCCTCCCGGCCTCCGGACCCCGACAGGGTCAAGCGCCGGTCCGGCCAACGTGTTCGATGTGGATCGTGCGCGCCTCCGGATCCAGACGGTACGGAACGCGCCACGTACCGTAATGAAGGCGCCGATGCCGGGTACCCCAGGCGCGGGACCCGTCAGGTCGCTCGTTCTCCGCGAGCCGGTCGGTGGCCCGCAGCAGCGCTTCGACGCTGGGCGGGTCGTCCTTGAGGTGCCCGGCGGCAGCGTCGAGAGCCGCCGGTTCCCACACGACCTGCCAGGTCACTCGCCCTTCCCCGCTGCCTTGAGCAGCGCCAGGCGCGCCTCGTCGTGCGGGATCGGAGTCTCTGCCCGTCCGAGAGCGCGGTCGCGCTCCAGGCGGGCCAGCGCGAGGGCGTCCTCGAGGTCTTCCAGCTCGGCCGGGGAGATGAGCACGGCGGCCGGTACGCCACGGTCGGTCAGCGTGATGTGTTCATGCTGGGCGGCCCGACGGGCGAGCTCGCCGAGCTTGCCCCGCGCCTCCGCGATCGGATACGTAGCAGACATGCATCCAGTGTGCAGCTGGATGCATGTCTCTCCGGAGGAACCAGAAAACTAGAACGGGAAGCCGCTCCGCCCGTGCTGTACCGAGATCCACTTGACCGTGGTGAAGGCGTCCACGGTCGTCTCGCCGTTCAGGCGGCCGACGCCGGAGTGCTTCTCACCGCCGAAGGGGACCAGCGGCTCGTCGTGGACGGTGCCGTCGTTCACGTGGAACATGCCGGTGTCGATCTGCTTCGCGAAGGCGACACCTCGCTCCACGTCCGCCGTGTGGACGGCGCCGCTGAGCCCGTACGGGGTGTCGTTGACGATCCGGACCGCCTCCTCCTCGCCGTCGAACGGGACGACGAAGGCGACCGGACCGAAGACCTCCTGCCGGAGCAGGGAGGAGCCGGCGGGCACGTCCGTCAGGACGGACGGCTCGACGAGGTTGTCGGTGGTACCGCCGCGCACCAGGGCCGTGGCGCCCTCGGCGAGAGCCTGCTCGACGACGCCCGAAAGGGCGTTCGCCTGGGTGGAGTTGATCACCGGTCCGACGACGGTCCGCGGGTCGTTCGGGTCGCCGACCTTCAGCGACTTCACCTTGGCGACGAACTTCTCGGTGAACTCCCCGGCGACCGAGCGGTCGACCAGGACGCGGTTCGCGGCCATGCAGGCCTGGCCCTGATGGACGTACCGGCTGAAGACGGCCGCGTCGACCGCGTAGTCCAGGTCGGCGTCGTCGAGGACGACGATCGCGCTGTTGCCGCCGAGCTCCAGCACCGAGCGCTTGAAGTGGGAGGCGCAGACGGTGGCGACGTGCCGGCCGACCTTGTCGGAACCGGTGAAGGAGATGACCCTCGGGACCGGGTGCTCCAGGAAGGCGTCGCCGATCTCGGCTATGTCCGTGACGACGACGTTGAGCAGACCGGCGGGCAGCCCCGCGTCCTCGAAGATCTTCGCGATCAGGGTGCCGCCGGTGACCGGCGTGTCCTGGTGCGGCTTGAGCACCACGCCGTTGCCGAGGGCGAGGGCCGGGGCGACGGACTTCAGGGACAGCAGGAAGGGGAAGTTGAAGGGGCTGATCACGCCCACGACACCGACCGGGACGCGGTAGACGCGGTTCTCCTTGCCGTCGACCGGGGACGGCAGGATCTTCCCCTCGGGACGCAGCGCCAGGTGGACCGACTCGCGCAGGAACTCCTTGGCGAGATGCAGCTCGAAACCGGCCTTCAGGTGTGTGCCGCCGAGCTCGGCGATGATCGCCTCGGTGATCTCCCGTTCCCGCTCCTCGACCAGGCGCAGCGCCTTCTCCAGGACGGCCCGGCGGGCGTAGGGGTTGGTGGTCGCCCACTCCTTCTGGGCGCGTGCCGCGCTCCGGTAGGCCTGATCCACCTCGTCGACCGTGGCGATGGTGATCGAGGCCAGCTTCTCGCCGTCGTACGGGTTGAAGTCGATGATGTCCCAGGAGCCGCTGCCCGGTCGCCACTCGCCGTCGATGTACTGCTGGGCCAGGTCGGTGAAGTAGGACGGCATCTGATCCCTCAATCCCCTGCTGCCGAGGTGGTCGAAGCAGTCGGGGCCCGATCAACTCCCGATCACTTCTTGTCGGTCTGATCGCGTGTCATCGTACTTGCGAGCGAAAGAAGTTGGGGCCGGAAACGGCTTTCGGCCGGAATCCCCATGACGACGGGTTCCCCATGACGGCGAGTTCCCCATGACGGCGAGTTCCCTACGGCAGCGGATTCCCTACGACAGCTGCAGCAGCCCGCGCAGCAGGTCGCGGCTCTCGTCCGGACCGGGGCTGTCGTGCTGCAGCTCCTCGAGCACCTTCTCGTACTGGGCGACGTCCTCGCGTTTGTCCAGGTAGAGGGCGCTGGTGAGCTGCTCCAGGTAGACCACGTCCGACAGGTCGGACTCCGGGAAGCTGAGGACCGTGAAGGCCCCGGACTCGCCGGCGTGCCCGCCGAAGCTGAACGGCATGATCTGCAGCCGTACGTTGGGCCGCTCGGAGATCTCGATCAGGTGCTGCAGCTGGCCGCGCATCACCTCGCGGTCGCCGTAGGGGCGGCGCAGGGCGGCCTCGTCCAGGACGATGTGCAGGTCGGGCGGGTTCTCGGAGACGAGGTACTTCTGCCGCTCCAGCCGCAGCGCCACCCGTCGCTCCACATCGGCCTCGCTCGCGTCCCGCATGCCGCGGCGGACGACCGCGCGGGCGTACGCCTCGGTCTGCAGCAGCCCGTGCACGAACTGCACCTCGTAGACACGGATCAGCGACGCCGCGCCCTCCAGCCCCACATAGGTGGGGAACCAGCTGGGCAGGACGTCGGAGTAACTGTGCCACCAGCCCGCGACGTTGGCCTCCTTGGCGAGGGAGAGCAGTGAGGTGCGCTCCGTCTCGTCCGTGATGCCGTACAGGGTCAACAGGTCTTCCACGTCTCGGGTCTTGAAGCTCACCCGGCCCAACTCCATCCGGCTGATCTTCGATTCCGAGGCGCGGATCGAGTACCCGGCCGCCTCGCGTGTGATCCCCCGGGATTCACGCAGTCGCCTGAGTTGCGAGCCGAGCAGCATGCGCCGCACCACCGATCCAGGCTCTCCCGCGCTCACGTTCGTCAGCCTCCCCAACCGTCTTCAGGGGCCGCAGTCTGCCACTAAAACACTCCGATCTGTACTCGCGCGGTTACGGAAACGGAAAGAGGCCGGGGGATCCGGACAGGCGACGGCGGCGAGGGGCGGGAAGAAGGCGAACGGCGGGCAAGAAGCTGGCGGAAAAAAATGGCCAACAAGCGGTACGGGGCGACCCAATCCGGTCACGTGCACGTGCATCTGCCCTTGCATCTGCTGTACGCATCCGAAACCATGGTCCCGCACCACCGCCGCATCGCAACGACCGCGAACTCCCGGGAGTGCCTCGCATGGGGACGAATGAATCGACCATGCTCGAGCCGTTACGGCAGGGCCTTCCGCCGTTGGACCCCGCGGCCGTGTCCAGCGCCGCCTCCTGCGCTCTGCCCGCCCGTTACGAAGCGGTGCGCGAGGCACGGCGGTTCACCCGCGCGACGCTCGACGAGTGGGGGCTGAGCGACCGGTTCGACGACGTCTGCCTGGTGGTTTCCGAGCTGGTCACCAACGCCCTGCGGCACGGGCTGCCCCTCGACCGGCACCACCCCGCCGACGAGGGACTGCGGGCCGCCTGTCACGTTCCGGCGCCGGCCACGCTTCTGCACGACACGAGCCCGCACGTGCGCCTGCACCTGCTGCGCTGGACCAAGCGGCTGGTGTGCGCGGTGCGCGACCCCAGCCGGGAGAGCCCGGTCGCCCGCGAGACGGACGACTTCTCGGCGGAGTCGGGCCGCGGCCTGTTCCTCGTCGACTCCTTCAGCGACAGCTGGGGCTGGCACCCACTGGCGGGTGCCCTGCACGGCAAGGTGGTCTGGGCGCTGTTCCGGCTGCGGCCCGCCGACTGACGGACCGCGGCGCTCCACGACGCCACGGCTCTACGCGCGTCACTGTGCGCTGTGCACCCATTGCCCGGAATTGTCGGCGGGCTTGAGGGGCGTCATCCCGCGATCAGGTGGTCGAACTCGCCGTCCTTGACACCCAGCAGCATCGCCTCTATCTCCGCGCGCGTGTAGACGAGGGCGGGACCGTCCGGGAAACGGGAGTTGCGCACGGCCACCTCTCCGCCAGGCAGCCGCGCGAACTCCACACAGGAGCCCTGCGAGTTGCTGTGCCGACTCTTCTGCCAGACCACCCCGCACAGTCGCGTGGCCGCCATGCCGTTGTACACGTCGAACCCCCCGTACCCGCCCTCAACGTCGTGGTCCACAGGTCGCTCCCCGGTGGTGCACTGGCTGGTGTGGCCATTGATGCATCGGTCAACTGAACCGGATCATAACCTTGTTCACCTGCATATGCATGAGCAGATGCACGTGCACGAGGAGTGGTTCGACGGTTACAGCATGGGTGTTCCGCTCTGCCGAAACCGTTGGAGCGTCTGCCCCGACTCCTGCAGGGCATGCGAGCGTCATTCCCCGTCCATGACCTTTCGCGTCGGCATCCGCGCCGGATCGTCCGGATCGAATCCCTCGTGCACCAGAAAAGGACGCGTACCGCGGCCCTCGTGTTCCCACACATGTGTGAGCGTCTGGTGAACGGGGCCGGCCGGACCGGCGCCGGCACGTACATGACCCACCCCGGCACGTGCAGGGCCCCTACGACGGGCACGGTGGAGTCCGTCAACAGAACCACGCTCCGGGCTACCCGCGAGGGTGGTCCCGGCGAGGAGACGTACACCCGCCAGGAGGGTCCGGCACTACCGTCGGACCTGCCCACGGCGAGCCCGGCCGCCCGACGTTCGCGGAGGCCGACGGCGGGGCGGGCAACCGTGCCGCACGCTCGTACGTGATGATCCTTGGACACCCCCACGAGGACACCGCCACGACCCGAGGAACCACTACATGCGCGCCCTTCCGATCACCGTCACCGCCCTTGCCGCAGCCCTTCTCCTCACCGCCTGCGACAGCGGCGGCAGCGACTCCGGGGGCAAGGACTCCGGCAGCAAGAACGCCGACAGCTCGGCCTGCCGGATCGGCGACGTCAAGGTGCAGGTCGGCCCCGCCAACGCCGCACCCGCCGCCGGGGACACGGGCAACGTACCCGTCACTCTCACCAACCGGGGCGCCCAGTGCACCCTGAAGGGTTTCCCCGGCGTCATGCTGTTCGCCGCCGGCACCACGGCGACCGTCCCGGAGGACCGGACCGCCGAGCCGGAGAAGCTCACCCTCGCCAAGGGCGGCACGGCGTCCTTCACGCTCACGTACGTGCGGGGCAAGGAGGGCGACGCGAAGAGCCTCGCCGCGACGTCGCTGAAGCTCAGCCTGCCCGGAGACGCCGACAACCTGGAGGACTTCACGTGGTCCTACGGCCCGGTGCAGGGCAAGAGGGACGCGGACGACCCGGACGCGTCGGTGACGGCCTTCCAGCAGGCGGGGGACTGACGGCGGCGGGGGCCGGGCCGGCCGCGGCGGGGCCGACGGCGGGGTCCTGACGGCTCCGCCGAACCCCGGCGGACAAGGCCTCAGCGCAGCCGTGGGCGTGCCTTCACCTCGGCCCGGTCCGCCGCTTGGGCGCCCTCCGTCCAGCCGGCCGCGTCGCTCACGCCGCGCAGGCGGGTGGTGGTCGTCTCCGGGAACATGCTTTCCAGGCGGTCGGTGACCGCGACGTCCCGGCTCGCCAGGACGGGGAGCAGCTCCTCGGTGACCTGGGCCTCGGCGGTGGCCGCGAGGCGGGTGCCGATGCGGTGGGCGTAGGCGGCGAGGAAGGACTGCCGGAAGGTCTTGGTGCGCCTGCGCCCGCCGGCGCGTTGTTCCGCCTCCGCTCCGGTCATCGCGCTCGTGGCCTGGACCAGCAGCGAGGCGTAGAGCAGTTCGACCGCCTCCAGGTCGGCCGCGAAGCCGACGACCGTGGAGAAGCCGAGGGGTTCGTTCCACACGGCCCGGCAGTGGTTCGCCGTGGCGACCGCGTCCAGCAGCACCGCCTTGGCCTGTTCGTACGGCGGTTCGACACCGATGCGGCAGGCGTCCGGGGCGTCGGGCGACGGGGCGCGGGCGGCGAGCAGCGCCTCGTCGATGCTGTGCCGTGCCATCAGCTCCTGCGCCTTCGTGCTCAGTGCCTCCGCCTCCTCCGGGAAGCCGGTCGCCTCCGCCTTGGCGAGCAGCGCCCGGATCCGGGTCAGCATGCGGGACTCGGGCCGGGGCGCGTGCGCGGGCTCGTGCGCCGGCTCGTCCAGGGGTTCGAGCGGGGGCAGTCGCAGCAGCAGGCGGTACAGCTCCAGGACGGCGGTGGCGTACGAGAAGCGGTCGGTGCGGGTCGGTTGCTCGGTGGTCAGCTCGTCGAGCTGGGCGGCCCAGCGCGGGCCGCGCGGCCGGTCGTCCCCCGCCTGCGCACGGACGAGCGCCGCCAGCAGCCGTACGTGGACGTCGTCCAGCTCCCGCCGCACGATCCGTACGACATCGGCGGGCTGCCAGCCGCGCCGCCACGCCGCTGCGACCAACTCCTGCCCGCGCCGGGCGAGTTCGGCGTCCACCGCGGGGTCGGACGCCAGCAGGGAGGCGCCGGTGTCGAGGGCGTCGTCGGACGAGGCGTACAGGGCGGCGTCGAACGCACGGTCGACGGTACTGGGGGCGGTCACGCCTCGATCGTGCCATGGCCGTACGGCGGGGCGGATGTCTGTCCACAGGCTGTGGACAGACATCCGCCCCGACCGGCCGTCAACTCGCGGTTGACGCTTACCTCTATGTCAACCTACGGTTGACGCATGACGAACCCCGCCATCAGGTCGAGCGTCCGTCTGGACGACCTCATCTCGGCCATCAAGAAAGTCCATCAAGAGCCCCTCGACCAGCTCCAGGACGCCGTACTCGCCGCCGAGCACCTCGACGAGGTGGCGGACCACCTCATCGGCCACTTCGTCGACCAGGCACGGCGCTCCGGCGCCTCCTGGACCGACATCGGCAAGAGCATGGGCGTCACCCGGCAGGCCGCACAGAAGCGGTTCGTGCCCAAGGAGTCCGCCGACCTCGACCCCAGCCAGGGCTTCAGCCGCTACACGCCACGCGCGCGCAAGGTCGTCATGGCCGCCCACGAGGAGGCCAAGGCGGCCAGGAGCTCCGAGGGCACGCCCGCCCACCTCGTCCTCGGCCTGCTCAGCGACCCGGAGTCCCTGGCCGCCATGGCCATCGGCGACCAGGGCGTCTCCCTGGACACGGTCCGCGAGGCCGCGACCGCCGCGCTGCCGCCCGCCTCCGCCGACGCTCCCGAGCTCGTCCCGTACGGCCCGGCCGCCAAGAAGGCCCTGGAGCTCACCTTCCGCGAGGCCCTGCGCCTCAGCCACAACTACATCGGCACCGAACACATCCTGCTGGCCCTGCTGGAGCTGGAGAACGGCCAGGGCGTCCTGAGCGGCCTCGGCCTGGACAAGGCACGCACCGAGGAGTACGTCGTGGCGGTCCTGGCGGAGCTGCTGAAGGACCGCGCGCAGCAGGAACAGGAGGAAAAGGACAGGAGGGAGGGCTGACCGCCCCGGCCGCCCCGCCCTCCGGCTGAACCCGCAGGCCGGAGCCATTGTCAGAGCCGCCTGCGACACTCACAGACATGACCGACCGGTGGGCTCTGGCACCGGCCGAGGACGGTGGCGTCGAAGTCGCCCCCCTCGGCCGGGACGGGCTGCCCGCCGGCCCGGTGCGCCGGGAGCCGGACCTGGTCGCGGCGGTCCGCGGCAGACCGGACGTCACGCGGTGGGTGTGGCGGTCCACCACCGAGGTCTACCCACGCCTGCTCGCCGCGGGCGTGCGGGTGGAGCGGTGCTACGACATCGAGGACGCCGAGACACTCCTCCTCGGCCACGAGGGGCGGTACGGCGAACCCCGCTCGGCGGCCGCCGCCCTGGCCCGTCTGCGCGGCGGTCCCGTACCACCGGACCCACCGCACCGGTCCGCCGAGCCGGGCGCGCAGTCCCCGCTCTTCGAACCCCAGGCCGTCCGTCTGCCGCTGGAGGACCTGCTCGCGGTCTACGCCGAGCAGCAGCGGCGTCACGCGCGAGCCGAGCATCCCGACCGTATGCGTCTGCTGACCGCCGCCGAGTCGGCGGGCACGCTGGTGGCGGCCGAGATGAACCGGGCGGGCCTGCCCTGGCGCGCGGACGTGCACCGCGAGGTGCTGCGCGAACTGCTCGGCGAGCGGTACGCGGGCGGCGGCGGACCCCGCCGCCTGGCCGAGCTCACCGACGAGGTGTCCGCCGCCTTCGGCCACCGGGTCCGGCCCGACCTGCCCGCCGACGTGCTCAAGGCCTTCGCCCGGGCCGGGATCAAGGTCAAGTCCACCCGCCGCTGGGAGATCCAGTCCGTCGACCATCCGGCCGTGAAGCCCCTGCTGGAGTACAAGAAGCTGTACCGGATCTGGGTCGCCCACGGCTGGTCCTGGCTGCAGGACTGGGTGCGGGAGGGGCGCTTCCGGCCGGAGTTCCTGGCGGGCGGCACGGTCACCGGCCGCTGGGTGACCCATGGCGGGGGCGCGCTGCAGATCCCCAGGGTCATCCGCCGGGCCGTCGTGGCGGACCCCGGCTGGCGGCTGGTCGTCGCCGACGCCGACCAGATGGAGCCGCGCGTGCTGGCGGCCGTCTCCCGCGATCCCGGTCTGATGGAGGTGGCCGGCCGGGGGACCGACCTCTACCAGTCCGTCTCCGACCGTGCCTTCTCCGGCGACCGCGCCCAGGCGAAACTCGCCGTGCTCGGCGCGGTCTACGGCCAGACCTCCGGCGACGGCCTGAAGCATCTCGCCGCCCTCAGACGCCGCTTCCCGAAGGCGGTGGCCTACGTCGACGACGCGGCGCGGGCCGGTGAGGAGGGCAGACTCGTACGCACCTGGCTGGGCCGCACCTGTCCACCGCCGGCCGGGAGGCGGGAGGACGCGGCCGAGGAGGCGGGTCTCCCCCAGGACGACCCGGCCGTACCGCCCGCGGCCGACGGCGGTACGTCCGCGGCCGACGGCTGGATACCGGGCTACGCCTCCACCGACTCCCGCGCCCGCGGCCGCTTCGCCCGCAACTTCGTCGTCCAGGGCAGCGCCGCCGACTGGGCCCTGCTGCTGCTCGCCGCGCTGCGCCGCACCTGCCGGGACATGGCGGCCGAGCTGGTCTTCTTCCAGCACGACGAGGTGATCGTGCACTGCCCTGAGGAGGAGGCCGACACGGTCGTCGAGGCGATCCGGCAGACGGCGGAGCTGGCGGGGCGGCTGACGTTCGGCGACACCCCGGTGCGGTTCCCGTTCACGACGGCGGTGGTGGAGTGCTACGCGGACGCGAAGTGAACGCTCCTCCTTCGGACAGCCGGCGACCGGGCCGGACCACGCCGGCCGCTCCGCATACGCCAAGATCTCCGGACGAGTGGAACAACGACCCCGCAGGGAGAACCGACATGCGACTGCGCTGCGCCGTACTCGACGACTTTCAGGGCGTCGCGACCACCGTCGCCGACTGGACGCCGCTGGGCGACAGAGTGGACGTGGTCACGTACACCGAACACTTCGCCACGGAGGACGAACTGGCCGCGGCACTCGCCGATGTCGACATCGTGGTCACCCTGCGCGAACGGGTCCCCTTCCCCGCCCCGCTCCTGAACCGCCTCCCCCGCCTGAAGCTGCTGGTCGCCTCCGGTATGCGCAACTCGGTGATCGACTACGCCGCCGCACGGACGAACGGCGTGACCGTGTGCGGCACGGAGAGCTCCACGACCCCGCCGGTCGAACTGACCTGGGCCCTGCTCCTGGGCCTGGCCCGCGGCATCGTGGCGGAGAACAACGCCCTGCGGTCCGGCGGCCCCTGGCAGTCCACCGTGGGCGCCGACCTGTACGGCCGCCGCCTGGGCCTGCTCGGCCTCGGCAAGATCGGCAGTCGGGTGGCGCAGGTGGGCCTGGCCTTCGGCATGCGGGTCACGGCGTGGAGCCAGAACCTCACGAAGGAGCGGGCGGACCAGGTGGGCGTGGAACTGGCCCCCTCCAAGGAGGACCTGCTGTCGACCGCCGACTTCGTCTCGATCCACCTGGCCCTGGGCGACCGCACCCGCGGCCTGCTCGGCGCCGCCGAACTGGCCCTCCTGAAGCCGACGGCCTACCTGATCAACACCTCCCGCGCCGCGATCGTGGACCAGGACGCCCTGCTCACCGCCCTGCACGAGGCCCGCATCGCCGGCGCGGCCGTGGACGTCTTCGACACCGAACCGCTCCCGCCGAACCACCCGATGCGCACGGCCCCCCGCCTCCTGGCCACCCCCCACCTGGGCTATGTCTCCCAGGCCAACTACGAGCGCTACTACGGCCAGGCGGTGGAGGCCATCGAGGCGTACCTGGCCGGAAGCCCGATCCGCCTCCTCGGCTGACGCACGACTGTCCGCACAACGGGGCCGCCGAGCGGCCCGTACGTTTCGAGCAAGCCGATCATCCGACGGACCCGCCCGACAACCTGTTCAGATGCGCTTCTCACCACCCGCCTTGCGCTCCCTGACTGCCGCGCGGCGAGCCTCCTCCTGGTCCCACAGGGCCTTGAGCTCCCGGGCACGTTCGTCGAGTTCGACCGGCTCGTCCTCGTCCCCGTCCTGCCACAGTCCCTGTTCCTTCAGTTGTTGGGTGTGGACCTCCACCGGAGGCTGCGAGTCGAAGTCACTGGGCCGGGGACCCTCCGGACCGTCGGGCCCGATACGGATCAGCCGCTCGAGTCGCGTGATGCGGAACCGGCGCCCGTCCACGCTCAGGCTGTTGCCGCGCTTCTCGTCCAGCCCGTCGGCGGCCCGTGCGTACTCCGCCCGCTTCTCGTCCGACAGTCGCAGGGTGAACGGCGCCATCACCCGCAGCCAGGCGGCCAGAGCGTCACGCGCTGCCTGCGGCGTGGTGTCCGACGTCCCGGGGTTGTGCGCCTTCCACTCCCCGTCCTCCCGCTCGGAGATCATGAAAGCCGCCGGCAGCAGCACACCGCCCGGGAACCTCTCGACGGCGCGCACCGCGTCCTCCCGCGCCTGGGCCGGCGCTCCGGGGGCGGACCCGACGAACCGTACGAGATCCAGCTTCAGGATGCCGTCGGACAGCCCCGTGCTGACGTACGGATCGACGACGAACCCCTCCGTCCGGGACGGCAGTCGGTACGCCTCGCCCACCTCGCCCGGGTCGGGGTCGGAGGGGCGGGGCGGTTCCGGCCCGCTGCGCCCCATACGGATGAACTTCGACGCACGCACGATGCGGAACCGCTCTCCACGGACCCGGATCTCGTCGATCACCTCCCGGTCCATCCGCAACGCCGCCGCCATCCACGTCTTCTGTCCCTCCGCGTCACCGGCCTTCTCGGCCTCCTGGGCACGCAGACGGAAGTGCGACCCCAAGGAGTCCCTGGCCCCCTGGGGTTCGGAGTCGCCGCACCTGCCCAACAGCTCCCAGCCGCCGGCGTCACGTTCCCGCGCGTAGAAGAACTCCGGCAGCCCCACCCCCAACAGCTCGGGGTAGAGCTCTCGCGCCTGCCACGCTTCCTGGTCGGCAAGGGCCGCGATGGGCCCTTCGGTCGGGGCGACCCTGAAACTGAGGTAGGCGGGCACTCGATCCGCGTAACCAGTCATGTACTCACTGTGCCCGAAGCCGCGACAGCGACGCCGAGGAACCAGAAAACCAGCCCGGCTCGCTTGATCCACCGCCCCTTCGGCATGACACGTCGACCCTGCGTTCGTCAACTAGTCAAGCTTGACTACCCCCAGGAGGGGCGTTACTTTCACCGCGAGAAGTCAAGTTTGACTACATGGGCCGGAGGAGACGCATGACCGACGCGATCGTCGTCGAGGACGTACGGAAGCGGTACGGGGAGAAGGCCGCCCTGGACGGGTTGAACCTGCGGGTGGGACGCGGCACCGTGCACGGTCTGCTCGGTCCGAACGGCTCGGGCAAGACCACGGCCGTACGGATACTGACCACCCTGCTGCGGCCGGACGCGGGCCGCGTGCAGGTGGCCGGATGCGACGTCCTGCGGCAGGCCGCCCGGGTGCGTGGCCGCATCGGTCTGCTCGGCCAGCACGCCGCGCTCGACGAGGAGCTCGGCGGCCGGCAGAACCTGGAGATGTTCGGGCGGCTCCACCACCTCGGCGCCCGGCGTGCCCGCGTCCGGGCCGACGAACTGCTGGACCGCTTCGGCCTCACGGACACCGGCGGCAAACAGGTCAAGCGGTACAGCGGCGGCATGCGGCGCCGGCTCGACCTCGCAGCCTCGCTGATCACCGAGCCGGAGGTGCTGTTCCTGGACGAGCCGACCACCGGGCTCGACCCGCGCGGCCGGGCCGAGGTGTGGGCCTCGGTGCGCTCCCTGGTCGGCGGCGGCACCACCGTGCTGCTCACCACCCAGTACCTGGAGGAGGCCGACCAGCTCGCCGACCGCATCTCGGTGGTCGACCGGGGGCGGGTCATCGCCGACGGCACCGCCGACGAGCTGAAGGCCCGCACCGGCGGCGACCGCATCGACGTCGTCCTGCGCGACTCGGGCCGGCTGGGCGCCGCGGTGGCCCTGCTGCCGTTCGCCGCCGAGAACGTCTCGGTGGACACCGACCGCCGGCTGTTCAGCGCTCCGGTCACCAACCGGATGAGCGCCCTCACCCAGGTCGTACGGGCCCTGGAGGCGGCGGGCATCGAGGCGGAGGACATCGCGCTGCGCAGGCCCACCCTGGACGAGGTGTTCCTGCACCTGACAGGACGCTCCACGGAGACGGCGGCACAGAAGGCGGCAGCACAGGAAGCGGCGGCACAGGAAACGGCAGCGCAGCAGACGGCGGCACAGGACGCGGCTCGGGCCGGGGAGGTCGTATGAGCACGGTGAGCACAGCGAGCACGACGGACGCGGTGCGCGAGGGAGACGGCGGCAACAGCGTCGTCCTCGCCCTGAGCGACTTCTGGACCATGACCCGGCGGGAACTCGCCCACTGGGGGCGGCAGCCGGTACAGGTGGCCGTCGGCGTGGTCTTCCCCGTGATGATCCTGCTGATGTTCGGCTATCTGATCGGCGGCGGCCGGGACGTCGACGGCGACTACATCGACTATCTGGTGCCCGGAACCCTCGCGCTGACCATGGCCTTCGGCCTGGAGAGCACGGTGATCGCCGTCACCCGGGACCTCAACAAGGGCGTGATCGACCGGTTCCGGTCCATGCCGATGGCCAACGGCGCGGTCCTGGTGGGCCGTTCGGCGGCGGACATGCTGCAGTCGGCGTTGAGCCTCGCCGTGATGATCGGTGCCGGGTACGCGATCGGCTGGCGGACGCACACGACGGCGGGTGGGTTCCTGGGCGCCGTGGGGCTGTTGCTGCTGTTCCGGTTCGCGATGCTGTGGATCGGCATCCACCTGGCGCTGGTGGCGGGGAAACCTGAACTCGTGCAGGCCGTGCAGATCCTGGTCTGGCCGGTCGGTTTCCTGTCCAACGCCATCGCG
This sequence comes from Streptomyces triticisoli, assembly GCF_003270085.1. Classification (GTDB taxonomy): domain Bacteria; phylum Actinomycetota; class Actinomycetes; order Streptomycetales; family Streptomycetaceae; genus Streptomyces; species Streptomyces triticisoli. The sequence continues at coordinate 5,553 of NZ_QFDQ01000161.1, read as the reverse complement.
ACCCCCCGGTCCATGCCGGACTGGCTGGGCACGGTGGTCCAGTGGAACCCCTTGTCCCGGACGGCGACGGCGGTACGGGACCTGACCAGCGGCGTCGGCGGCGAACCCGGCCACGTCTGGGCCGCCGTACTCTGCCCGCTGGCCCTGCTGGCGGTCTTCTTCCCGCTGGCCCTGCGCCGGTTCACCGGACTCAGCCATTAGAACCCGCTTCAGCTGTCGGACCCCGCTGCCGATCCCAAGGGCGAAAGCCGCCGGCTGGACACCGATGTGCCGTTGGTGACGGCTCCGCCGCACACGCGGCGCAGGACGAACCGGGGTTCTACTCCTTCTGCTCCGGGGAGCGGGCGGAGCGCTGGACGGACGCCGTGGCGCCGGCCGTCTCGGTACGGCCCACGGCCAACCGCAGCGTCACGGCAGCCGCGGCTCCCGCCACCAGGCCGAAGGTCAGTGCGGCCGGGACGCCGTCACCGAGGCCGGCGGACAGGTGGAGCACCCCCCAGCGCAGACCCGTCCCGCCCATGGCCATCCTCAGCAACTGGCTCGCCAGCAGCCCGAGGACGGTCGCGCACACCGCGCCGACCGCCATCGCCGGGACGGTGGCTCGGGTCAGCAGCACGGGCAGCCGCCGCAGCGCCCACCACACGACGGCGAGCAGCAGCACCTCGGCGGTCCGGTACAGGAGCCAGTCGTCGAGCGGGACACCCGTCGGCCCCGTCCAGGCGCCGAGCAGCAGCCACTGGCGCAGGAGCTCGCCCGGTTCTGAGAACAGCCCGTCGTGCGGGGAGAACGTCTGGATGCGGGCGGCGACCGACTGGTGCGAGAGGACCACCAAGGACACCGCGACGACCGCGGTCCCCACGGCGGCGGCCAGGCGGGCGGCGCGCTCCGGCGTGGCCTCCCGCACCGGCACGTCGGCGCCCTTCGCGGTCACCCGCGCCACGAGCACCGTCCCCACCGCCGCGACCAGCGCGGCCACCACCACAATCTGCCGCCCGGACGAGATCACACTCGCCAGCTGGGGCAGGAAACGGTAACTGCCGTGCCCATGCGAGGCGATCAGCCAAGGCGCGGACACGGTCACCGCCAGGGTCCCGGCCACCAGACCCCAGGCCCACACCGCGAGCAGCGTGGCGGTCAGCCGGCCGTGCACCGGCGGCAGCCTGCGGACCAGGAGCAGCGCCCCGGGCACGAAAAAGACGAAGACCGCGCCGAACCGGATCTGCATCGCGGTGTGGTAAAGCGCGAGGTACCGGGTGCTGTCGGCCCCGGACACGTCGGTGCCGAGCCGGACCGAGGTCGGAGGGTCGTACGACCAGGGCATGAGCCAGCGTCCGAGCTCGGCGGCGGCCTGACCGCCGAGCACGTCGACGGCGCCCTGCAGATGAAGCGCGTGCACACTCGCCCCCGCCCACCACAGAAGCACTGTGACCAGCAGCCCCCCGACCAGCGCTGGTATCGCCGCGCGCCCATACGTCACGTACCGTCCCCCGCCTTCAGTGCGCGCCTACCACGCTTCCCCTGTTCGGGCGGAGACTACGGGGCTCTGATCACACACAGATCACGGCCATACGTCAAACCCCAGGTCAGCACATACCTGACCTGGGGTTCCCTGGAGCCGCTTTCGGGATTCGAACCCGAGACCTACGCATTACGAGTGCGTTGCTCTGGCCATCTGAGCTAAAGCGGCGTGCTGTCGCACCATGGTGCGATCGGCAACGTCGGTAAGTCTACACAGTTTCCCGGGGTGCTTCGTACGCGCCCCGGGGCTCCCCGGGCGGGGTGCGTGGGTCAGGCGCAGCGCTTGCCGTTCGGGGGTGGGGTGCCGTCCAGGAGGTAGGTGTTGATCGCGGAGTCGACGCAGCTGCTGCCGCGGCCGTAGGCGGTGTGGCCGTCGCCGTCGTAGGTGAGGAGGCGGGCCGAGGAGAGCTGGCGGGAGAGGGACTGGGCCCAGCGGTAGGGGGTGGCCGGGTCGCGGGTGGTGCCGACGACCACGATGGGGGCGGCACCCCTGGCCTCGATGCGGTGCGGCTCGGCGATGGGCTTGACCGGCCAGTACGCGCAGTTCAGGGAGGCCCAGGCGAGGCCGCGGCCGAAGACCGGGGAGGCCTTTTCGAAGGTGGGGAGGGACTTCTCCACCTGCTCGCGGGTGGCGAAGGCCGGTGGGAGGTCCAGGCAGTTCACGGCGGCGTTGGCGTACATCAGGTTGCTGTAGCGGCCGTCGGCGTCGCGTTCGTAGTAGCTGTCGGACAACACGAGCAGGCCGGCGCCGTTGTTCTCCTTCATCGCCGAGGTCAGCGCCTCGCGCAGCCGCGGCCAGGCCGACTTGTCGTACATCGCCGCGATCACCCCGGTGGTGGCCAGCGTCTCGCCGAGGCGGCGGCCGTCCGCGTCGCCGGCGGGGATCGGGTGGGCGTCGAGCTTGCGGAAGAAGGCCGCGAGGCGGTCGCCGACCTGCCGCAGCGTCGTGCCCCGGCCGCCGAGCGGGCAGTCGCTCTGCCGTACGCAGTCCTTCGCGAACGACTGGAACGCCGTCTCGAAGCCCGCCGTCTGGTCCAGGTTCATCCGGTACGAGGACAGGGCCGGGTCCATCGCGCCGTCCAGGACGAGGCGGCCCACCCGGCCCGGGAACAAGCCGGCGTACGTCGCCCCGAGGAACGTCCCGTACGACGCGCCCACGTAGTTCAGCCTGCTGTCGCCGAGCACCGCCCGCAGGATGTCCATGTCCCGGGCCGCCTCGGCGGTGGAGACGTGCCGGAGCAGACGGGGGGCGCGGGCGCCGCAGCCCTCCGCGAACTTGCGGTGCGCGTCGACAAGCGCGTCCGTCTCCCTGCGGTCGTCAGGTGTGACGTCCGTCTGCGTGTGCGTGTCCATGGCCCGGTCGTCCAGGCACTGGACCGGCTCGCTGCGGGCGACACCGCGCGGGTCCATCGCGACCATGTCGTAGCGGGCACGGACCTGCGCCGGGTAGCCGGCACCGGCGAACTGCTGCAGAAAGGCGATGGCCGAGCCGCCCGGCCCACCCGGGTTCACCAGGAGGGAGCCGAGGCGCTTGCCCGGGCCGGTCGCCTTCTTGCGCGCGACGGCCAGCCGGACGTCGCCCGCGCCGGGCCGTTCGTAGTCGAGCGGTGCCTTCATCGTGGCGCACTCGAAGCCGGGCACCCCGCAGCTCCGCCAGGTCGGCTTCTGCCCGTAGTACGGCGACAGGGCGGACGGCGTGGACGACGGCAGCGGCGCCAGCACCGCCTGCACCGCGGGGGCGGTCCGGTGCGACTCATCTCCGGAGGAGCAGGCCGAGGCCAGCAGCAGCGCGGCGGCCGCCAGGAGGGTGCCGCCCTTGCGGGTGCGGCGGACACGGCTGCTCGGAGGGTGGTTCGGACGGAGGGCGCGCCTGATGTGCATCAAGCGAGAGTAACGCTCAGCGATCAGCTGAGTGCTTTGCGTGCCCGATATGCCTCGTACGAGTGACGTCGGCGGCCCCGGTGACGCCGTCCTCGTCAGCCCGCTCTCAGGGCCATCGTCATCGCCTCCACCGCCAGGAGCGGGGCCACGTTGCGGTTCAGGGCGTCGTGGCAGGCGGCGATCGCCTCTATGCGGCGCAGGGTCGACTCCGGGGAGCTGTCTCGGGCGATCCGCTCCAGGGTGTCCTCGACGTCCGCGTTGGCGATCGCCGCACGGGAGCCGAACTGGAGGGCCAGGACGTCGCGGTAGAAGCCGGTGAGGTCGGTCAGGGCGAGGTCGAGGCTGTCGCGCTGGGTGCGGGTGCGGCGGCGCTTCTGCCTGTCCTCCAGGTCCTTCATCACGCCCGCCGTCCCCCGGGGCAGCCGGCCGCCCTGCGCCGCGCCCAGCGCCGCCTTCAGTTCCTCGGTCTCCTTGGCGTCCACCTCCTCGGCGAGCGACTTGGCGTCGTCCGCCGCCGCGTCGACCAGCTCCTGGGCCGCCTTGAGGCAGCCCCCGATCTCGTCGAGGCGCAGCGGGAGCTTCAGGACGGTGGCACGGCGTTCGCGCGCGGCCGGGTCGGTGGCCAGGCGGCGGGCCCGGTCGACGTGGCCCTGGGTGGCGCGGGCGGCGGCGGCCGCGACACCGGGTTCGACGCCCTCGCGGCGTACGAGCATGTCGGCCACGGCGTCCACCGACGGTGTGCGCAGGTTCACGTGGCGGCAGCGGGAGCGGATCGTGGGCAGGACGTCCTCGATCGAGGGGGCGCACAGCAGCCAGACCGTGCGCGGGGCCGGTTCCTCGACGGCCTTCAGGACGGCGTTGGCGGACTTCTCGTTCAGCCGCTCGGCGTCCTCGACGAGGATCACCTGCCAGCGGCCGGTCGCCGGGGAGGTGAACGACTTGCGGACGGTGTCCCGCATGTCGTCGGCCAGGATCTGTGTGCCGACGGCCGCCACCGTGGTGACGTCCGCGTGGGTGCCGACCAGCGTCGTATGACAGCCGTCGCAGAAGCCGCAGCCGGGGGCTCCGCCGAGGGCGCGGTCGGGGCTCACGCACTGCAGCGCGGCGGCGAAGGCGCGCGCCGTCTGTGTGATCCCCGCGCCGGGCGGTCCCGTGAACAGCCACGCATGCGTCATCCTCGACGCCTCCGGCGGCGGCGTGTCGGCGGCGGCCGCGGTGACCAGGGCGTCGGCGTCCCGGGCAGCGGCGCCCAGTTGCTCGCTGACCTTCTCCTGCCCGACGAGGTCGTCCCACACGCTCATGGGTCACGCCGCCCTTTCGTCATGGTTCGTGGTGCGAGATCCATTGTGCGGGGTGCCACTGACAACGGGGGCGGGCGGCCTCCGCCCGTCCCCCGTCATGGGGCTCAGCGCCGTCGGCCGCGTCCCCAGCCGTCGTCCCGACCGTCGTCGGGCTCCCCGTCGTCCTCGCGCGGCCCCAGCAGTTCGTCCGCCAGCGTCGGCAGGTCGTCGAGCGGGGTCGCCTCGGCCCAGTCCGGCCGCGGCCGTCGCCGGGCGGCGCTCTCGGCGTCCACCCGGGGCAGCTCCCGCGTGCGGTCCTCGCCCTCGTCGGGCCGGGCGGCCGGGGACGGCTCGTCCCGGAAGAAGCCGGGCGGAACCCGGTCCGCGGGGTCGTCGTCCCGTACGGGAGGCAGGACAGCCGTCTCATCGGCGGCCGCCCCGCCGGAGCCCACGGGCGGCAGCACGGCGGTCTCGTCGGCCGCCCCCGGCCGGACCGGCGGCAGCACGGCGGTCTCGTCAGCCGCCCCCGGCGGAACCGGCGGCAGCACCGCCGTCTCGTCCGCTGCCCCCGGCGGAACCGGCGGCTGCGGCAGCTTCGCGGTCACCTCGGACTCGGACTCCCCGGACTGCCCGACCGCCCGCGACCCTCGCCTCCCGGATCCCCGGGACGCCCCGCGGGAGTTGTCGCCCGAGCCCTCGCCCGAAGGTTCCCGCACCGGAGGCAGCACCGCCGTCTCGTCCGCCGGCCCGCCCGACGCGTTCGTCGGCGTCACCACCGGTGTCGGCACGGTCACCGCCTCCGGCGGCACCGCAGCGGCCGCGGGGGCCGTGGACCGGCGCGGGCCCGCCTGCGCGGTGGCCGCCGCCTGCTCCG
>NZ_QFDQ01000160.1 GCF_003270085.1 Streptomyces triticisoli | reverse complement strand
GGGCGCACTCCGGCGACGCGCGGGTCCGGTGCCCCGCTGCTCGGGTGCGCGGCGGCGTCCCTGGCCCCCGCCCCGGCCTCCGCCCCGCTGATCCGGCCCGCGGCCGTGGGACGGCATGGTGGCCGGCTGCTCCGGAGGAAGCGGCTCGGGCGTGCCGCGCCAGGCGCCGCCGGCGAACCAGTCCGCCGCCTGCTGGGCCGTGGGCCGCTCCTCCGGCTGCTTGGCGAGCATGCTCAGCAGGTACGCCTCGAAGGCGGGCGGCAGCGCGGCGCCCCGCTGGTGCGGCGGCACGGGCGGGGAGTCGACGTGCTGGTACAGCAGGGCGGTCGCGGTGGGGGCCTCGAAGGGAGGGGCGCCGACGGCCAGGTGGTAGAGCACGCAGCCGAGCGAGTACATGTCGGAGGCCGCGCTCGCGGGGGTGCCGATGGCGCGTTCGGGCGCCAGGTACAGTCCGGTGCCGACGATCTGCCCGGTGGTGGTGAGCGCGCCGGACGGGTCGTCGACGAAGCGGGCGATGCCGAAGTCGGCGATGCGGACGGTGCCGTGGCGGTCGCTGAGCAGGTTGCCCGGCTTGATGTCCCGGTGGACGATGCCCTGGGCGTGCGCCGCGGCCAGGCCCTCGGCCGAGTGCTGCGCCACCTGGGCCAGCCGCCGCGGTGCGAGCGGGCCGCCGGCGGTCAGTTCGTCGGCCAGGCTGTCGCCGTCGATCAGCTCCATCACCAGGAAGCAGCGGTCCTCCCAGGTGCCGAAGTCGAGTGTCCCGACCACGTGCGGGTGGTTCAGCCGTGCCGAGGTCTGTGCCTCCAGCCGGAACCGGGCCTCGGCCGAGGCGTCCCCTCCGTCGTTGAGCAGCAGTTTGACCGCGACCGGCCGGCCGAGCACCTCGTCGAGGGCCTGCCAGACCTCGCCCATTCCGCCGCGTCCGATGACCGTGTGCAGCCGGTACCGCCCTGCCACCAGCACGTGTGCCCGCCCTCAATCCCCGAAGTCCCGCTCTCACGCCCGCCTCCCCGCAGCGGGCGCGGCAGCAGCCGGGCAGCGCATACGGGTCGCGGCAACCCGGCTCATCTTAACGATCACTTGGGGTGCTCCCGACCGGCGCGTGACACTCGGCGCTGAATCTGTCCGGGTGAAAAGCAGGGAGTCGCCTCGTCGTACAAAATGTAGAGCTGATCATGTGTGCCATCGTCGCCCTACCCGCTGATCCACTCGGGAATAGGGAGGACGACCTTGACCCCTCTGACGTGGCTGCTCATCCCCTTGGCAACGATCTTCATGGCAAGTATCTGGGGCGTGGTCGCGGGACGCCCGCGACGCGCCCACGACGTGACGGATGTGGAGCGCTACGACCGCTTCCGCGCCGCACTGTCACGCATGACCTCCTGACCGGCCGGCTACCGGAGCAGCAACTGCAGGCCGCCCACGACCGTCGCCGCGATCACCAGCTGTTCGAACAGCCGCTGGTTGATCCGGTGCACGGCCCACTTGCCGAGCAGGGCGCCGGGGACGACGAAGAGCACCAGGGCGGCGTCGAGGAGCAGGGAGCGGGCGTCGATGAGGCCGAGGCCCGCGCTGAAGGGCACCTTGGAGACGTTGACGATGAGGAAGAAGAAGGCCGAGGTGCCGAGGAAGCCGAGCTTGCGGAAGCCCGCGGAGAGCAGGTACAGCGACATCACCGGGCCGCCCGCGTTGGCGACCATCGTGGTGAAGCCGCCGAGCACTCCGTAGGAGCGGGCCTTGAGCCGGCCCGCGCGGGTTGTGACCGCGTCCGGTTCCGTCTCCCGCCCGGCGGTGCGGCGCCGCCACACGGTCACGGCCGCCATCAGCAGCAGGATCGCGCCGATCGAGGTCCGTACGATCCCGTCGTCGGCCCACATCAGGAACAGTGTGCCGACGACCACTCCGGCCGCGACCGCCGGGAACAGCCGCCACAGCGTGGGCCAGTGGGCGTGCCGCCGGTAGGTGAGGACGGCCAGCACGTCGCCGGCGATCAGGATCGGCAGCAGCACTCCGGTGGAGGCGCGGGCGGGCAGTACGGCCGCGAAGATGGCGAGGCTGACCGTGTTGGCCCCGCTGACTGCGGTCTTGGAGAAGCCGACGAGCAGGGCCGCGAGGGCGAGCGCCGCGAACTCCCAGCCGGATATGTGCCAGAGCGTCATCGTGTTCATGCGAAGGCCGATGCTATGTCCGGACAAGCGCGGGGTATGAATCCGTCTCGCCACCTGGGAGGAACCATGGCCGACGCCCGCGAACACGTTCTCACCGGAACCCGGGGCACACTCGCCGTCCGCGAGTGGCCGCACCCGCGACCGCGGTACATCGCCCTCGTGGTGCACGGTTACGGCGAGCACTCCGGCCGCTACCAGGAACTGGCCGGTGTCCTCGGGGCGCACGGCGCGGTCGTGTACGGCCCCGACCACATGGGCCACGGGAGGTCGGCGGGCGAGCGCGTGGTCGTGGCGGACTTCGAGGACGTGGTGACCGACGTGCACACCGTGGCCGATTTCGCCCGCGCCGCGCACCCCGGGCTGCCGCTCGTGCTGGTCGGCCACTCCATGGGCGGGCTGATCTCCGCCCGCTACGCCCAGCGGTACGGCGAGGAGCTCACCGCGCTCGTCCTGTCCGGGCCGGTCATCGGCGCCTGGGAGTTGCCGGGCCGGCTGCTCGCCCTGGACGAGATCCCCGACACGCCGATCAGTCCGGCCGCGCTCTCCCGGGACCCGGCGGTCGGCGCGGCGTACGCGGCGGACCCGCTGGTCTGGCACGGCCCGATGAAGCGGCCGACGGTGGAGGCGTTCGCGCGGACCCTCCGGACCGTCGACGAGGGCGGCGACGTCGGCGCGCTGCCGGTGCTGTGGCTGCACGGCGACGACGACCGGCTGGTCCCGCTCGGCGGAAGCCGCGTCGGGATCGAGCGGCTCGGCGGCACCCTGACCGAGCGGATCCATCCGGGCGCCCGGCACGAGGTGTTCCTGGAGACGAACCGGGACGAGGTCTTCGCCGACGTCATCGGCTTCCTGGACGGAGTGCTCGCGCGCTGAGCTCCCCGGCGCGGTTGTTTGCGCCGGTACGCCGGGGGCACCCGCGCCCCCATGGAGTGGTTGCGCAGCGCCGCCTGCGTGGGTGAGGACCCCGAGCTGTTCTTCCCCGTGGGCACGACCGGACCGGCCCTGAGAGACATCGAGGACGCCAAACGCGTCTGTGCCCGCTGCCCGGTGACCACCGACTGTCTGTCCTTCGCCCTCGGCAGCGGACAGACCTCCGGTGTGTGGGGCGGGACCGGGGAGGAGGAACGCGTCGCGCTGCTCCGTACCGCCAGAGACGACTCCACAAGGAGAACCACCATATGACTGTCGTGAAGAGCACGATTCCCGACTCGGACCGTCAGGTCACCGGGGACGCGCTGCAGAGCACACTCGTGGATCTTCTCGGGCTCTCCCTGATCGGGAAGCAGGCGCACTGGAACATCGTGGGACCACGGTTCCGCTCCATCCACCTGCAGCTCGACGAAGTGGTGGCGGCGGCCCGCGCGTTCGCCGACACGGTCGCCGAACGCTCCGCCGCGCTCGGCGTGCCGCCGGACGGGCGTCCGGAGACCGTCGCCTCGGCCTTCACGCTGCCCGGTCCCAAGGACGGCTGGGTGCGCGACACGGAGGTCGTCGAGCTCGTCGTCGAGGCCCTGGAGGCGGCCATCGGACGGCTGCGCGAGCGCATCGACGCGACCGAGAAGCCGGACCCGGTCACCCAGGACCTGCTGATCACGATCACGGCCGAGCTGGAGAAGCAGCGCTGGATGTTCGCCGCCGAGAACGTGGCCGGGAAGGACTGACCGGCGGCGCGCCCGCCTCCCGGACAGACCGACGGACGAAAGGGGCACCCGATGACCGACGCCCTCGAACTCGACGCGCTGTGGGAGGACTTCCACCGGGTTGTGAACATGACCTCGCAGGAACTGGCGGACTGGCTGCGGGTCCGGGACGCCGGCGAGACCACCGAGCCGCTGCCCGAGGAGGCGGGCACGCCCACCGGGCAGCACGTGCTCTCCGTCCTGCAGAAGCGGCGGACCGATCTGACCGACGACGACCTGCGCGTGATGCGCAAGGTGGTCGACACGGTCACCGCCCGGGCGGACCTGGAGAACGAGCCCGTGCCCGAGTCGGGCGACGCCGAGGAGACCCGGCGCCGGCACCGGCTGATGACCCTCGGACACGATCCGCTCAAGGCGGCCCGGTGACCCGTGACCGGGACACCCGGGTCCTGCGGGAGCTGGTCGGGGCGCACGGCGAGACGTTCGCCCAGGAGGCCGGCATCACCCTGAAGGACACCCCGCAGCCGCTGTACCGGCTGCTGGTCCTCGCCGTACTGCTCAGCGCCCGGATCCGCGGCTCGGTCGCCGTCGCCGCGGCCCGGGCGCTGTCGGAGGCGGGCCTGCGCGATCCGCGCCGCATGGCCGGGTCCGCCCGGCAGGAACGCGTGGACGCGCTGGGCCGGGGCGGCTACCGCCGGTACGACGAGCGTACGGCCGCCCAGCTCGGCGACGGCGCCGGGCTGGTGGCCGAACGCTGGGGCGGTGACCTGCGCCGGCTGCGCGAGGAGGCCCACGGCGAGGTCTCCGCGCTGCGCGGCCTGCTGCAGGAGGTGCCGGGGCTGGGCCCGGCCGGCGCGGACATCTTCCTGCGCGAGGTCCAGCGGGTGTGGCCCGAGGTGGCGCCGTATCTGGACGGCAAGGCACTGTCCGGGGCGCAGAGTCTGGGGCTGCCCGAGGACCCCGGCCGGCTCGTCGAGCTCGCCGGCGACACCGAACCGGCCGTGCTCGCCGCCGCGCTGGTGCGCGCGGCGCTCGACAAGCACGTGGCCGAGGAGTGCCTCGGCCACGCCGCCTGACCACCGATGGCCGGCGTGCCCCTCACAGCCGTTGGGGCCGTCACCCGAGCGGCCCAGCCTCACGGCGGCGGGCGTGCGGGCCGCGGCCCGCGCGCCTAACGTCGAATGCGCACACCAGTGGCGGTGTCCGGGACGGCCCGACGCCGTCCGCGGGTACCGGTTCGGCGTGGGAGGCCGGTCTGCCATGAGACGCACCGCAGCGCGCCACCGCCGCGACCGCGACAGGCCACTGCTCGTCCACCGGTGGCGTCAGGCGGCGGACCGGCATCTGACCCCCGTGCAGCGATCGCTGCTGATCACCTGGATCTCGTTCGGGGTGACCTTCGGCTCGGTCCGCGTCATCACGCACGGCATCCGGGGCGGCTGGCTGCCCTGGGGCAACATCTCCGCGGGCGGCGAGCACCTGCACCACTACAACATCGGCATCGCCACCCTGGCCGGCCTCGGTCTGATCGCCGTACGCGGTGACGAACGCGCCGTGGGGCACCCTGCCGTCGCGGTCGCCTACGGCTGCGGCACCGCGCTCATCTGCGACGAGTTCGCCCTGCTGCTGGACCTGCAGGACGTCTACTGGGCCAAGCAGGGCCGGCTCAGCGTCGACGTCTCCTTCGGGGTGTTCTCCGTGCTGGGCGCCTACCTGACGGCCAAGCCGTTCTGGCACGAGATCGGCCGTGTCACCCGGCACCACCTCGTCACCGCCGCCCGCGGCGCCGCCACCGCCTGACGGACCACCGACGCGCAGGCGGTCGCCCCCACCGTGAGGAGCAAGGCATGACCCCAGCCGACCGCCCGCAGCGGAACCGCCGCACGGTACGCCTGCGCATATCGAGGGCCGACCCCTGGTCGGTGATGACGACGAGCTGTCTGCTGCTGGTGGGGCTGGGCATCTGCGTGCTCGTCACCATGATGCTGGTCTGGGGGGTGCTGAGCGTGCTGGACCCGGACGCCTGGCCCTCCTTCGGCTGGGCGCTCGCCATCGCCGCCGGGGTCGTGACGCTGGAGGTGGTCCTGGGCACGGCGCTGGCGACCCTGGGGGCGTTCCTCTACAACATGTCGTCGCAGTACGCCGGGGGCGTCCATCTGACGCTGGCCGACGACGTCCCGGCGGCCTCCGCCGGTTCTGAACTGCTGCCGGACGTCGGCCGGCTGTACCGGCGTCTCCAGGCCCGCCTGGGCTTCCCGCCTCCGGGCTGGGGTGCCCGGTACGTCGACTTCGCCGACCGCTGCGCCGAAGCGGGCCGGCGGCTGCGCCGTACGCGGCGGCCCGGCCCCTCCCGCCACGACGACCGGGACGGCCGTACCGGCCGTGACCGCCGGGGCGGCCAGGACGATCCGGACGCCCGGGTGGAGGAGACCACGCCCGGCTGACCGGCGTCGGCGGTCAGCCGCCGAGGCCGGGCGGGAGGTGCAGCAGCCGGGTGATCGTGCGCAGTACGCCGTTGTCGTTGTTGGAGGGCGCGAGGTGGCGGGCCCGGCCGATGACCTCGGGGTGGGCGTTGGCCATGGCGAACGACCACTCGGCGGCGTCCAGCATCTCCAGGTCGTTGAGGTAGTCGCCGAACACCAGGGTCTGGGCGGGGGTGACCCCGAGGTCCCGCTGGAGCCGGCGCAGGGCGGCGCCCTTGTTGGCGGTGCGGTTCATGACGTCGACCCAGTGCTCGCCGGAAACGACGACCTGGTGGGTGGCGGCGAACGAGGCCAGCGCCGGCGCGGTGGTCCGCTCGGCCGGCCCGAAGTCGAAGAGGGCCACCTTGGTGATGTCGTCGTCGACGGCCGAGGCGTCCGTCACGATCCGGTGCCGTACGTAGTACCTGCGGACCTCGGCCAGGAAGGCCTCGTCGGTCCGCTCCACGTAGGCCGACCGCTTGCCGCAGACCACGGCGCCCACGTCCACGCCCTGCGCGGCGAGTTCCCGTACGGCCTTCACGAGGCGGGCCACGACGGACGGGGCCAGCGGGTCGGAGCTCAGCTCCACGCCGTCCCGGACGACGTAGGTGCCGTTCTCCGCGATGAACACCATGCCCTCGTCGTTGCCGGCGAACTGCTCGGCCAGCGTCGCGTACTGGCGGCCGCTGGCGGGGGTGAAGAGCACGTCGCGGCGGCGCAGCTCGGCCAGGGTGGGCCACAGGCCGGCGGGGATCCGCTTGGCGTCGTCGAGGAGCGTGCCGTCCATGTCGGTGACGACCAGCCGTATGTCGGCGGGGGCGGCGGGAAGTCCGGGGGCGGTGAGCAGGGGCGAGGGTGTGCTGGGCATGTCCGTTTTCTGCTGGCGGCGCGGAGGGCGCCTGGGGATGGTGCGCAGGCTCCGTTGCCGCGCGGCGGCCCTTCCACCCTACCGGCTCTTGGTAAGGACTCCTTCCTGACTCGAGGGGGCCGGCCCCGGCCTCTCCGGTCCGCCGGTCCGCCGGTCCGCCGTTTCCGCCGTTTCCCGGACAGCGTGATCATCGGGCGGCACAATGACGGCGACGGCCGCGGCCGGCCGCGGGCAGGGCATCACACAGGGCAGGAGCGCAGACGTGAGCGAGAGCCACACCCCGTCCAACGGATCGCCGAGACTGAACACCGGGGTGGCGCACAACGCGCGCGTGTGGAACTACTGGGTCGGCGGCAAGGACAACTACGAGGTCGACCAGCGGGTCGGCGAGCACGTCGCCGGGATGTTCCCGGTGATCCGGGACGTGGCCCGCGCCGACCGCGAGTTCCTCGGGCGGGCGGTGCGTCATCTGACCGCCGAGCGCGGGGTGCGGCAGTTCCTGGACATCGGCACCGGGCTGCCCACGGTCGACAACACCCACGAGATCGCGCAGCACATCGCCCCCGACGCGCGGATCGTGTACGTCGACAACGACCCGATCGTCCTCGCCCACGCCCGCACCCTGCTGACCAGCACCCCCGAGGGCGCCACCGCCTACATCGACGCCGACGTGCACGCCCCGGAGGCCATCGTCGAACGCGCCGCCGAGACCCTCGACCTCGGGCGGCCCGTCGCGGTGATGATGCTCGGCATCCTGAACTTCGTCCTGGACACCGACAAGGCACGCGACATCGTCCGCCGGGTCATGGCCGCGGTGCCCTCCGACAGCTTCCTGGTCCTGACACACCCGACCTTCGACGCCGATCTCGGCGGCGAGGGCAACGTGGCCGCCATGGAGTTCTGGAACGAGAACGCCACCCCGCCGATCACCGCCCGGCCCCGCGCCGAGGTCGCCGCCTTCTTCGAGGGCCTGGACCTGGTCGAGCCGGGTCTGGTGCCGTGCTCGCAGTGGCGCGCCGACGCCGGCTCCCCCGCCGCGGTGCCACAGTTCGGCGCGGTGGCCGTGAAACCCTGACGCGGGCGGCGCACCATGGCCGTGGCGGCGCGGGGCGGCGAAGCCCGGCGCGTACCCGTATCGCCCTCCCCTCGGTCGTGCTGCCGCGCTGCCGGCCGGTGCCGGGACGTGTGGCCGGTCACAGTCCCTGGGGCGGCGGGCACGAAGCACGGACCCTTGAAAGTATGATCAAGCAATGTCTGACATGACCGAGACCACGCCCGGTTGGCTGACCACCGACGAACTGGAGTCGGCGCGCGCCCGCATGCCGATCCTGTACGTCGAGGCGGTACCGGTGCGCGTCGACGACAGCGGCGAAGTGACCAGCATCGGCCTGCTGCTCCGCATCGGCCCGGACGGAACGGTCAGCCGGACCCTGGTCTCCGGCCGGGTGCTGCACCACGAGCGCGTGCGGGACGCCCTGCTGCGCCATCTGGAGAAGGACCTCGGCCCGGTGGCGCTGCCCCGGGTGCCGGCCTCCCTGCAGCCCTTCACCGTAGCCGAGTACTTCCCCACGGCCGGCATCACGCCGTACCACGACCCGCGCCAGCACGCCGTGTCGCTGGCCTACGTCGTCCCGGTCGCCGGCGACTGCCGCCCCCGCCAGGACGCCCTCGACCTGGTCTGGTTCACCCCCCAGGAGGCGGTCTCCCCGGCGGTGCAGAGCGAGATGCCGGGCGGCCACGGCGTACTGCTCAAGCAGGCGCTGGCGCACGTGGGTTACGTGTAGCCGGCCACCCTCGCCGAGGTGCGGGCGACTGCCCGGCGCGGTCAGGAGCGGGCCTGGTGGGCCGCCGTGTGGAAGCCGCGGTGCAGCTCCCGCATACGGTCGGCCAGGGCCGGAACGGGTCCCTGCACCGTCAGACCGGGCACCACGTCCTGGATCGCCAGGCAGCTCACCGGGGACGGCGGCACGTCCAGCTCGGCCAGCCAGTCCGTCAGCTGGGCGGACGAGTGGGCGTAGACGATCCGGCCGAGACCGACCCAGCCGTGGGCCGCCGCGCACATGGGGCAGTGCTCCCCCGAAGTGAAGACGGTGGCCTCCGCCCGTTCCCGCTCGGTGAGGTGGGTGGTGGCCCAGCGGACCAGCTCGAACTCCGGATGCCGGGTGTGGTCACCGAGACTGTGCACCCGGTTGCGGTCCTCCGCCAGCACCTGTCCGTCGGCACCGACCAGGACCGAGCCGAACGGCTCGTCCCCGGCCCGCAACGCCTCGGCCGCCAGTTCGACGGCGCGCTCCAGGTGCCGCAGCTCGGCGGCGTCCAGCTCCACGGGTGCCATGGTCTCTCCTTTGCGCGAGGCGAGTGGACGGGCAAACCGAAAAGGCCGCACCGGATCACTCCGATACGACCCTCGACCTGCCCCTTCGCAAGTCGGGACGACAGGATTTGAACCTGCGACCCCTTGACCCCCAGTCAAGTGCGCTACCAAGCTGCGCCACGTCCCGTTGCCCGTCTGACCTGGGGTTTCCCCCGACCGAACGTGCAGGGAAACAATACCGCACTCGGGTCGGTGGTCGCGCACCACTTTGCGGGGCCGTCGGTACGGCGGGGTCAGTACGACGGGGCTCGCCGTACCGGCGGGGATCTCACCGCGCGGCGGGCAGGCCCAGCCCGGGATGGGCCTCCAGCAGTCTCGGCGGGGCCGCCTGGCGCCAGGAGTCGGCGAGGACGTCACGCAACTCGCCCTCGTCGTCCAGCGCGGCGAGCCGGACCCGGACCCAGGCGAACTGCGCCTCGTGTCCGGCGATCCAGAACTTCTCCGGCTCGGCCAGGACCAGTTCGCCGCGCTCCTCCCTGGGGCAGCGCACGGCGACGGAGGTCTCGTCCTCCGGCAGCGTGGCGAACATCTTCCCCGCGACCCGGAACGTGGGCATGCCCCAGGCGATCTTCTCCGTGGTGTCCGGCAGGGACAGGGCGATACGGCGTACGTCTTCGGCATCCGGCATGCACGGCACGCTAGCCCGTCCCACTGACAATCCCCCGGCAAGCGCCGGCGCCAGGGCCTGTCCGTCGGCGATCGGCGATCGGCGATCGGCGATCGGCGATCGGCGATCGGCCCAGGTGAGCGGGGGCGATGGGGCCCCCCGCTCATTGAGAGCTCGGGGGAGCGTGCAACTGCAAGGCGGAGGAGGGCGTCGACGCGAGGGGGCCCTGCTCGAAGAGCTTAGGGGTGGGGGTCCCCCCTGCCCGGAGAGCTTGGGGGAGTGCCAGACCCCGGGTCTGCGGCATGATCCGCCGGGCGGGCCCTAACTCTGCGCCGCCTTCTCCAGGGCCTGGAGCACCGGGTGGATCAGCGGGTGTTCCTCCGCTCCCCGGCGTACCGCCGCGAAGACCCGGCGGGTGGGTGCCACACCGTCGACGGGGCGTACGACCACACCCGTGAGGTCCATGCCGCGCAGGGCGGAGCGCGGGACGAGGGCCACGCCCGCGTCGGCCGAGGCGAGCGCCACGACGGCACGGAAATCGTCGGAGGAATGTTCGAGGTGGGGCTGGAATCCGGCGTTCTCGCAGGCCAGGACGACCACGTCGTGGCAGGGGTTGCCGGGGTAGGGGCCGATCCAGGGATCCTTGGCCAGCTCGGCCAGGGGCACTTCGGCGGCGTCGGCCAGGCGGTGGGCGACCGGGACCACCGCGTCGAACGGCTCGGCGTACAGCGGTACGTGGGTCAGCCGGGGGTCGTCGGCGGGCGGCGCGCCCCGGTACTCGACGGCGACCGCCACGTCGACCTGCCGGTCCAGCACCATCGGCAGACTGGCGTCGCCCTCCGCGTCCTGGACGCGGATGCGGATGCCGGGCGCCGTACCGGCCAGCCGGGCCACCGCGGGCGCGACGACCTGGGCGATACCGGTGGCGAAGGCTGCCACGGTGACGGTGCCGGCCTCACCCGAGCCGTACGCGGCGAGTTCGGCCTCCGCCCGCTCCAGCTGGGCGAAGACCGCGTTGGTGTGGCGGAGCAGGATCTCGCCGGCCGGGGTGAGCCGTACGCCCTTGGCGCCGCGCTCGACCAGCCGGTGGCCGGTCTCCTGCTCCAGCGCCGTGAGCTGCTGCGAGACGGCGGAGGGCGTGAGGTAGAGCGCGGCGGCGGCGGCCGTCACCGTGCGGTGGTCGGCCACCGCACGGAGGATGTGCAGCCGCCTCGCTTCGATCATGCGAACGATTATCGCAACATGCGGGGCAGGGGCCGGCCCCCGGCTCAGCCCTCCAGCTCCGCGCGCGCCGCGACGAACGCGTCCACCGCGCGGTTCACGTCGTCGGTGGAGTGCGCGGCGGACAGCTGCACGCGGATGCGTGCCTGCCCCTGGGGCACGACCGGGTAGGAGAAGCCGATCACGTACACGCCGCGCTCCAGCAGCAGTTCCGCCATCCGGCCCGCCCTGGCCGCGTCACCGATCATCACCGGCGCGATGGCGTGGTCGCCGGGGAGGATGTCGAAGCCCTCCTCGGTCATCCGGGAGCGGAACAGCGCGGTGTTCTCGGCGAGCCGGACCCGCAGGTCGTCGGCCGTCTCCAGCAGGTCGAGCACCTTCAGGGAGGTCGCCGCGATCACCGGGGCGAGGGTGTTGGAGAACAGGTACGGCCGGGACCGCTGGCGCAGCAGGGCGACGATCTCGGCGCGGGCGGCGACGTAGCCGCCGGAGGCGCCGCCGAGCGCCTTTCCGAGGGTGCCGGTGATGATGTCCACGCGGTCCATCACCCCGTGCAGTTCGGGGGTGCCGCGGCCGCCGGGGCCGACGAAGCCGACGGCGTGCGAGTCGTCGACCATCACCATCGCGTCGTAGCGGTCGGCGAGGTCGCAGATCTCGCGCAGCGGGGCGACGTAGCCGTCCATCGAGAACACGCCGTCGGTGACGATCAGCTTCCGGCGCGCCCCGCCCTCGGTGGCCTCCTTCAACTGCCGCTCCAGGTCCGCCAGATCGCGGTTGGCGTAGCGGAAGCGGCGGGCCTTGGACAGGCGGATGCCGTCGATGATGGAGGCGTGGTTGAGGGCGTCGGAGACGACCGCGTCCTCCGGTCCGAGCAACGTCTCGAACACGCCGCCGTTGGCGTCGAAGCAGGAGGAGTACAGGATCGTGTCCTCCTGGCCGAGGAACGCCGACAGCCGGGCCTCCAGCTCCTTGTGCACCTCCTGCGTGCCGCAGATGAAGCGCACGGAGGCCATGCCGTAGCCCCAGCGGTCCAGGGCCTGGTGGGCGGCGGTGATCACCTCGGGGTGGTCGGCGAGGCCCAGGTAGTTGTTGGCGCAGAAGTTGAGGACCTCGCCGGGGCGGCCGCCGGCGGTGACCTCGACGGTCGCGGACTGCGGGGTGCCGATGACGCGTTCGGGCTTGTGCAGGCCGGCGGCGCGGATCTCGTCGAGGGTGGCGCGCAGGTCGTCGCGCACGGAGTCGAACATGGAAAAGCTCCTTGGAGTGCTTGCGCTGAGGGCGGGTTACGCGGCCCAGTCCAGAATGATCTTGCCGCCCCTGCCGCTCGCGGCGTCGGCGAAGGCCGCCTCGAAGTCGTCGTAGCCGTACCGGCCGGTGATCACGGGCGCGAGGTCGAGGCCGCCCTCCAGCAGCACCGACATCGCGTACCAGGTCTCGAACATCTCACGGCCGTAGATGCCCTTGATGGTGATCATCGAGGTGACGATCCGGGCCCAGTCGACCGGGAACTCCTCGGACGGCAGGCCGAGCACGGCGATCCGGCCGCCGTGCGTCATGTTGGCGATCATGTCGCGCATGGCCTCGGGGCGGCCGGACATCTCCAGGCCGACGTCGAAGCCCTCGCGCAGGCCGAGCACGCGCTGGCCCTCGGCGACGGTGGTCTCGGAGACGTCGAGCGCGAGGCTCACGCCGACCTTGCGGGCGAGTTCCAGCCGTTCCTCGCTCACGTCGGTGATGACGACGTTGCGCGCGCCCGCGTGCCGTGCGACGGCCGCCGCCATCAGACCGATCGGCCCGGCCCCGGTGATCAGCACGTCCTCGCCGACCAGCGGGAACGACAGCGCGGTGTGCACGGCGTTGCCGAACGGGTCGAAGATCGCGGCGACATCGAGGTCGACGGGGACGCGGTGCACCCAGACGTTGGCGGCGGGCAGCGCGACGTACTCGGCGAACGCTCCGTCGCGGCCCACGCCCAGCCCGACCGTGGCCCGGCACAGGTGGCGGCGCCCGGCCAGGCAGTTGCGGCACTTGCCGCACACCAGGTGGCCCTCGCCGCTGACCCGGTCGCCGGGCTTGATGTCGGTGACGTCACGGCCGGTCTCGACGACCTCGCCGACGAACTCGTGCCCGACCACGAGCGGGGTGCGGATCGCCTGCCGCGCCCAGCCGTCCCAGGCCCGGATGTGCAGGTCGGTGCCGCAGATGCCGGTCCGCAGGACCTTGATCAGTACGTCACCGGGTCCGACGGCGGGCTCGGGGACGTCCGCGAGCCACAGCCCGGGCTCCGCCTTCTGCTTGACCAGCGCCTTCACCGCTACGGCTCCTGTGGGTCGGGCCCGGGTCCGGGCATGCCGAAGGGGCCCGCGTCCGGGGAGGAGTGGAATCGCACAGCAATCTGCCCTACGGCGGCGCCGGGGTCCATCGAGGTTTTCTTAAGCGCGGCCACAGTTCCGCTTCACGCCGTGTCCGGAGCCGCCCGGCGCTCAGCGCAGGAAGCCGTCACCCTCCAGCCGGGGAGCGAGTTCCGCCGCTGCCGCCTTGATGGTGTGCAGCCCCTCCCGGCCCCACGGCCGCGGCTCGACGTCGACGACGCACACCGTGCCCAGCACCATCCGTGTGCTGTCGATGAGCGGGGCGCCGAGGTAGGAGCGGATGCCGAACTCGTCGACGACCGGGTTGCCCGCGAAGCGCGGGTAGTCGCAGACGTCCTCCAGCACCAGCGCCTTGCGCCGCACCACGACGTGCGGGCAGAAGCCGTGGTCGCGGGCGAGGTGGCGGCCCACCTCGTGCCGGGTTCCCTCGCCGTCGCCCTCGGCCGCGGTGTCGACGGTCAGGACGTCACGCTCGGGCCGGTGCAGCCCGGCGAAGAACTGCCCTTGCTCGTCGAGGAAGTTGACCATCGCGTACGGCGCCCGGGTGAGCGCGGCGAGCCGGTCGGCGAAGGCGTCCAGGGCGGGTTCGGCGCGCTCCCCGAGGCCCAGCCCGCGCAGGCGCCGCGTGCGGGCGGGGGCGTCCCGGTCCTCGGGGGTCAGCAGCAGGCGACCGGCCGGGCGCGGCGGGTCGTAGCTCATGGCCGGGCTCCGTCGCTGTCGGCGTATGTCATGTGCGGGCTCCGTGGCGGGGGTACGTGGGCGATGAGATGCCGTACGAGGGCGAGCAGCGTCTGGACGCCCGAGCTGGAGATACGGGCGTCGCAGGGGACGACGGGGATCTCCGGGGCGAGGTCGAGGGCGGCCCGCACCTCCTCGGGGCCGTAGCGGTGGGCGCCGTCGAACTCGTTGACGGCGACGATGAAGGCGAGGCCGCGCTGTTCGAAGAAGTCGACGGCCGCGAAGCACTCCTGCAGGCGGCGCGTGTCGGCGAGGATCACCGCGCCCAGGGCGCCCTCGCACAACTCGTCCCACATGAACCAGAACCGTTCCTGTCCGGGTGTGCCGAACAGGTAGAGCACGTGCCGCGGGTCGAGGGTGATGCGGCCGAAGTCCATCGCCACGGTGGTCTCGACCTTGTTCTCGATGCCGTCGAGGTTGTCCGTGGCCGCGCCGGCCGTGGTGAGCAGTTCCTCCGTGCTGAGCGGGGCGATCTCGCTGACCGCGCCGACGAAGGTCGTCTTGCCGACCCCGAACCCGCCCGCCACCAGGATCTTCAGCGCGGTGGGGAAAGGGTCGGAGCCGCCCTGGCTGTCCTGGCCGCCCCCGTGGTCAGTGCCGCCGCCGTACTCGCCGCACTCAGAGCTGTCGTCGTAGTCCATCGAGCACTGCCTCCAGAAGAGCCCGGTCGGTGGGGTGTTGGTGGTACGCGGGGAGCTTGGTGGTGAGCGCCCCGCAGTCGACGAGGTCGGACAGCAGCACCTTGGTCACCGCGGCCGGCAGCTTCAGATGGGCGGCGACCTCGGCGACCGGGACGGGGCCACGGCACAGGTCGAGCACCTGGCCGTGTTCGGGGCCGAGATAGCCCAGCGGCGTCACCCCGGTGGCCATCACCTGTGACATCAGGTCGAGCGCGATGCTGGGCCGGGTGCGCCCGTCACTGACCGTGAAGGGGCGCACCAGCCGTCCGGCCGCGTCGTCGAGCCAGGGCCCGTCGCCGGCCACCGCCGCGCTCAAGGCCGCAGCGCCGGGGATTCGGCGGACTGCTGCCGGGGAGCGGTGACGAGGTAGGGGCGGACGCTCTTGACCAGCATCGCCATCTCGTAGCCCAGGACCGCCGCGTCGGCCTCGCACCCGGCGAGCACGGCGAGGCAGGTGCCGGAGCCGGCGGTGGTGACGAACAGCAGGGTCGAGTCGAGTTCGACGACGACCTGCCGTACGTCGCCGCCGTCGCCGAAGCGGACGCCGGCGCTGCGGCCGAGGGAGTACAGGCCGGAGGCCAGGGCGGCCATGTGGTCGGCGCTGTCGTGGTCGAGGCCGTGGACGGACTTCACCAGCCCGTCGCAGGACAGCAGGACCGCGCTGTGGGTGTGCGGTACGCGCTGCACGAGGCCGCTCATCAGCCAGTCGAGGTCGGAGACCTGGCCGGTCGGCGCATCGCTCGCCATGGTGGATCGACTCCTTGGGGTACGAAGGTCTGCGGAGGCGCTGGGGGCGGGAGTAGGGGTGGGGGCAGGGACGGGGACGGGGGTGCTGGTCATCCGGCCGGCGCGCTCCCGTCGTACCGGGCGACGGGCCGTGCCTCGGTGGTCGGGGGCGGTACGTCCAGGGATGACGCGTCGCCGGAGGAGTGCGGCTCGTGCGGGTGGGTGGGCTCCTCGGCGGCCGGTTCCCGGTGCTGCTGGGCCTCGGCGAGTCCGATGCCGCGCTGGAAGGCTGCCATCAGCCCGGGGTCGTGGCCGGTCACCTGCTCGGGGTCCTGGCGCGGCGCCGGGCCGCCGCGCAACTGCGGCACGA
>NZ_QFDQ01000159.1 GCF_003270085.1 Streptomyces triticisoli | reverse complement strand
CAGGGGGGACCCTGTGGGAGAGTAGGACGCCGCCGAACAAATATTGAAGAAAACCCCGCACCTCACGGTGCGGGGTTTTCTGCATTTCCGGGGGCTTAAGCCCCCATTTCAAAGTCGTCCCGCTGCCTTCAACGCCAGGTACGCATCCGCCAGCGCCGGCGCCAGGTCGTTCGGCGTCGCGTCGACGACCGTGACACCGTGGCGGCGGAGTTGCTCTGCTGTGCGCCGGCGCTCGGTTTGCGCCTGGGCCGCCGCAGCGGCCTCGTACACCGCCTCGACGTTTCCGCGGGACGAGGCCATCCGCGCGATGTGCGGATCCGCCACCGAGGCCACCAGCACCGTATGGCGCTGGGTGAGCTGTGGGAGCACGGGCAGCAGACCCTCTTCGACGGGCGCCGCGTCCAGAGTGGTCAGCAGCACGATCAGCGAACGGCGTGGAGCCGTACGCAGGGCCGTGGCCGTAAGACCTCGGGCGTCCGTCTCGACGAGTTGGGGTTCCAGCGTCGCCATGGCGTTGACCAGGGAGGGGAGGAGATCGTTTGCCGCGCGGCCCTGGACGAGGGAACGTACGCGACGGTCGTAGGCGAGCAGGTCGACGCGGTCGCCGGCGCGGGAGGCGAGGGCCGCGAGGAGCAGAGCCGCGTCCATGGCGGCGTCCAGGCGCGGGGCGTCGCCCACACGGCCCGCGGAGGTGCGGCCGGTGTCGAGGACCAGCAGGATGTGCCGGTCGCGTTCGGGGCGCCAGGTGCGTACGGCGACCGCGGACTGGCGGGCCGTGGCGCGCCAGTCGATGGAGCGGGTGTCGTCGCCGGGGACGTACTCGCGCAGGCTGTCGAATTCCGTTCCTTCTCCGCGTGTGAGCACGCTGGTGCGGCCGTCGAGTTCCCGGAGCCGGGCGAGCTTGGAGGGCAGGTGTTTGCGACTGGTGAACGGGGGCAGCACGCGTACCGTCCAGGGGACCTTGTGGGTGCCTTGGCGGGAGAAGAGCCGGAGAGGGCCGTAGGAGCGGATCGTGACGCGGTCGGCCTGGCGGTCGCCGCGGCGGGTGGGCCGCAGCCGAGTGGTGACGCGGCGGCGTTCGCCGGGCGGCACGGTCAGACGGTGACGGGAGGCCTCCGTCTCTGTGCCGGGCTGCCAGCTGCTGGGTGGCCAGGCGTCGCGCAGCTGGGCGCGGAGCGGGCGGCGAGAGGGGTTGGTGACCGTGAGGGTGACATCGGCGCTCTCGCCCAGACGTACGGAGGTGTCGCCGGAGCGGGTCAGGCCGAGGCGTCGTACCGGGGCGGCGAGGGCGTAGTCGCAGGCGCAGGCGACGGCCAGCGGGGCGTTCACGGCGAGGATGCCTGTCCAGCCGGCGTCCCAGATGCCGACAGGGAGGGAGCCGAGGGCCGCGAGGAGCGCGGCGCGTCCGGTGGGGGCCATCAGCGGGGGACCGGAACGTGGGAGAGGATCGCGTTGATCACCGAGTCGGCGGTCACGCCTTCCATTTCGGCCTCCGGGCGGAGTTGCACGCGGTGGCGCAGGGTGGGCAGGGCGAGTGCCTTGACGTCGTCGGGGGTGACGTAGTCGCGGCCGGTCAGCCAGGCCCAGGCGCGAGCTGTCGACAGCAGGGCCGTCGCGCCGCGCGGGGAGACGCCGAGGGTGAGGGAGGGGGATTCGCGGGTCGCCCGGCAGATGTCGACGACGTAGGCCGTGATCTCCGGGGAGACGGTCGTCTTGGCGATGGCGGTGCGGGCTGCTTCCAGGTCGGCGGGGCCGGCCACGGGGCGTACGCCGGCGGCGCGCAGGTCGCGCGGGTTGAAGCCCTCCGCGTGGCGGGTGAGGACGTCGATCTCGTCCTGGCGGGAGGGCAGCGGGATCGTCAGTTTGAGCAGGAAGCGGTCCAGTTGGGCCTCGGGGAGGGGGTAGGTGCCCTCGTACTCGACCGGGTTCTGGGTGGCGATGACCAGGAAGGGGTCGGGGAGCGGGCGCGGGGTGCCGTCGACGGTGACCTGGCGCTCCTCCATGGCCTCGAGCAGTGACGCCTGGGTCTTGGGTGGGGTGCGGTTGATCTCGTCGGCGAGGAGGAGGTTGGTGAAGACCGGGCCGGGCTGGAAGGAGAACTCGGCGGTGCGGGCGTCGTAGATCAGCGAGCCGGTCACGTCGCTCGGCATCAGGTCGGGGGTGAACTGGACGCGCTTGGTGTCGACGTCCAGCGCGGAGGCGAGCGTGCGGACGAGCAGCGTCTTGGCGACCCCGGGCACTCCTTCGAGGAGAACGTGTCCCCGGCACAGGAGGGCGACGACGAGACCGGTCACGGCGGGATCCTGGCCGACCACGGCCTTGGCGATCTCGGCGCGCAGAGCTTCCAGGGAGGACCGGGCGGCGGTCGCGTCCCCGGTGTGCCCGGCGTTGTCAGTGGTCGGGTCCATCATGGACGGCGTACCTCTCTTTCGAGGGCGTCGAGTCGGTCGGCGAGGGTGACGAGGGCCGCGTCGTTGCCGGGCGGCGGGCCGAAGAGCAGGTCGTGCAGGGATTGTCCGTCGCTGTCGATCCGGGCGGACAGAGCGGGGAGCAGGGCCTCGGGCGTGTGCGCCTGGGTGACGGGGACGCCTACGAGGGGGGCGAGGCGGGTGCGTGTGGTGGAGCGCAGAGCGGTGGCGGCGCGGTCGCGGGCGTTCGCCTTGAGGTAGAGGCGGGCGCGGCCTTCGGCCGTTTCGGAGGCGCGGATCGCGACGGGGAGTTTTTCGGGCACGAGGGGGCCGAGCCGGCGTGCCCGCCACAGGGCGGCCAGGGCGGCGGCGATGAACAACTGCAGGGTGCCCCAGAGCCAGCCCGAGGGAAGCAGGTCGAGGAAGGTGCGGTCGCCGGTGCCGGGGGCCGAGGCGTCGGAGAGCGAGGGGAGGTACCAGACCAGATGGGGGCGCGAGCCGAGGAGTTGCAGGGCGAGCGAGGCGTTGCCCCGCTTGTCGAGGCGGTTGTTGTGGAGGATGTCGGGCGCGCCGAGGACGACGGTGTCGCCTTCCTTGGCGGTCTGCGGGATGCGCAGCAGGGTGGGGAGCCCGTCGCTGGGGTAGCAGGTGTCGGCCCTGCGGGCGGTGGTGGAGTAGCGGATGCCGCCTCCGGTGTCCGCGGTGCCGGCGCGGCGGGCGGCGGGCAGGGAGCAGCCGGGGGAGAGGGTGGTGTCGAAGCTGGGTGCGGGGTCGGCCGTGACGCCGGGGGCCAGTCGGCCGACGGAAGGGGTGTCCGGGGCGACGAGGACGGTGCGTCCGCCGGAGGCCGCTGTTGCCGTGTGCAGCCGGGACTGCTGACCCTCCGTCAGCAGGTCGGGCGTGGCGACCAGCAGGGTCGTGTCGGGACCGGCCGCGGCCCGTGCCTGGTCGAGGGTGGTGACCACGCGTGTGGACACGCCGTGGTCGGCGAGGATCGCGGCGACGGCGCGGCTGCCGTAGGGGTCGGCGGAGCGCGGGTCGAGGCGGCCGTGCCGGCCGCCCGAGAGGAGTGCGGCAATCGCGACGGCCCCCACGAGGAGGAGGACGAGCGCGAGCAGGATGCCTCGCGTACGGGTCCACACCTGGTGGGCGGTGGGCGAGGCCGAGGTGGACGGGAGCGTGGCCTCGGTGGTCATTCGGCGGCTCCCTGGTGGGTGTGGGGGGCCGTGCTGTGGCTGGTGCTGGGGGGCCGGGGCTTGGCGCGTTCCAGGTCGCGGTCGAGTTCGGCGATGCGGTGGTACGCCTGGTCGGTCGTCCTGCGTCCGCCGTATGTGACGTCGTCGAAGTCCCGGGCGGCGGCGCGGAGCCGGTCGGCGTGCGCAGGGAGGGTGCGCCCGGCCTCGGCGGCCGCTTCGTCGGCGGTGCGTCCGGGGCGTACGTCGAGCAGGGTGCGTTCCTCCAGGGAGCGGACGATGGCGCGCATCCGTTCCTGGACGGCCTGGTTCCAGTGGCCTTGGGCGGCGTGTGCCTCGGCGGCGGTGCGGTGTTCGGCGGCGCTGCGGGGGCGGTCGTCGAACAGGGCGGTGGAGGAGGTGGGTTCGCGGCGTGGCGTGCCGAGACGCCACCACAGGGCGCCGAGCACGGCGAGCACGGCCACGGCGACGACGGCCAGGCCGACGGTACCGCCGGGTGTGGCGGACGAGGCGGAGTCGAAGAGCTTGCCGAGCCAGTCCCAGAAGGCGTTCAGGGCGCGTTGCAGCAGGCCGGGGTCGTGCTCGTGGTACATGCCCTTGGACAGCTCGCGCTGGGCCGCCTCCCGCGCGGGATCACGCGGGAGGGTCACCGGTGGTTCGGTTGCGTCGGCCGTGCGTGGAAGTGCCGGCAGCGCTGTGAGGACTCCCCCCGTCGGGCTCACGCCATCAGCTCCCCGAGGCGGGTACGTCGGCACCGTGGCTCGGGACGCCGGCGGCTCGGGCCAGTTCGAGGTCGAGGGCTTCGCGGCGGATGCGCTGGTCGATGTAGAGCAGCACGGTGACGCCGGCCGAGATCGGAAGCGTGATCATCGAGCCGATGACCGACCCGATCCCGGTGATGATCAGGTAGGTCCAGCCCAGCTCGGGGGTGCCGTTGAGGAAGTCGGCCAGACCGTCCCCGGAGAACGCCATGGCGATCCCGAGGAAGGGGAGGACGATCACCATGGAGACCAAGCCGGTGATGAGTCCGGTCAGCAACTGGATACCGAAGATTCGCCACCAGGAGCCGCGGACCAGCTTGCCGGAGCGGCTCATCGCCTTGGTGATGCCCTGCTTTTCCAGTATGAGGGCCGGTGGGGCCAGGCAGAAGCGAATCCACAGCCACAAGGCGGGCACGGAGGCGGCGAGGCTGCCCAGGAATGCCAGCGCGACGCCGCCGAAGGGGGATCCCGTGGCGGCCACGATGATGCCGGGCAGTGCGCCGACGGCGACTATGCCGAGGCAGATGAGCAGCAGCAGGAAGACCAGCCCGAACAGCTTGAGCACCTGCGGGCGGGCGTCCCGCCATGCCTCGCCGACGGTGACCGACTTGCCGAGTACCGCGCGGCTGGTGACCGTCGTGAGCAACGCGGTGGCCACGACGGTGCCGACCGAGGCGATCACGAAGACGACGCCGGAGCTGAGCAGGGAGTCGCCCATGGCACGGATGATCTCGGCGGGGGTGGCGTTCGGGTCGTTGAGTACCTGGTTGGCGGCGGCGTCGTCGAGAGCGAAGCGCTGCGCCAGGATGACGATGACCTGGATGAGGACCGCCACGACCAGAGAGATGCCCAGGACGGTGCGCCAGTGGGTGCGCATGGTCGTCACCGCGCCGTCGAGGATCTCGCCGAGGCCCAGCGGGCGGAGCGGGATCACGCCGGGTTTGGCCGCGGGCGGCGGGCCGCCCCAGCCCGCGCCCCAGGCACCGTAGCCACCGGGGCCGCCCGGAGCGCCGTAGCCGGGCCGGCCCCAGCCGGGGCCG
>NZ_QFDQ01000158.1 GCF_003270085.1 Streptomyces triticisoli | reverse complement strand
GACCGCGGTGCCCCGGCCGCGCACACTGCCGCTCGGCGTCGCCCGGCCGGCCCCGGGGTGCGCCGCGGCGTGCCTCCGCCCTGAGGGACCCCGGGAGCGCCGGCCCACGCGGCCGGAACACGTGGTGCGGCCAGGCGTGCGGTACGGCCCGACACGGTGCGGTGGGCAACCGGCCGGAGACGAGCTCTCGCCCGCCCGGAGCACCGGCCCGCCACCCGCCTGGGCACCCGCACAACTCCCGCCCACCCCCATTGGGACACCGCAGCGACCCCGGCCGGAAACCTGTACCGCCCCCTCGCGCCCGTGCTGTGGTGAGCCCCTCATCCCCCGAAGCCGTTGCTGCCCCGCGGCACGGCCCCGAGGAGCCGCGATGCCCGAAGCACCACCGGACGACCGGCCCGCGCTGCACGTCGAGAACGTCGACGTGACGTACGGGCGCGCCCTGTCCGCGCTCCGCTCCGTGTCCCTGACCGTGCCGCACGGCGGTGTCGTGA
The DNA here is from genome assembly GCF_003270085.1 of Streptomyces triticisoli. Taxonomy (GTDB): domain Bacteria; phylum Actinomycetota; class Actinomycetes; order Streptomycetales; family Streptomycetaceae; genus Streptomyces; species Streptomyces triticisoli. The sequence goes on along the minus strand of NZ_QFDQ01000158.1, from coordinate 25,584 downwards.
CCCTGCTCGGCGCCAACGGTGCCGGCAAGACGACCCTGCTGAGGGCCGTGTCCGGCACGCTGCGCCTGCACCGTGGCGCGATCACGGGCGGCCGTATCCGCTACGGCGACACGGTGCTCGACGGCAAGGACCCGGTGGCGGCGGTACGCGCCGGAGTCGTTCAGGTCCCCGAGGGACGGCGGGTGTTCGCCGGGCTCTCGGTCGACGAGAACCTGCGCAGCGGAGGGCTCGGACTCGGCCGGCGCGGCCGGGTACAGGTCCAGGAGGCCCGTGACCGTGTGTTCGCGCTCTTCCCCCGGCTCGCGGAGCGCACCCGTCAGGCCGCCGGCCTGCTGTCCGGGGGCGAGCAGCAGATGCTCGCCATCGGCCGCGCTCTGATGGCAGCCCCCCGCCTGCTCCTCCTCGACGAGCCCTCACTCGGCCTGGCCCCGCAGATGGTGCACCGGATCGCCGAGGTGATCCGTGAGATCAACGCCCAGGGCACCGCCGTGCTGCTGGTCGAGCAGAACGCGGGCATGGCGCTCTCCCTCGCCGACCACGCCCACGTCCTGGAGGTCGGCGAGACCCGCCTGTCCGGCCCCGCCGGCGAACTCGCCCGCACCGACGCCGTGCGCCGCCTCTACCTGGGCGAGGCGGCCGAGGACCAGGGGGCCGCGTGAACGACCGCACCCCCGCCGCGCCGCCCGTGCTCGGCGTACGGGACGTGACCGTGCGCTTCGCCGGACTCACCGCACTCGACGGGGTCTCCTTCACCGTCGTGCCCGGCTCGGTGCACGCGCTCATCGGACCCAACGGCGCCGGCAAGTCGACCTGCTTCAACGTGCTGTCCGGCCTGTGCCGCCCGGCCGCCGGCACGGTGACGCTCGGCGGCACCGAGCTGACCCGGCTCGCCCCGCACCGCATCGCCGCGCTCGGCGTGGCCCGTACCTTCCAGAACATCGTCACGACCCAGGGCACCGTCGCCGACAACCTGATGCTCGGCCGTCACGCCCTGTCCCGGGCCGGCTTCGCCGCGAGCGCGCTGCGCCTGCCGCGGGCCGTGCGGGAACAGCGCGAGCACCTCGACCGGGTGCGCGAGATCGCCGGACTCACCGGCCTCGGACAACACCTCGGCAGTCCGGTGGCGCTGCTGTCGTACGGCGACCGCAAACGCGTGGAACTCGCCCGCGCCCTCTGTCTGGAGCCCCGCGTGCTGCTTCTCGACGAACCCGTGGCCGGCATGAACGCCGCCGAACGGGCCCGCATGGCCGAGGTCATAGGCGATCTGCGGGCCGAACTCGGGCTGTCCATCGTCCTCGTGGAGCACGACATGGGCCTGGTCATGCGCCTTGCCGACGACGTCACCGTGCTCGACTTCGGCCGGCCCATCGCCCACGGCACCCCGGACGAGGTCCGCCAGGACCCCGAGGTGCTGCGCGCCTACCTCGGCGCCGACGTACAGGCGGAGGACGCCGCATGACCGGGTTTCTCGACAACCTCCTCGGCGGACTCGCCCTCGGCGCGGTCTACGCGCTGATCGCCCTCGGCTTCGTCGTCATCTTCAAGGCCTCGGGCGTCCTCAACTTCGCCCACGGCTCACTGCTCCTGTTCGGCGGCTATCTCACCGCCGTCCTCCATGACGACCTCGGCTTCGCCGGTGCCCTGGCGCTGGCGGTCCTCGCGACTGCCGTCCTCGCGGGCGTCCTCGACCGGTTCCTGCTGCAGCGCGGCGGCCAGAGCGCCCACTCCGCCCATGTACAGACCATCATCACCATCGGCATCGACATCGTCCTGCTGACCGACCTGGCCCGGCGCATCGGCGGCGACCTGCTGTCGCTGGGAGACCCGTGGGGCGACTCGGTGACCGCACTCGGGCCGGTGACCGTCGCCGACAGCCGGCTCGCCGCGATCCTGGTGTCCACCGTGGTCATCGGCGCGGTGTTCGCGCTCTTCCGGTTCACCCCCTGGGGGTTGTCCCTGCGGGCGGCGGCGGAGGACCTGGAGGCCGCCGCCCTCATGGGCGTACGGCTCAGCCGGGTGCGCGCGGGCGCCTGGTGCCTGGCGGGCGCGCTCGCCGCGCTGGCCGCGGTGTTCCTCGCCGCCTTCCCGGCGCCGGGCCTGGAGCGCACCACCGGCCAGATCGCGCTCAACGCGTTCCCGGCCGCGATCCTCGGCGGGCTGGCCTCCCCGGCCGGCGCCCTCGCGGGCAGCCTGCTCATCGGCCTGACCGAGGCGCTCGTCGTCGGACACCAGTCCGACCTGCACATGCTCGGCGAGGGGTTCGGCGACGTCGCCCCGTACGCCGTGATGCTGCTGGTGCTCCTGATACGGCCCAACGGGCTGTTCGGCGCGAAGGGAGCGGTCCGTGTCTGACCGTCTCCTCGACGGCCTGACGAGCCGCCGGGCAGGGATCGCGCTGCTGGCCGTCACGCTGTGCCTTCCGCCGTTCTACCTGGACGCCTTCTGGCTGCGGATCGGCCTGTTCTCCATGGCCGCGGCCATCGGCGCCGTCGGACTCGCCCTGCTCACCGGCACCGCGGGCCAGCTCTCCCTCGGACACGCCTTCTTCCTCGCCGTCGGAGCCTACGGTTACGTATGGCTGGCGGGGGAGCCCGGACCAGGGCTGCCACCGGGCCTCGCCGCGCTCCTCGCCGTGCTGCTCGCCGGAGCGGCGGGCGGTCTGTTCAGCCCCGTCGCGGGCCGGGTGCGCGGCATCTACCTGGGCATCGCCACCCTCGCGCTGGTCTTCCTCGGCCACCATGTGCTGCTGACCGCGGACTCCGTCACCGGCGGCTTCAACGGCCGCTCCGTTCCTCCGCTCACGCTCGGCGGGTTCACCTTCGGGGCCGGCGACCCCGAACTGACCGTGCTCGGCGTGCCGTTCGGCGCCGAGGAGCGGCTGTGGTTCCTGGGTCTGGCACTGTTCGCGTTCACCTGGTTCACCGCCCGCGGTCTGCTGCGCGGGCGTCCCGGCCGGGCCCTGGCCGCCCTGCGCGACAGCGAGACCGCGGCCGGGGTGATGGGCGTCGACGTGGCCCGGCACCGCTCGGCGGCCTTCGTGGTGTCGTCCCTGTACGCGGGCCTGGCGGGCGTTCTCCTGGCACTCGCCTTCCGCCGTGTCGTCCCGGACTACTTCTCCCTCGCCCTCTCCGTCGACTACCTCGCCATGATCGTCATCGGCGGCCTGGGCTCGGTCGCCGGCGCCACCGCGGGCGCCGTCTTCGTCACCGCGCTCCCACTGCTGATGACCCGCTACGCCGACCAGCTCCCGCTGGTGACCGCTCCCGGTTCGGCCGAGGGATTCGTGGGTCCCACCGAGGCCGCCCGCTACCTCTACGGCGCCGCGATCGTCCTGGTCCTGCTGTACGCGCCCGACGGTCTGCACGGCATCGTCCGCCGCGCCCGGGACCGCGTACGGCTCCGCCGCCCCCGTACCCCTGGCACGGACCCCGTCACCTCACCTCCGCAACCGGCCGCAGCCGCACGATCCAAGGAGCACACCCCGTGAACCTCACCCATCACAGGCACCGCAACCGGCGTCGCACCACCGGGGCCGTCCTCGCCGGGACCCTCGCCCTGCTGCTCGCGGCCACCGGATGCAGTTCCAAGGCCGGGGGCGGCAACGGGGGCGGCGCCGCCGCCGACGGCGTACGCACCGGACCGGGCGTCGACGCCAGGACCATCAAGCTGGGCGCCCTCACCGACCTGACGGGCCCCTACGCCACGCTCGGCAAGAGCCTCGTGCAGGCCCAGCAGATGTGGGCGGACGAGACCAACGCCAAGGGCGGCATCTGCGACCGCACGGTCGAGATCGTCGTCAAGGACCACGGGTACGACGTGCAGAAGGCGGTCACCGCCTACGCCGACATCTCCCCGGATGTCGTGGCCCTGCCCCAGGTCATCGGCTCCCCGGTCGTGGCGGCCCTGCTCGACGACATCGAGCGCGACCGGATGCTCACCTTCCCGCAGGCCTGGGCGGCCTCCCTGCTCGGCAAGGACGCCGTCCAGGTGCTCGGCACCACCTACGACGTCGACATGATCGCCGCGGTGGACTTCCTCACCCGCGACAAGGGACTGAAGAAGGGCGACACCATCGGCCACGTCTACTTCGAGGGCGACTACGGCGCCAACGCGCTGGAGGGCTCCACGTGGGCGGCGCGGAAGGCCGGGCTGAAGGTGACCGGCCAGAAGATCCAGGCCACGGACACCGATCTGTCCGCCCAGGTGTCGGCGCTCCACAAGGAGGGTGTGAAGGCCGTACTGATCAGCGCCGGACCCGCCCAGACGGCATCCCTCGTCGGCGTCGCGGCCTCCCGGGGCCTGCGCGTCCCCGTCGTCAGCAGCGCCCCGGGCTTCGCGCCCCAGCTGATGAAGACCCCCGCAGCACCGGCACTGGCGGCCATGCTGCACATCGTCAGCGCCGCGCCCGCGGTCAGCTCCGACCTGCCGGGCGTGCAGCGCATGGTGGCGTCGTACCAGAAGAAGTACCCGGACTCGCCGGTCGACTCGGGGGTGCTGTCCGGTTACAACGCCGCCCAGTTGATCGGCGCGGACCTGAAGAAGGCCTGCGAGGCGGGCGGCCTCACCCGGGAGGACGTCGTCAAGGCGCACCGCTCGCAGAAGAACGCGGACACCGGTCTCGGCACCGCGCAGAACTTCTCCGACATCGACCGTCCCGCGAGTACCGAGACGTATGTGCTGCGGCCCGACGCGAAGGCGGTCGGCGGCGTGGTGAACGCCGAGGACGCGCACACGGCTCCGGGCGTGGAGGACTACCTGGCCACGCGGTAGCCGCCGCACTCGTCCGGGATGCCCCGGCGGACCCCGCGGAGGGGACGCCGGGACATCCGTGTGTCCGGGCCGGGCCGGGGCCGGAGGACGGGGGCGGCGCGGGCCGGGGAACCGGCCGGACCGCTCAGTCGACCGGCCAGGTGTGGACCGGGGCGTTGAGGTGCATGTAGTCGCTGTACACCTGGGTCATGCGCCGCAGGGCCTCGTGACGGCCGACGTGGGTGGTGTCGTCGAGGTGGTGGAGCATCTCCTTCTGCCAGACCGCTCCGTTGCGGCTGGTGACGCACCGCTGCTCGATGATGCCGAGCAGCGGCTCCCGCCAGGCATCGTCCATCCCGGAGAGCTCCAGCCCCCGGTGCGCCAGCGGCAGCAGCCGCCGCAGGACGAGTTCGGGCACCGGCACCTCGCCCATCCCGGGCCAGTACAGCCGTGCCTCGATGCCGTGCCGCGCCGCCGTGTGCAGGTTGTCCTCAGCGGCTGAGAAGGACATCCGCGACCACACCGGCCGGTCCTCCTCCACCAGGGCGCGGGTGAGCCCGTAGTAGAAGGCCCCACTGGCGAGGGTGTCGGCGACGGTCGGGCCGGCGGGCAGCACACGGTTCTCCACCCGCAGGTGCGGTTTGTCGTGGGCGAGGGCGTAGACCGGGCGGTTCCAGCGGTAGATGGTGCCGTTGTGCAGGGTCAGCTCGCCCAGCTCGGGAACGTCGCCGCGGTCCAGCGTCTCCGCGGGGCTCTGCTCGTCGCACAGGGGCAGCAGCGCGGGGAAGTAGCGCAGGTTCTCCTCGAAGAGGTCGAAGACGCTGTTGATCCACCGTTCCCCGAACCACACCCGGGGCCGCACCCCCTGCACCTTGATCTCCTGCGGGCGGGTGTCGGTGGCCTGCTCGAACAGCGGGATACGGGTCTCGTGCCACAGCTCCTTGCCGAACAGGAACGGAGAGTTCGCCGCCAGCGCGACCTGGACGCCGGCGATCGCCTGCGCCGCGTTCCAGTAGCCGGCGAACTCCTCCGGGGACACCTGGAGGTGGAACTGGGTGCTGGTGCACGCGGCCTCCGGGGTGATCGTGTCGGCGTAGGTCCGCAGCCGGTCGTCGCCGTCCACCTCGATGCGCAGGTCCTCGCCCCGGGCCGCGAAGACCTGGTCGTTGAGCAGGTGGTAGCGAGGGTTCTCCGACAGCGCCGCCTCGCCGACGTCCTCCTGCCGCAGCGTGGGAAGGATGCCGATCATGATCAGATGCGCGCCGACCGACTGCGCGCGTTGCTCCGCGTGGTTCAGCGCGTCGCGGATCTCGGACTCCCAGGAGTCGGGGCCGCCCGCCGTCAGCCGCCGGGGCGGAATGTTGATCTCGAGGTTGAACCGGCCCAGCTCCGTGGACCAGGCGGGGTCCGCGATCGCCTCCAGCACATCGCTGTTGCGCATCGCCGGCTCCGCCTCGCCGTCGACCAGGTTCAGCTCGATCTCCAGCCCCACCTGGGGCCGCTCGGACTCGAACCGCGACTCGCGCAGCATCTGCGCGAGCGCCTCGAGGCACTCCTGCATCTTGATCCGGTACCGGCGGCGGTCCTCGCGGGTGAAGACCATCGCCGGGACGTCACGCCCCATCGGCCCTCCCGGATTTCCCCCAGGGACACCTCACCTCCCCAGCGTCGCACCACTGGGTGGACCTGACCAGGCGGGCGAGGCGGAGCACCGCGGGGGCAGTGACCCCTGCGCACGGTGCATGATGGTGTGACCGTGGGACCACATGCGCCAGAGGTGGAGGCATGGCGAACCGCATCTGCACGGTGGGACATTCGACCCGCGACTTCGACGAGCTGCTGACGATGCTGCGGAACAACGATGTCACGTACCTGGTCGACGTCCGTTCCTTCCCGTCGTCCAGGAAGTTCCCGCAGTGGAACCAGGCAGCGATCACCGAGGCACTGCCCGCCGGCATCGGATACCGGTGGATCCGGAAGCTGGGCGGCCGCCGGCACACCCCCGAGGGCGTGCCGAGTGTGAACGGAGCATGGCGCGTCAAGGCCTTCCGCGACTACGCCGACTACATGGCGACCGACGCGTTCGCGGAAGGCCTGGACGAACTGCTGGAGCTGGCGGAGCACGAACGGCCGGCGATCATGTGCAGCGAGGCGGTGCCGTGGCGCTGCCACCGCGGACTGATCACCGACGCGCTGATCGTCGCGGGCATGGAGGTCCTGGACATCATGTCCCCCACCAGGACGAAGCCGGCCACCCTGCACCAGCACGCACGGGTCCGGGACGGACGGCTGACCTATCCGGTCCCAGCAGGTCACAAGGGCTGTGAGGGGCAGTAGGGTCCGACTAGAGCAGCCCGATGTCGTGACCGGAAGCGGGGCAACCGTGGACCTTGACGCCCTTCGCTCCTTCCTGGCCGTGGCCAAGTACCGGAGCATCTCCAAGGCCGCCGCCTGCCTCTACGTCTCGCAGCCGACCATGAGCCAGCGGTTGCGGCGTCTGGAGGAGAGCCTCGGCTTCGTGCTGTTCGAACGAGGCTGGACCGGTGTGGTGCTGACGCACCAGGGCGCCTACTTCCTGCCGTACGCCGCCCAGCTCATACGGGACCTGTCGAACGCCTCGGCCGTCCTCGGCAGGGAGGACACGTCCAAGCCGCGCAGCTTCGCCGAGGTGGCCGGTCATCCCCACAAGGTCATGTTCGGCGTGGACGACTGGCTGTCCGAGCGGTCGGTGGGGGCCGTGGTGAGCAGCGCGCTGAGCACCTACGGGGCCGACGAGTTCCGGGTGACCAGCCGTCCGGCCACGACCTTGATCGACCTGCTGGAACTCAACCAGCTCGACGCCGGGCTCTTCTACTCCGTGGACCCGGACTACCCGTTCCACACGGAGGTCATCGGCACTGAGGACATGGCTCTGGTCCATCCGCCGGGGACGGCCCTGGAGGAGACCAGCGCCCCGGCCCTGAAGGAACTGCTCTCCCGTTACCGGTTCGTCCTCTTCGACAACCCGGTACTGACCCACCACGCGCAGATCACCACCACGCTGATCGAGACGTACGAGATCTCCCGCTTCCACGTGGTGGACGACTACCGGACCATGCGTGCGCTGATCCGCCTGGGCGAGTGCATCACGGTGGTTCCGGCCGGTGTCGTCCTCGACGACGGGACAGGGTGCGTGGCGGACCTTCCCTCGACTCCGCTGCCGGGGCTGCTTCCCGAGATCAGCGTCACCGTGGGCGTCAGCGACGCCGGACGGGACCACGGGGTGACCGAGGCGTTCGCCCGGTCGGTCGCACGGTTCCTCCACGGCGGCGAGCCCGGAGCCGGGTGACGCCCGCCCACGCGCACGTCGTCCGGTTCCGGGCGGTTTCTCGCCCCCTACCGCGGTCAGGCGCCCGCGGCCGCCGTGACGGCGGTGTCCTCCCGGTCCCTGCGCCCGGTCTTCTTCGGCGCCGTCTCCTGGAGGAAGGAGGCGGCGCCCACGCAGAGCAGCAGTCCGCCCAGCGCGAGGTAGAGGACGGTGTGGATGCCGTAGTTCTGGGCCAGGAACCCGGCGACCGACGGGGCGACGCCGCCGCCGAAGATCTCCGCGACGCCCATGACGGTGCCGGCGGCGGCCGCCATCAGACCGGCGGGGACGGACTCCACGGTCACGGTTCCGGCGAGCAGGGCCAGGCAGCCGTTGGTGCCGAAGGCGACGAAGAACAGCAGCAGGAACAGCAGCGGCACCACCGGCCCCTGCAGGATGAAGCCGACCAGCATGCACATCGCCATCAGCAGGGCGACGAGGACCACGGGCTTGCGGCCGAAGCGGTCGGACAGTCCGGGGATGGCCAGCTGGCCCGCGAAGGCGCCGAAACCGATGCCGGAGGCGATGACGCCCATCTGGCTGGTTCCGATGCCCTGGTGGTCGACCAGGTAGCTCGGCACCATGGCGCTCAGTACGAAGATGCAGGTCATGGCGCCGCACAGGGCGACGATGGCCAGCCGGATGTTCCGGTAGCGGAAGACGTCCAGCCAGCGGGTCCTCTCCTGGGAGGTGGACGCGACAGCGGATTCGAAGGCCGGCAGCTGGTGCGGCTCGCGTATGGTCCGGAAGACGAACCAGGCCAGGACCAGGCCGGGGAGCAGCATGAGTCCGAAGACCCAGTGCCAGCTCGGCAGGACCCGCAGCAACTGGGTGGCGATGATCGGGCCCAGGCCGATGCCGAACAGGGCGAAGGTGCTCTGCTGGGTGCCCATGTTCAGTCCGCGGCGCTCCGGTCGCGACGCCTCCGCCGTGGCGGCCACCGCGGTCGGGGTGAACCCGCCCTCGGTGATGCCCATGACGGCCCGCACGACGAGCAGGCTGGCGAGCCCGCTGACGAACCCGGTCAGCAGCGAGCAGACCGAGAACAGGACGATCGAACCGACCAGGATTTTGCGCCGGCCCAGCCGGTCGGAGAGGCCGCCGATGAGAAGGGAGGAGCATCCCCAGGCCAGCCCGAGAACGCCGATGATATTGCCCAGGTCCTGGTAGTCGAGCCCGAGATCCTTCATCATCGAGGGGAACAGCGGGCTGATGATCCAGCGGTCCAGACCGACGAGACCGAATCCGAGGGACAACAGCAGCACTGCCGAGCGCTCGTAGCGGACGTCGTACTCTCTTGGTTTCATTCCGCTCTTCCTTCCCGGCCCTCACGGATCTCCGCGACCAGTTCCCCGGTCGGGAGCACCCGGCCGAAGAATGTACTGATGGTTTTCTCCGTGGCTGCTTGCGCCTCGTCGCTGAGCGCTCCGGTGGCATCGCTGATGAAAGCCACCTTGAAATCGCGCATGTAGGCTCCGCGCGCGGTGGAGTCGCAGCAGACCTCGGTGAGGGTGCCGATGATGATCACCGTGTCCACCTGGCGCAAGCCCGAGATGCTGGTCAGCACGTTCTCCAGCTGCGTGTTGTGGAACGCGTCGTAGCGGTGCTTCTGGATGACGACGTCGTCGGGCTCCGGCTTCAGGTCGTCGACGACCTCGGCGCCGAAGCTGCCCTCCCGCATGCCCGCGTTCAAAAGCGCCGGGTTGTAGGCGGATTCCAGCGGGGACACATTGAACGTGTCCAGCAGAATGTGCTGGGTGTAGACGACCGGAATTCCGGCCGCTCGGCATTCTGTGATGACCTCCTGCATCCGGGGTATCCGCCGGCGTGCCATCGGCACTTCCATCGGATATCCCTCGAGGACGAAGTCGTTCTGCATGTCGATGACGAGCAGTGCTGTCTTCTGCGGATTCACGCGCCACATCGCGTTCAACGGGTGGGCTCCTTGCGTTTCGGGAAAAAGGGGTGACCCGGATCACGTCCAGAGGATTGAGCACAGAGCCTATCCGTGAACCGCAGGGCGGCAGGCATAGGAATTCTTTATACCGTCGCGGTCGGCCTCGCCCGGCCCGAGGACCGGGACAGCTCGCCGCGCGGCCACAGCCTGCGGGTGCGCATGACCGGCTGTCTGCGCACCCAGTACCCCGAAGGCCCATGTCATTCTGCACTCGGGCGAGTTGTGGCCTGGGCCGGCCAAGTCGGAGGACCTGAGGGCCATATCGAGGAGGCCGTCGGCGTCGTCCGCGCCGAACGCGTCGGGCACGGCGTCGGCCTCGTCCACGAGGGCGACTGGCGGCAGACGACCCCGGCGTGTCCCGGATCGGGCATCGGCCAACGAGCCAACGAGTATGCGTACGAGTACGCGGCCGGCACGTGCGGCCCGAGCCACCCCGGGTCGAAGGACCCGGCCCGCGCCTCGCCGGAGTACGCGGTCCTGCCGGGCGAGAGCCTGTGGCCGGGCAAAATCCCACGGCCCGGGCTAACGCCTCGCCGCGGCCCGCCGCGGCGAACGCTCCGGCGAGCCCCGAGCCCGTCCGGGCGCAGACCCGCCGGCACCTGCCGACGGGCAGCCCGAAGGCGGAACCGGAGCGGCGGCAGGAGGAAGCCTTCGCCACCTTCGAGCGCACGCACACGCGCACACACGCGCACGGTGCGCTGAGCCCCCGCCTTCTTTGTGCCCGGCACCCCGCGGAGGGCGCCGGGCTCACTCCCCTTCCGTCCGGATCACCGTTCCCGTTCTGTGCGGATCACCGTTCCCGCTGTTCGCTCAGCTGTCGAAGTCGACGGTCAGCGTCTCGGAGACGGGGAACGTCTGGCAGGTCAGTACGTATCCGGCGTCGACCTCGGAGGGTTCGAGCGCGTAGTTGCGGCGCATGTCGGCCTCGCCGTCGGTGACCAGGGCACGGCAGGTGCCGCACACGCCGCCCTTGCAGGCGAAGGGCATGTCGGGGCGCACCCGCGTCGCCCCGTCCAGGATCGTCGTCCCGCGGGGTAGCGGCGAGGTGGTGGAGCGGCCGTCGAGGGTGATGGTGACCTGGCTGACCGGGCCGTCCGTGGGGGCGTCCTCGTGGCGGACGGTGCGGATCGGCTCGTCGTCGGCGAAGAACAGTTCCTGGTGGACGCGGTCCGCCGGGACGCCGAGGTCCCCGAGGAGCTTCTGCGCGTCCCGGACCATGCCGTGCGGACCGCACAGCCACCAGTGGTCCGCGCCGCGCACGTCGACGAGCCCGTCGATGAGCGCGGCGAGGCGCTCGGCGTCCAGGCGCCCCGACAGCAGTTCGGCCTCGCGCGGCTCGCGGGACAGCACGTGCCCGAGCTGGAAACGGGTGCGGTAGAGGTCCTTCAGGTCCGCGAGCTCGTCGGCGAACATCACCGTGTCGGTGCGGCGGTTGCCGTAGAAGAGCGTGACCCGGGAGCGGGTGTCCGCGGCCAGCACGGACTCGGCTATGGACAGCATCGGGGTGATGCCGGAGCCGGCGGCTATCAGGACGTGGTGGCCCGGCTCGGTGAGGTCGGGGGTGAAGGCGCCGGTGGGGGCCATCACCTCGATCGTGTCCCCGGGGCGCACCTCATGGACCAGCCAGGAGGAGAACAGTCCGCCGGGCACGACCCGCACGCCGATGCGGGGGCGGGCGCCGACGGGGGAGCAGATGGAGTACGAGCGGCGCTCGTCGTGCCCGTCGATCTCGCGGCGCAGGGTGAGCGACTGGCCGGGCCGGTGGGCGAACTCCTCCGCCAGCTCGTCGGGTATGTCGAAGCTGATGGCGGCCGCGTCGGCGCACAGCGGCTGCACCGCGGCGACCCGCAGCGGGTGGAAGGCCGGACGGCGCCGCGGGCGCGCGGGGGCGGCGGACACGGGGGCGTCCGCCGTCGTGGGGGTCGGGCCCATCAGATCTCCTTGACGTACTCGAACGGCTCCAGGCAGCTGCGGCAGCGCCACAGGGCCTTGCAGGAGGTGGCGGAGAAGCGGGACGTCTCCTCGGTGTCCGACGACCCGCAGCGGGGGCACGCCACGGCGCTGCGCGTGGCCGACAGCTGAAGCGGCACGGGTCCGCCGGTGCGCCGGGGCGCGGTGCCGGGCGGCGCGATGCCGGCCTCGGTGAGCTTGCGGCGGCCCTCGGGCGTGATCCAGTCCGTCGTCCACGGCGGGTCGAGCACCGTACGGATCTCCACCCGCGCGAAGCCGGCCGCCCGCAGCCGCGCGGCGACGTCGGCGCGCATCTCCGCCATCGCGGGACAGCCCGAGTAGGTGGGGGTCAGGCCCGCGACGACCGTGCCGTCCTCCCTCACCTCGACAGCGCGCAGGATGCCGAGGTCGGCCAGGGTGAGCATCGGCAGCTCCGGGTCCGGGACCTGCTCGGCCACGTGCCGGGCACGCCGTTCGTCCAGGGTGGTCACCATGTCGCCTCCGGGTGGGCGCGGGCCACGCTCTGCAGCTCGTCCAGCAGGGGGGCCAGGTGCTCGGTGTGGTCGCCTTCCCTGCCCTGTCCAGGCAGTGCCTCGGCCGCCGGCAGCTCCAGTCCGGCGGCGTCGAGAACCTGCTGGAGCACGGCCATGGTCTCCTCCCGTACGTCCGCCGGGTCGATGCCGAATCCCGGCCGGGAGGCGAAGAGTTCGGCCGTGTACGGGGCGATGCCGGCCAGGGCCGCCCGCATCCGCCGGTGCGACTCCTCGGTGCCGTCGCCCAGGCGCACCGCCCAGTCGGCCGCGAACTGGCGGTGGTAGGCGAGTTCGTTGACCCCCTTGGCCGCGACGGCCTTCAGGACCGGGTCCGGTGCGGTGGCCGCGAGCCGCTGGAAGACGGCCAGGCGCCAGCAGGACAGCACCAGCAGCCGGGCGATGGAGAACGCGAAGTCGCCGTTGGGGAGTTCGGCGAGCCGGACGTTGCGGAAGTCCTCCGCGTCACGGAAGTAGGCGTAGGCGTCCTCGCCCCGGCCGCTGCCGTCCACCTGCCCGGCGCGTGCGTACAGCAGCCGTGCCTGGCCGAGCAGGTCGAGGCCCATGTTGGCCAGGGCCACCTCCTCCTCCAGCTCCGGAGCCCGGGTGCACCACTGGGCCAGGCGCTGCGCGCCGACCAGGGCGTCGTCACCGAGGGCCAGGCAGCACGCGGCCAGCTCGGCGGCGTCGACCGTGGCCGGCACGGCGGTGTCGACGCCGTGCAGCGGGTCCTCGAACCCGGTGCCGAAGGCCCAACGGGCGTCCGAGTCCCCGTGCTCCTCGGTCAGGGACAGGTAGACGTGGTCGTCGGTGACGTCGCTCATGTCGTCCTGCTCCTAGATGTGGGGGACATCGTCGGGGATGTCGTAGAAGGTGGGGTGGCGGTAGACCTTGTCGGCGCTGGGGGCGAAGAAGGGGTCCTTCTCGTCGCGGGTGGAGGCGGCTATGTGCTCCGAGCGCACCACCCAGATGCTCACGCCTTCGTTGCGCCGGGTGTACAGGTCGCGGGCGTGGCTGAGCGCCATCGCGTCGTCGGCGGCGTGCAGCGAGCCGACGTGGACGTGGTTCAGGCCGCGCTTGCCGCGGACGAACACCTCGTACAGCGGCCAGCTGTCCTTCGTGCCGTCGGTGTTGCTCATGCCGCCGTTCCTTCCTGGGTGTTCTGGGCTTCCCGGGTCTGCCCGGACCGGGCGGCCCGCTTGGCCGCGTGGGCGGTCGCCGCCTCGCGCACCCAGGCGCCCTCCTCGTGGGCGGCCCGCCGCCGTGCGATGCGCTGCTCGTTGCAGGGTCCGTCGCCGCTGATCACGCGCTTGAGCTCGGACCAGTCGGGGGTGCCGAAGTCGTGGCGGCCGCGCTCCTCGTTCCAGCGCAGCTCGGGGTCGGGCAGGGTGACGCCCAGCTTGGCGGCCTGCGGGACGGTCATGTCGACGAAGCGCTGGCGCAGTTCGTCGTTGCTGTGCCGCTTGATCTTCCAGGCCATCGAGGCCGCGGAGTTGGGGGAGTCGCCGTCGGGCGGACCGAACATCATCAGGGACGGCCACCACCAGCGGTTCACCGAGTCCTGCACCATCTCGCGCTGGGCGTCGGTGCCGCGCATCATCGTCATCAGCAGCTCATAGCCCTGACGCTGGTGGAACGACTCCTCCTTGCAGATCCGCACCATGGCGCGGGCGTACGGACCGTACGAACTGCGGCACAGCGGCACCTGGTTGCAGATCGCCGCACCGTCGACGAACCAGCCGATCACGCCGACGTCGGCGAAGGTCGGCGTCGGGTAGTTGAAGATCGACGAGTACTTCTGCCGGCCCTCTATGAGGCGCTCGGTGAGGTCCGCGCGGTCGGCGCCCAGGGTCTCGGCCGCCGAGTACAGGTACAGGCCGTGTCCGGCCTCGTCCTGGACCTTCGCGAAGAGGATGGCCTTGCGGCGCAGTGAGGGCGCCCTGGTGATCCACTCGCCCTCCGGCTGCATGCCGATGATCTCCGAGTGGGCGTGCTGCGCGATCTGCCGGATCAGCGTCCTGCGGTAGCCCTCGGGCATCCAGTCCCGGGGCTCGATCCGCTGATCCCTCGCGATCGTCGCGTCGAAATGCTCCTGGAGCCGCGGCTCCGCGCCGTCGCCGCCCGACTGAGCGCCCTGTGACGTGGTCATCGATAACCAGCTCCCCAACCGACCGTTCGTTCGGTACATAGTCTGTCGAATTTCGGCGGCTCCGGCAACCCCCTGGGCGCCGCTTCACACTCCGGCACGGCACCCAGCTCCGCCCCGGCCGCTCCCGGCGAGGTCACTGCCAGGTGTAGAACCCCTGCCCCGACTTGCGGCCCAGCTCGCCCCGGGCGACCTTGTCGCGCAGCAGTTGCGGCGGGGCGAACCGTTCCCCGAGCGTGGCGTGCAGGTATTCGGCGATGGCCAGGCGCACATCCAGTCCCACCAGGTCGGTCAGGCGCAGCGGACCCATCGGGTGCTTGTAGCCGAGGCTCATCGCGTCGTCAATCGCCTCCGGCTCGGCGACCCCGTCCTCGACCATGCGGATCGCCTCCAGGCCGAGCGCCAGGCCGAGCCGGCTGCTGGCGAATCCGGGGGAGTCCTTGACCACGACGTCCTTCTTGCCGAGCGCCCGGGTCCAGTCCAGCGCGGCCCGCACGGCCTCCGGCGAGGTGTCCGGCGCGACGACGATCTCGATCAGCTCGGAGGCGGGCACGGGGTTGAAGAAGTGCATGCCCAGGAAGCGGCCCGGCTCCTTCAGCGCCGAGGCCAGCTCGGTCACCGACAGAGAACTCGTGTTGGTGGCCAGTACGGTCGTGGAGTCCACCGCCGCTTCGGCCGCGGCCAGCAGCCGTGCCTTGAGTCCGGCGTTCTCCGGCACGGCCTCGACGACCAGCTCGGCGTCCGGCGGCAGCCCGTCCACGGACTCCACGGCGGCAATCCGGCCGAGCACCTGCTCGGCGGGCTCGGCGAGCCTGCCGCGTTCGGCGGCCCGCCGCAGCCCGGCGGCGATCCGGTCCACGGCGTCGGCCGCGGCCTGCGCACCGCTCTCCACGACGGTCACGGACGAGCCGATCGCCGCGAACGACTGTGCGATCCCGGTCCCCATCCGGCCGCCGCCGATCACACCGACGACGGCGGGCACGGTCGGACTGCTCATGTACTGCTCCCGTTCTTCCTCGCCAGGAAACGCGTCATCCGGTCCTGCTTGTCCCGTCCCTCGAAGAGCACGGCCTGCGCCAGGTCGTCGGCGACCGGGTGCGCGCCCGGCGCGTCCACGACGAGCTTGGTCAGACGCAGCGCCGTGGCCGAGGACCGCGCCATGCGGTCCAGCAGCGCGTGCGCATCGTCGAGCAGCTTCTCCGCGGGCACGACGTCGATGACGAGACCGGCGGCCAGAGCCGCCCGCGCGTCCAGATTCCGCCCGGCGAGCAGCACCTGCTTGGCGACCGACTCGCCGACCAGTTCGGGAAGCCGCCAGCAGGCCCCGGCCGCCGCCAGGATGCCGAGCCCCGGCTCCGGATTGCCGAAGACGGCGTCGGGTCCCGCGATCCGGATGTCGCAGGCGTACGACAACTCGGCGCCGCCGCCCAGGGCCCAGCCGTCGACGGCGGCCACCGTCGGCATGGGCAGCCTGCGCACCCGCTCGAACAGACGGCTGTTGATCCCCTGCAGCGCCTCGTCCCGGCCGCGCCGCAGCAGCTCCGCGATGTCGGCGCCGCCGGCGAAGACGTTGCCGTGCCCGGTGAGCAGCAGCAGCTTCGGATCGCGTTCCAGCAGGTCGCAGACCGCGTGCAGTTCACGGATCATCAGCCCGCTGATGGCGTTGCGCGCCTCGGGACGGTGCAGGGTGACCACGACCCGGTCCTCGCGCTCCTCGACGAGCAGCGTCTCGTACGCGGCGTCACCCACCGTGTCGCTCGGAACGTCATTCATACCCGCTCCACCAGCATCGCCATCCCCTGGCCCACGCCCACGCACAGCGTGGCCAGGCCACGGCGGGCGTCCTCGCGCTCCAGGCGGCCCAGCAGCGTGAGCAGGATGCGGGCACCCGAACAGCCCAGCGGATGGCCGAGCGCGATGGCGCCGCCGTCGGCGTTGACCTTGTCCTCGTCGAGCTTGAGCCGGCGGATGACCGCCAGGGCCTGCGCGGCGAAGGCCTCGTTGAGCTCGACGGCGTCCAGATCGGCGGTCTGCCGGCCGGCGCGGGCGAGCGCCTTCTCCGTGGCGGGAACCGGCCCGAGCCCCATGAGGTTGGGCTGCACCCCGGCCGAGGCGGACGTGACCACCCGGGCGCGCGGCGTGAGCCCGTACCGCTCGACGGCCGCCGCGCTCGCCACCACCAGGGCCGCGGCCCCGTCGGACAGCGGCGAGGACGAACCCGCGGTGACGATGCCGTCCTCGCGGAAGATGGTGCGCAGCTTGCCCAGCTTCTCCGGCGTCGTCGACGGCCGCGGCCCCTCGTCGCGCTCCACGCGCCCGTCCTTCACCTCGACCGGCACGATCTCGCGGTCGAAGTGTCCGGCCTGCTGCGCGGCGACGGCACGCCGGTGGCTGCGCAGCGCGAAGGCGTCGGAGTCGGCGCGGGTGATGCCGTCGAGCGCGGCGACCTCCTCGGCCGTCTCGCCCATCGACAGGGTCACCTTCACCGCCTCCGGGCCCGCCCCGGCGGGCACCGCGCGGTCGACGGCGGAAAAACGCGGGTTGGTGAAGCGCCAGCCCAGGGACGTGTCGTGCACCTCGCCCGGCTTGGACCAGGGAGTGCCCGGCTTCTCCATGACCCACGGGGCCCGGGTCATCGACTCCACGCCGCCCGCGACGACCAGATCGGCCTCCCCGGCCCGGATCGCCTGGGCGGCCGAGGCGACCGCGGTCAGGCCCGAGGCGCACAGCCGGTTGACCGTGTAGCCGGGCACCGTGTGCGGAAGCCCGGCCAGCAGCACGGCCATGCGCGCCACGTCGCGATTGTCCTCTCCGGCCTGGTTGGCCGCGCCCAGAATGACCTCGTCCACGGCCTCGGCCGGTATCGCGGCGCGGCGGACGGCCTCGCCGACCACCAGGGCGGCCAGGTCGTCGGGGCGTACGGAGGCCAGGGCGCCGCCGTAGCGGCCCTGCGGGGTGCGGGCCCCGTCGATGAGAAAGACCTCGTCAGGCATGGGTGCCCTCCTGGATGACGACGGGGCGGCGCGACTGCAGCGTCGCGAAGCGGCCCGTGACGAACGCGGGATCGGACAGCGTGGCGCTGGCCGCCGGGTTGGCGGCGCTGCCGTGGAAGTCGCTGAACGCCGCGGACTGGTTGACGAAGACCCCGCCGGTGAGGTTCTCCGACAGGTGCACTCCCGCGTCCAGGGCCGCCGACTCGGCCGCGGCGAGGACCTCTTCACGGGTGGAGTGCACGGCGGCGGTGAGCGCGCCGTGGGCGCGCACCGTCTCACGGAGGATCCGCAGGCTGTGCTCGGTGGAGTCGGTGGCGATGACGAAGGAGACGGGCCCGAACCACTCGCGGGTGTACGTCTCCTCGTCCGCCTCCGCGTCCAGGCGCGCGACCAGCGGCGTACGGACGACGGCCTGCGGATACTCGGGGTGCTCGACCGGCTGCGAGGGATGCGCGGTGCGGCCGAGGGCCGCGGCCTTCTCCAGGCGCTCGCGCACCCCGTCGTTGACGATCGCGCCGAGCGTGCCGACCGCCCGGTCCGGGGCGCCGAGCAGCCTGTCCAGCGCGGCGCCCAGGTCCGCGGCGAACTCGTCGGGGGTCCTGACGCCCTGATCGGTGGCGATGCCCGTACGGGGGATCAGCAGGTTCTGCGGGGTGGTGCACATCTGCCCGCTGTAGAGGGACAGCGAGAACGCGAGGTTGCCCAGCAGCCCGCGGTAGTCGTCGGTGGAGTCCAGGACGACCGTGTTGAGGCCGGCCTTCTCGGTGTACACGACGGCCTGACGGGCGTTGGTCTCCAGCCAGTCGCCGAACTCCGTGGAGCCGGTGAAGTCGATGATGCGGACGTCGGGGTGGAGCGCGAGGAAGCCCGCGGTCCGCTCGCCGGGCTCCTCGGCTGCCAGGATCACGAGATCGGGGTCGAAGCCGGCCTCGGCCAGGACCTCGCGGGCGGTCCGCACGGTGAGCGCCAGAGGCAGTACGGCGCCCGGGTGCGGCTTGACCACGACGGGGTTGCCGGTGACCAGACTGGCGAACAGGCCCGGATAACCGTTCCACGTCGGAAAGGTGTTGCAGGCGATCAGCAGCGAGACACCGCGGCCGACCGGGGTGAACTTCTTGTCCATGGCCAGCGCCCCGCCCTTGCGCTGCGGCTTGGTCCAGCGGGCCGAGGCCGGGTGCCGCTTCTGCTCGGCCCAGGCGTAGGCGACGGCCTCCAGACCGCGGTCCTGCGCGTGCGGGCCGCCCGCCTGGAACGCCATGACGAAGGCCTGGCCGGTGGTGTGCTGCACGGCATGCGCGTTCTCGAAACTCGCGGCGTTCAGCCGGGCCAGGATCTCGACGGCGACCCCGGCGCGTACATCGGGGCCGGCCGCGCGCCAGGCGCCGGTGGCCGCCTTGGCCGCGGTCACCGCCTCCTCGGGCGCGACACGGGGGTAGCTGATCCCGAGCGCAAAGCCGTAGGGGGAGGTCTCGGCGGCCCGCACGGTCCCGTCCCCGGGGTGCCCGGGCAGCGCGAACGGCTTGCCCAGCTGGTCCCGGAAGGCCGCCTCGCCGAGCTTCGCGGCCTCCTCGCCGTACACCGACCTGCTGGGCGACTCCGGATACGGCGTCCAGTGGTCCCGGCTCGCGGTGGCGGCGACGGCCGTTTCCAGCAGCTCACGGTGGCGGGCGAAGAAGTCGACGGTCTCGGGAGTGTTGCCGGGCATGCGGTCCACCTCTTGACAGGCAGTGGTGATGCTTGATTTCTTGACAACGCCGACGCTAACCGAATGTTCGGTCGGTACACAAGGTGGTGAAAAACGTGGAACAGGCCACTGGCGTGGACCCCGGTCCGGTGGAGACGATGTTCGCCGCGGACCAGGCCTCCCGGTCTCTGGGCATCGAGCTGGTGCGGCACGGCGAGGGGACCGCGGTGCTGCGCATGACCGTGACACCGGCGATGGTCAACGGGCACAGGATCGCCCACGGCGGTTACCTCTTCCTGTTCGCCGACACCGCCTTCGCCTGCGCGTGCAACAGCCACGGGCCGGTGACCGTCGCGGCCGCGGCCGACATCGACTTCATCGCCCCGGCCTACGAGGGCGACGTCCTGGAGGCGACGGCCCGCGAGCGCGCCCGGTACGGCCGCAGCGGGATCTACGACGTGAGCGTCCGGCGTATCGGCGACAGCCCGCGCGGAGCGCGGTCCGTCGAGGGGGGCGGCGGGGGACGGGCGGGCGAAGAAGTGATCGCGGAGTTCCGCGGGCGCAGCCGCAGCATGCGAAGCACGAAGACGAAGGAGTCGCGATGAGCAGCGAACCGACGGCCTCGCCGGACCAGGGGCCCCGGCTGGGACAGCCGCTCCCGGACGAGCTGCTGGACAGCGGCGAGTGCATGACCCGCGAACAGCTCCGCGAGCTGCAGCTCGACCGCCTCCGCGCGACCCTGCGCCACGCCTACGACAACGTCGAGCAGTACCGCAGGAAGTTCGACGAGGCCGGAGTGAAGCCCGACGACTGCCGCAGTCTCGAGGACCTCGCCCACTTCCCCTTCACCACCAAGGCCGATCTGCGCGACACCTACCCCTTCGGCATGTTCGCCGTCCCCATGTCCGAGGTCCGGCGCATCCACGCCTCCAGCGGCACCACCGGCCGCCCCACCGTCGTCGGCTACACCGAGAACGACCTGTCGATGTGGGCCGACGCCGTCGCCCGCTCCATCCGCGCCGCCGGCGGCCGGCCGGGTCACAAGATCCACATCTCCTACGGCTACGGCCTGTTCACCGGCGGCCTCGGCGCGCACTACGGTGCCGAACGGGCCGGATGCACCGTGATCCCCGCCTCGGGCGGCATGACCGCGCGCCAGGTGCAGATCATCCGGGACTTCCGGCCCGAGATCATCATGGTCACGCCCTCCTACATGCTGACCCTGCTCGACGAGTTCGAGCGGCAGGGCGTCGACCCGCGCACCAGCTCCCTGAAGGTCGGCATCTTCGGCGCCGAACCCTGGACGGAGGCCATGCGCCGCGAGATCGAGGAGCGCATGGGCATCCACGCCGTCGACATCTACGGCCTGTCCGAGGTCATGGGCCCGGGCGTGGCGCAGGAGTGCGTGGAGACCAAGGACGGCCTGCACGTCTGGGAGGACTACTTCTACCCCGAGGTCGTCGACCCGTTCACCGGCGAGGTCCTGCCCGAGGGGGAAAGCGGCGAGCTGGTCTTCACCTCGCTGTCCAAGGAAGCCCTGCCGATCATCCGCTACCGCACGCGTGACCTCACGCGCCTGCTGCCCGGCACCGCACGGCCCGCCTTCCGCCGCATCGAGAAGATCACCGGCCGCAGCGACGACATGATCATCCTGCGCGGTGTGAACGTCTTCCCCAGCCAGATCGAGGAAGTGGTCCTGCGGGTGCCGGACGTCGCCCCGCACTTCCAGATCCAGCTGACCCAGCGCGGCCGCATGGACCACATGACGGTCCACATCGAGGCCCGCCACGGCGCGGCCCCGCAGCAGCGCGACGCGGCCGCCAAGGCGATCGCCAAGGGGGTGAAGGACTCGGTGGGCATCAGCGTCGAGGTCTGCGTGGTCGACCCGGAGACCCTGGAACGCTCGGTGGGCAAGATCCGCCGGGTCAAGGACCTGCGCCAGGGGTGACGGCCGCTTCGGGGTTCTCCCGGGTTCTCTTACCGAAATTTTGGCTCTGTCCCGTAATCGGTGGTAACGACGGGTGACGAGCTTCGTTGGCATGGTGTGCGAGATGTCAACGAGCTTGTGAGTGTGGTGTTTTCGGGGTTGTCGGCGCTGGTCATCGAGGGTGTGGCGGACGAGGGCAGTCTGATTCGGGTGACGGCGCGGACCCGGGACGATCCGGTGCTGTGCCCCGAGTGCGGGACGCCGACAGGGCGGGTGCACGGTTTCCACGGGCGGAGGGTCGCGGACGTGCCGGTGGACGGACGGCGGGTCGTCGTCTCGGTGAGGTTGCGGCGGCTGGTGTGCCCGGTGCTCGGCTGCTCGCGGCAGACGTTCCGTGAGCAGGTTCCCGGTGTCGTGGAGCGCTACCAGCGCCGGACCAACCGCCTGGCCGAGCAACTCGGCTCCGTAGTAGCGGAGTTAGCGGGCCGGGCGGGTGCCCGTCTCTCGCGCGTGCTGGCCTGCTGGATCTCTCGCTCAACCGCCCTGCGCATGCTCATGCGCAGGGCGACACCGCCGCTGCGCGTCCCGCGCGTGCTCGGCGTCGACGACTTCGCCCTCAAACGCCGGCATCGCTACGCCACCGTGATCATCGACGCCGAGACCGGCGAGCGGATCGACGCCCTGCCCGATCGCACCGCCGAGACCCTGGCCGCGTGGCTGCGCGAGCATCCCGGGGCCGAATACGTCTGCCGGGACGGATCCGCCACCTACGGCGAGGCGATCCGCCAGGCCCTGCCCGAAGCGGTGCAGGTCAGCGACAGGTGGCACCTGTGGAGCAACCTGTGCGGCAAGGTCCTGGCCGAGGTCCGCTCCCACGCCGCGTGCTGGGCGACCGCCGTGAATCCCGCCCGACCCGGGGGCATCCGCGAGCAGACCACCCGCGAACGCTGGCAGCAAGTCCACGAGCTGCTCGACAAGGGCGTCGGCCTACTCGAATGCGCCCGGCGCCTCAACGTCGCACTGAACACAGTCAAGCGGTACGCCCGCGTGAAGGAACCCACCGCCGAGCGCCGCGCACCCCGGTACCGGCCCACGCTCGTCGACCCTTACCGCGACCACCTCCGCGCCCGCCGCGCCGCCGACCCAGCCGTCCCCGTCCTCCAGCTCTTCCGGGAAATCAAGGAGTTGGGATACACGGGCAGCCTCAACCTGCTCTACCGCTACATCACCCAGGGCCGCGCCGAGGGAGACAAGCCCGTCACCACCCCGCAGCGCTTCGCCCGCCTCCTCCTCACCCGCCCCGAGAACCTGCGCGACAAGGACGCCGCACTGCTGCGGGAACTCACCAAAGCCTGCCCCGAGATGAACGAACTTGCCAGCCTGACCGGCGAGTTTGCCCAGCTGCTGACCCCGGCCGAGGGCAACGACGCCAAGCTGACCGACTGGATCACGGCAGTTCGCGCCGTCGACCTGCCCCACCTGCACTCCTTCGCGAACGGCCTCGAACTCGACCGCGCAGCCGTCAACGCTGGACTCACCACCCCGTACCACAACGGTCGCACCGAGGGCGTCAACACGCGAACCAAGAAGATCATGAGGCAGATGCACGGCCGAGCCGGGTTCCCCCTGCTCCGCCACCGCATCCTCCTCCAGTGATCAACACACAGCGCTACCACCGATTACGGGACAGAGCCGAAATTTTTATAGGCCGCCTATATAGGCGCGTGATACTGGGATGCGTGGAGGAAACGCACTCGGCGTACGACCCGCAGGCAACCGCGCACGCCCTGGCCGAGGTGGCTTCCGCCGTGGTCAGGGCCATGACGGACCGCCGCGGAATGAGCTTCACCGCCGCCTCGACCCTGGCCCGGCTGGAGCGCGAGGGCCCGGCCCGGCTCACCGCGCTCGCGGCGGCGGAAGGCGTCACCCAGCCGTCGATGACCCAGTTGGTGCAGCGCCTGGAACGCCAGGGCCTGGTGGCGCGCGTCGACGACCCCGAGGACGGGCGGGTCACCCTCGTCGCCGTCACGGACGCCGGCCGCGACGTACTCGCCGAGCGCAGGCAGGCGCGCGACGCCCGCCTGGCCCAGCTGCTGGCCGGCCTGCCCGAGGAGCAACAACAGGCGCTGGGAACGACCGTGCGGACCACCCTGCCGCTCGTGCGACGGATGTTCGAGGACGACGTGCAGCCGCGTCCACCGGCAGAACAGCACAGTACTGGGTGCACGTGATGACGACCGAGGAGCACGGTCGCACACCGGACAGCGCCGGTGCCGTGCAGTGCGGTCGAAGGACGTGGATCGGCGTGGACCACCCGCGCTACCGAGGTTCATTCGCTGCGCCCCTGGCGTTCATGCCGGTGGTGCAGCGGACCCGGCGGGTGCGGCGCGGAGCGTCGCCGGATCGTTCCGGCGGAGTGGGATTTGGCTGATCCGCCCCGGACCGTCGGTGGCGGGTGCTAGCGTCCGGATCATGCGGCTTCGGTATGCCTTCCGCCTTGATCCGTCACCGGGCCAGCGCAGCGCGCTGGCCCGGGCGTTCGGGTGTGCGCGGGTGGTGTACAACGACGCGGTCGAGGCGCGGGAGCAGGCGCGGGCGGCGGGTCAGCCGTTTCCCACCGCGGCGGTGCTGTCGCGGACGCTTCTCACCGAGGCGAAGAAGACCCGGGAGCGGCACTGGCTGGGGAAGGTGTCGGCGGTGGTGCTGCAGCAGGCACTGCGGGACGCCGAGGCCGCCTACCGCGACTTCTCCGCCTCCCTCAAAGGCGAGCGCAGGGGCCCGAAGCTGGGTGCGCCGCGCTTCAAGTCGCGCAAGGATGTGAGGCAGGCGATCCGGTTCACCGCCAACGCCCGCTGGTCCCTCGCCCCCACCGGGCGACTGAGCCTGCCGAAGATCGGCGAGGTGCGGGTGCGCTGGTCGCGGTCCCTGCCCGCCGTCCCGTCCAGTGTGACCGTGGTCAAGGACGCTGCCGGGCGGTACTTCGCCTCCTTCGTCGTCGACACCGACCCGGCCGCCGACGCGGCCCGCATGCCCGACACCGGCCGGAGCGTCGGCATCGACCTCGGGCTGACGCACTTCGCGGTCCTGTCCGACGGCACGAAGATCGACTCCCCGCGGTTTTTGCGCCGCGCGGAGAAGAAGCTCAAGAAGGCCCAGCGGGAGCTGTCCCGCAAGCAGAAGGGGTCCAAGAACCGCGAGAAGGCCCGCCGGAAGGTCGCCCGCGCCCACGCGCGGGTGGCCGACGCGCGCCACGAGTTCCACCATCAGCTCTCCACCTGGCTGATCCGCGAAAACCAAGCGGTCGCGGTGGAGGACCTGGCGGTCAGGAGCCTGGCACGTACCCGGCTGGCCAAGAGCGTCCACGACGCGGGCTGGTCCCAGTTCGTGCACATGCTCGCCTACAAGGCCGCCCGGTACGGGCGCACCTTCGTCAAGGTCGGGAGGTTCGAGCCCACCAGCCAGGTGTGCTCCACCTGCGGCCACCGCGACGGGCCCAAACCCCTCGCCGTGCAGGAATGGGCCTGCACGGCCTGCGGTGCGGCCCACGACCGGGACCACAACGCCGCCATCAACGTCAAACAGGCCGCCGGACTGGCGGTGACAGCCTGTGGAGCGCCGATAAGACCGGACCCTGGTCCGGCACAGCGCGGTGAAGCAGGAAGCCGCGGAATCCGCACCGGTACCCGTGCCGCGTAGCGGCACGGCACCGGAGCGGAAGGCCAGAATCCCCGGGCCTCAGCCCGAGGAGCAAGTCAAAAGTGGGTTGCGCTGACCAACACCACGCTGGGCATGCTGCTCGCGACCATCAACAGTTCGATCGTGCTGATCTCGCTCCCGGCATCTTCACGGGATCCGGCTCGACCTGCTCCAGCCCGCCAACGTCAGCTGCCTGCTGTGGATCCACAGCAGGCCGGGGCTTTGTAGTCACGGGACCTCCCGGCCGGTGCCGGCCGCGTTCAGGCGTTCGCGGTGCGGGACGACGACATAGGCGGGGTCCCTGGTGGAGGCGACGCCCGCCTCGAAGGTGCCGAAGCGCTGCAGGGCACTCCCGGCGAGCAGGGCCAGTCCCGCCGCGGCCGCGGCCGGGCGGCTGCGCCGGGCGACGGACACGGCCACGAGCGCTCCCGCCAGCGTCAGGCCTTCCGAGGCCCGGCGCAGGCGGCGGGCCCGGCCGGTGGTGTACGCCTGGGGCACCAGACCGGGACGGCGCTCGATGAGCCAGGCCGCGACGATCTCCGCCGCCGCGCCGATCGCGCCGAGCCGGCGGGCGGGGCCCGCCTCGGCCGGCGGCGCCACCAGCAT
>NZ_QFDQ01000157.1 GCF_003270085.1 Streptomyces triticisoli | reverse complement strand
TCCATACGGTCTCCGGGCGGGGCGGGTGGTCAAGGCCACCCGCCCCGCCCGTCGCCGTTTGATCTACTCGCCGGTAGCATCCTGACCATGGCAGACACGCAGCAGGTTGACCCCAAGGCCGAGCGCAAGGCGGCCCGCCTCGCCCAGCAGATCGGCTCCTTCTCCACGGCCCACGGAGGCGCCGAGGGCCAGGTCGCATACCTCGGACAGCGCGGCGCCCGCATCGTCCTCGTCGGCGAGGACGGCACCTGGGGCGACCTCGTGGCCCCCACCTACGACATCGCCAGGGCGGCGGTGGAGAAGTCCGGGATCACCGTCCACGAGACGTTCGACGGCGAGTTCGCGGGCAAGGTGAGGACGGGCCCGTACGAGTGGAGCCGTATGGCGGGCCTCCAGATCGGCGGCCCGAAGAACGGCTGAACCGGAGCCCCGCGCCTCGGGCCACGCACAGGACAGGGCCTGTCCGGCGGATCGTGCCGGACAGGCCCTGAGCGATTTCAGGCCTTCGTCGAGTCTTCGTCGGGCCTTCGTCAGGCCTTCGTCAGGGTGGGCTCGGCGGCCGGGCCCGGCAGGTCGGTCACTGCCTCGGGGCGCTCACGCAGCGACAGCAGCACCCGCAGTACCCAGATCCACATCAGGCACGAGCCCAGCATGTGCAGGCCCACCAGGACCTCGGGCAGGTGCAGGAAGGTCTGGGTGTAGCCCAGGGCGCCCTGGGCGAGCAGGATCAGGAACAGTTCACGGGTCCGCGCCAGCGGGCCCTTCGGCGCGTCGACGGCCTTGAGGATGAACCACAGGGCGAACGTCAGCGTGACCACGATCCAGGCCAGCACGGCGTGCAGCTTGGCGACCGTCTGCCAGTCGATCGGGATACGGGGCACCTCCTGGGAGTCGCCCGCGTGCGGCCCGGCGCCGGTCACCACCGTGCCCACCGCGATCAGCAGCACGCTCGCGAGGACGAGGAACCCCACCAGCTGCTGGATCGGCTTGCCGACCAGCGGGCGCGGTGCCGTGTCGCCCTCGCGGGTGCGCTGCCACATCACCGTGGCGGCCGCGATCAGCGCCGAGGAGAGCAGGAAGTGCGCGGCGACGGTGTACGGGTTCAGGCCGACGAGGACGACGATGCCGCCGAGCACCGCGTTGCCCATGACCACCCAGAACTGCACCCAGCCCAGCCGGGTGAGGCTGCGCCGCCACGGCTTCTGGGAGCGGGCGGCGACGATCGCCCAGCCGACGGCGGCGCACAGCACGTACGTCAGCAGCCGGTTGCCGAACTCGATCACGCCGTGCAGGCCCATCTCGCTGGTGGTGGTCAGCGAGTCATCGGTGCACTTGGGCCAGGTCGGGCAGCCGAGGCCCGAACCGGTCAGACGGACCGCGCCGCCGGTGACGACGATGACGACCGCCATGACGAGCGCGGAGAGGGCCGCCCGCTGGACGGTCCTCGGGTGCGGGGTCCAGCGCGCGGCGATGAAGGCGAGGGGGTTGCGCACGGCGGATACGGCGTCGGCGCGGGTCAGGTTCGGCACGCTTCCCATCGTAGGCCGCCGCTTGTGCACGCTTTCACGAGGGTCCATCACGCCCTACTCCCAGCGGAAGAACTTTCCGGCGGCGGCGAGGCCCGCCACCGCCCACACGGCGAGGATCCCCAGGTCGCCCCACGGCATCCCGGCGCCGTGCTGGAGCACGTCCCGCAGCCCGCCGGACAGCGCCGAGATGGGCAGCAGCCCCAGCACGTCCTGCGCGCCGGCCGGGAACTTCTCCAGCGGTACGACCACGCCGCCGCCGACCAGCAGCAGCAGGAAGACCAGATTGGCGGCGGCCAGGGTCGCCTCGGCCTTGAGCGTGCCCGCCATCAGCAGGCCCAGCCCGGAGAAGGCGGCCGTGCCGAGGACCAGCAGCAGGAGCACGGCGAACGGGTTGCCCTGCGGCGACCAGCCCAGCGCGAAGGCGATCACGGTCAGCAGCACGATCTGCAGGACCTCGGTGACCAGCACGGACACCGTCTTGGCGGTCATCAGCCCCCAGCGCGGCAACGGCGAGGCGGCCAGCCGCTTGAGCACGCCGTAGCGCCGCTCGAAGCCGGTCGCGATGGCCTGCCCGGTGAACGCCGTCGACATCACGGCCAGAGCGAGGACACCGGGGGTGAGGAAGTCCACGGCCCTGCCCGCGCCGGTGTCCACGATGTCCACGGAGCTGAACAGCACCAGCAGCAGCGTAGGGATGACGACGGTCAGCAGCAGCTGCTCGCCGTTGCGCAGCAGCATCTTCGTCTCCAGCGCCGCCTGCGCCGCGATCATGCGGGGCAGCGGGGCGGCGCCGGGCTTCGGGGTGTACGCACCCGTACCGGTGACGAGGGTCACGAGCGCAGCTCCTTGCCGGTCAGCTCCAAAAAGACGTCCTCCAGTGTGTGCCGCTCGACCGAGATCCGGTCCGGCATCACCCCGTTCTGCGCGCACCAGGACGTCACGGTCGCGAGCAGTTGCGGGTCGACCTTGCCGACGACCCGGTAGGCGCCCGGGGTCAGCTCGGCGGCGGTGCAGTCGGCGGGCAGCGCCTTGAGCAGCGAGCCCACGTCGAGCCCGGGGCGGCCGGTGAAGCGCAGGGTGTTCTCGGCGCCGCCGCGGCACAGCTCCTCCGGGGAGCCCTGGGCGATGACCCGGCCCGCGTCGATGATGGCGACGTCGTCGGCGAGCTGTTCGGCCTCCTCCATGTGGTGCGTGGTGAGGATCACGGACACGCCGTCGGCGCGCAGGTCGCGCACGAGGTCCCAGGTGGTCCGGCGGGCCTGGGGGTCGAGTCCGGCGGTCGGCTCGTCGAGGAAGAGCAGCTCGGGCCGGCCGACGACGGCCATGGCGAACGCCAGCCGCTGCTGCTGCCCGCCGGACAGCCGTCGGTAGGGGGTCCGCCCGCAGCTGCCGAGCCCGAGCCGTTCGATGAGGGCGTCCACGTCCAGCGGGTGCGCGTGCAGTCTGGCGACGTGCCGCAGCATCTCGTCCGCCCGCGCCCCCGAGTACACACCCCCGGACTGCAGCATCACGCCGATCCGGGGCCGCAGCGCGGCCGACTGCCTGACGGGGTCGAGGCCCAGGACGCGTACCGTGCCGGAGTCCGGCCGCCGGTACCCCTCGCAGGTCTCGACCGTCGTCGTCTTGCCCGCGCCGTTGGGACCGAGTACGGCGGTCACACCCGCCTGGGCCACCAGGTCGAGGCCGTCCACCGCGGTCTTCGCGCCGTACCGCTTCACCAGAGCCTGAACCTGAACCACGGGCTCACTTCGCATGGTCCCTGAGTCTAGGGACCGGCGCGGGTGCCCTGACGCGCGGGTGCGGCGTCTCCGGACCGACCGGAGATCGCTCCGCGGA
This sequence comes from Streptomyces triticisoli, assembly GCF_003270085.1. Classification (GTDB taxonomy): domain Bacteria; phylum Actinomycetota; class Actinomycetes; order Streptomycetales; family Streptomycetaceae; genus Streptomyces; species Streptomyces triticisoli. The sequence goes on along the minus strand of NZ_QFDQ01000157.1, from coordinate 16,198 downwards.
TCGCTCCCGCAGATCGGGTTAGGTAACCCTAAGTGACGTAGTGCACGCCCGTCCGGAGCAGCGTCGCTTGTCACTCTCCGAGGAATTACGCAACAATGGTGTTGTGAAAAACGTCGGCGAGGTTCGGGAGCCCCCCGCGGGGGTCCCGCAGGAGGAGTTCGTGACTGGGGAGCGCTCCACGCGCAACCGGGTCGCGCGGTCCATCCTGGACCACGGCCCGTCGACCGTCGCCGAGCTGGCCGGACGGCTGGGGCTCACCCAGGCCGCCGTACGGCGCCACCTGGACGCCCTGGTCACCGACGGTGTCGTCGAGGCGCGGGAGCAGCGGGTGTACGGCGCGCGGACGCGCGGCCGGCCCGCCAAGGTCTTCGCGCTCACCGACGGCGGCCGGGACGCCTTCGACCAGTCGTACGACAAGCTCGCCGTGGACGCGCTCCGCTGGATCGCCGAGCAGGGAGGCGGACCGGAGGCGGTCGCCGCCTTCGCCCGGGCCCGCGTCGCCGCCCAGGCGAGCGCGTACCGCAAGGCGATCGAGGCGGCCGGCCCCGACGAGCGGACGGAAGCGCTGGCGAAGGCCCTCAGTGTGGACGGGTACGCTGCTACGGCGCGCAGCGCGCCCCTCCCGCACAAGGGTGAGCAGCTCTGCCAGCACCACTGCCCGGTGGCCCACGTCGCGGAGCAGTTCCCGCAGCTCTGCGAGGCGGAGACGGAAGTCTTCGCCGAGCTGCTGGGGACGCACGTCCAGCGGCTGGCGACCATCGCGCACGGCGACGGCGTCTGCACGACGTACATCCCCAAGATGTCCCAGAACGATCACCGAAGCGACAACGCACCCACAAGCACGGCCGGGAGGAACCCCGCATGACTCTCCCCATGGAGACTGCCCACCCCGAACTCGAGGGCCTGGGCAAGTACGAATACGGCTGGGCCGACTCCGACGAGGCCGGAGCCTCCGCCCGGCGCGGTCTGAACGAGGAGGTCGTCCGCGACATCTCGTCGAAGAAGTCCGAGCCGGAGTGGATGACCAAGCTGCGCCTGAAGGGTCTGCGGCTCTTCGAGAAGAAGCCCATGCCGAACTGGGGCTCGGACCTGTCGGGGATCGACTTCGACAACATCAAGTACTTCGTGCGCTCCACGGAGAAGCAGGCGCAGTCCTGGGAGGACCTGCCCGAGGACATCAAGAACACGTACGACAGGCTCGGCATCCCCGAGGCGGAGAAGCAGCGCCTGGTCGCCGGTGTCGCCGCGCAGTACGAGTCGGAGGTCGTCTACCACCAGATCCGTGATGACCTGGAGGAGCAGGGCGTCGTCTTCCTCGACACCGACACCGCCCTGAAGGAGCACCCGGAGCTCTTCAAGGAGTACTTCGGCACCGTCATCCCCGTCGGCGACAACAAGTTCGCGTCGCTGAACACCGCCGTGTGGTCCGGCGGCTCCTTCATCTACGTCCCGCCGGGCGTCCACGTGGAGATCCCGCTCCAGGCCTACTTCCGCATCAACACGGAGAACATGGGCCAGTTCGAGCGGACCCTGATCATCGTCGACGAGGGCGCCTACGTGCACTACGTCGAGGGCTGCACCGCGCCGATCTACAAGAGCGACTCGCTGCACAGCGCCGTTGTCGAGATCATCGTCAAGAAGAACGCCCGCTGCCGCTACACGACCATCCAGAACTGGTCGAACAACGTCTACAACCTGGTCACCAAGCGCGCCGTGGCCTACGAGGGCGCGACCATGGAGTGGGTCGACGGCAACATCGGCTCCAAGGTGACGATGAAGTACCCGGCCGTCTACCTGATGGGCGAGCACGCCAAGGGTGAAACCCTCTCCATCGCCTTCGCGGGCGAGGGGCAGCACCAGGACGCCGGGTCCAAGATGGTCCACATGGCGCCGCACACGTCCTCCAACATCGTCTCCAAGTCCGTGGCGCGCGGCGGCGGCCGTACGTCGTACCGCGGCCTGGTCGAGATCGGTGAGGGCGCCGCCGGGTCGAAGTCGAACGTGCTGTGCGACGCGCTGCTCGTCGACACGATCTCCCGGTCGGACACCTACCCCTACGTCGACGTCCGTGAGGACGACGTGTCCATGGGCCACGAGGCCACCGTCTCCAAGGTCTCCGAGGACCAGCTCTTCTACCTGATGAGCCGCGGTCTGTCCGAGGACGAGGCGATGGCGATGATCGTGCGCGGCTTCGTCGAGCCGATCGCCAAGGAGCTGCCCATGGAGTACGCGCTGGAGCTCAACCGGCTGATCGAGCTGCAGATGGAGGGCGCGGTCGGTTAAGCACCGACCCGGGCCGGAGGCGACTCCGGCCCGCCGTCCCCTCTCAAGCCCATACGTAACGGAAAGCGAGCAATACGACAGCCATGGCTGAGGCCCAGAATATCCCGGTGGGTTCCGCCACCGCCGGCTCGATCGCGGTGGCCGCCGAGTCGACCGTCGCCACGCGCATGAGCGCGCCGCCCTCCTTCGACGTGGGGGACTTCCCGGTCCCGCACGGCCGCGAGGAGGAGTGGCGGTTCACCCCGCTGGAGCGACTGCGCGGTCTGCACGACGGCACCGCGACCGCCACCGGCGAGGGCGTGAAGGTGGACGTCCAGGCCCCCGAGGGCGTCACCGTCGAGACCGTCGGCCGCGACGACGCGCGGCTCGGCAAGGCGGGCACCCCGGTGGACCGCGTCGCCGCCCAGGCCTACTCCTCCTTCGAGAAGGCCTCGGTCGTGACCGTCCCCAAGGAGGCCGTCCTGACCGAGCCGATCCGCATCGCGGTGCACGGCGAGGGCGGGGTCGCCTACGGCCACCAGGTCATCGAGCTCGGGGCCTTCGCCGAGGCCGTCGTCGTCATCGACCACACCGGTGACGCGGTGCTCGCCGCCAACGTCGACTGCATCCTGGGCGACGGCGCCAAGCTGACGGTCGTCTCCATCCAGGACTGGGACGACAAGGCGGTCCACGTCGGCCAGCACAACGCGCTGATCGGCCGGGACGCCACCTTCAAGTCCTTCGTGGTCACCTTCGGCGGCGACCTCGTCCGCCTGCACCCGCGCGTCGCCTACACCGGCACCGGCGGCGAGGCCGAGCTGTTCGGCCTGTACTTCACCGACGCCGGCCAGCACCAGGAGCACCGCCTCCTGGTCGACCACAACGTCCCGCACTGCAAGTCGAACGTCGTCTACAAGGGCGCGCTCCAGGGCGACGACGCGCACGCGGTGTGGATCGGCGACGTGCTGATCGAGGCCCAGGCCGAGGGCACCGACACCTACGAGATGAACCGCAACCTGGTGCTGACCGACGGCGCCCGGGTCGACTCCGTGCCGAACCTGGAGATCGAGACCGGCGAGATCGTCGGCGCCGGTCACGCCTCCGCCACCGGCCGCTTCGACGACGAGCAGCTCTTCTACCTGATGGCCCGCGGCATCCCGGAGCAGGAGGCCCGCCGCCTGGTGGTCCTCGGCTTCTTCGCCGAGCTGGTCCAGCAGATCGGCGTCGCGGACCTGCAGGAGCGTCTGATCGCCAAGATCGAGGAGGAGCTGGAGGCAGCGGTCGCATGAGTCCCGCCTTTGTACGCGTCTGCGGACTGGACGAGCTGGAGGAGGACACCCCGAAGCGGGTGGAGCTCGACGGCACGCCCATCTCCGTGGTGCGCACCGACGGCGAGGTGTTCGCGATCCACGACATCTGCTCGCACGCGAACGTCTCACTCGCCGAGGGCGAGGTCGACGACTGCCACATCGAGTGCTGGCTGCACGGCTCGCGCTTCGACCTCCGCTCCGGCAAGCCCGACACGCTTCCCGCGACGCGCCCCGTCCCCGTATACCCCGTAAAGATCGAAGGGGACGACGTACTCGTCTCCCTCACCCAGGAGTCCTGAGGCACCCATGGCAACGCTTGAAATCCGAGACCTGCACGTCACCGTCGAGGCCGACAACGCCACGAAGGAAATCCTCAAGGGCGTCGACCTCACCGTGAAGCAGGGCGAGACGCACGCCATCATGGGCCCCAACGGCTCGGGCAAGTCGACCCTCGCCTACGCCCTCGCCGGCCACCCCAAGTACACCGTCTCCAGTGGCACGGTCACCCTGGACGGCGAGGACGTCCTGGAGATGTCCGTCGACGAGCGCGCCCGCGCGGGCCTGTTCCTGGCCATGCAGTACCCGGTCGAGGTCCCCGGCGTCTCGGTCTCCAACTTCCTGCGCACCTCCGCGACCGCGATCCGCGGCGAGGCCCCGAAGCTGCGCCACTGGGTGAAGGAGGTCAAGGAGACCATGGAGCGTCTCAACATGGACCCCGCCTTCGCCGAGCGCAACGTCAACGAGGGCTTCTCCGGCGGTGAGAAGAAGCGCCACGAGATCCTTCAGCTGGAGCTGCTCAAGCCGAAGATCGCGGTGCTCGACGAGACCGACTCCGGTCTGGACGTCGACGCCCTGCGCGTCGTGTCCGAGGGCGTGAACCGGGTCCGCGAGAACGGCCAGGTCGGCACCCTGCTGATCACCCACTACACGCGTATCCTGCGCTACATCAAGCCCGACCAGGTCCACGTCTTCGCCGACGGCCGCATCGCCGAGTCCGGCGGCCCGGAGCTCGCGGACAAGCTGGAGAACGAGGGCTACGAGGCGTACGTGAAGGGTGGCGCATCCGCGTGACACAGCTGCCGGGCCTCCTCGACACCGAGGCGCTCCGCAAGGACTTCCCCCTCCTGGACCGAGTGGTCCATGACGGCAGGAAGATCGTGTACCTGGACAACGCGGCGACCTCGCAGAAGCCGCGCCAGGTGCTGGACGCCCTGAGCGAGTACTACGAGAGTTACAACGCCAACGTCCACCGCGGTGTGCACGTGCTCGCCGAGGAGGCCACGGCGCTGTACGAGGGCGCGCGCGACAAGGTCGCCGCGTTCATCAACGCGCCCAGCCGCGACGAGGTGATCTTCACCAAGAACGCCTCCGAGTCGCTCAACCTCGTGGCGAACATGCTCGGCTGGGCCGACGAGCCCTACCGTGTGGACCACGAGACCGAGATCGTCATCACGGAGATGGAGCACCACTCCAACATCGTTCCCTGGCAGCTGCTGGCGCAGCGCACGGGCGCGAAGCTGAAGTGGTTCGGCCTGACCGACGACGGCCGTCTGGACCTGTCGAACATCGACGAGATCATCACGGAGAAGACGAAGATCGTCTCCTTCGTGCTGGTGTCCAACATCCTCGGCACCCTCAACCCGGTCGAGGCGATAGTGCGCCGGGCGCAGGAGGTCGGTGCCCTGGTCTGTCTCGACGCCTCGCAGGCCGCCCCGCACATGCCGCTGGACGTGCAGGCCCTGCAGGCCGACTTCGTGGCCTTCACCGGCCACAAGATGTGCGGACCGACCGGCATCGGCGTGCTCTGGGGCCGCCAGGAACTCCTGGAGGACCTGCCTCCGTTCCTCGGCGGCGGCGAGATGATCGAGACCGTCTCGATGCACTCGTCGACGTACGCCCCCGCCCCGCACAAGTTCGAGGCGGGCACCCCGCCGATCGCGCAGGCGGTCGGGCTGGGCGCGGCGGTCGACTACCTGAGCGCGATCGGGATGGACAAGATCCTCGCCCATGAGCACGCGCTCACCGAGTACGCGGTGAAGCGGCTGACGGAGGTCCCCGACCTCCGGATCATCGGCCCGGCCACGGCCGAGGACCGCGCGGCCGCCATCTCCTTCACCCTCGGTGACATCCACCCGCACGACGTGGGCCAGGTCCTCGACGAGCAGGGCATCGCGGTGCGCGTGGGCCACCACTGCGCGCGGCCCGTCTGCCTGCGGTACGGAATTCCTGCGACCACGCGAGCGTCGTTCTATCTGTACTCCACGCCGGCCGAGATCGACGCACTGGTCGACGGCCTGGAGCACGTAAGGAACTTCTTCGGATGAGGGGCTGACGCGTGAAGCTGGACTCGATGTACCAGGAAGTCATCCTGGACCACTACAAGCACCCGCACGGGCGGGGCTTGCGGGATGGCGACGCCGAGGTGCACCACGTGAACCCGACGTGCGGTGACGAGATCACGCTTCGCGTGAAGTACGACGGCACCACGATCAAAGACGTCTCGTACGAGGGCCAGGGCTGCTCCATCAGCCAGGCCTCGGCCTCCGTACTGAACGAACTCCTCGTCGGCAAGGAGCTGGCCGAGGCGCAGAGGATCCAGGAGACCTTCCTGGAGCTGATGCAGTCCAAAGGAAAGATCGAACCCGACGACGCGATGGAGGACGTCCTGGAGGACGCGGTGGCGTTCGCCGGGGTGTCCAAGTATCCGGCCCGGGTCAAGTGCGCCCTGCTGAGCTGGATGGCCTGGAAGGACGCGACGGCCCAGGCACTGGACGGCGCCGACGCCGAAAGGAAGACGGCATGAGCGAGACCGTGGAGATGAAGCCGGCCTCGGCGGAGGAGGTCCGGGAGGCCCTGATGGACGTCGTCGACCCCGAACTGGGCATCGACGTCGTCAATCTGGGACTGATCTACGGCGTCCACGTCGACGAGTCGAACATCGCGACCATCGACATGACCCTGACCTCGGCGGCCTGTCCGCTGACGGATGTCATCGAGGACCAGGCCAAGTCCGTCACGGAGGGCCTCGTCAACGAGCTGCGCATCAACTGGGTCTGGATGCCGCCGTGGGGCCCGGACAAGATCACGGACGACGGCCGCGAGCAGCTGCGGGCGCTGGGCTTCAACGTCTGAGATCCACGTACGCACGGGAAACGGCGAGGTCCGCTGGGCCTCGCCGTTTCCCGTGCGCCGCTTCCCGTGCCCGGCGGACGCTCATCCCCCTGTGCACACGCCCCTGTGCCGCGCTCTCTAGGCTCCCTGCATGGGATACCTCTTGCTCGCCGCTGCCATCGTCGCGGAAGTCGTCGCCACGACCGCCATGAAGTACAGCGAGGGCTTCAGCAGACTCGGGCCCTCACTGGTGACGGTCGTCGGCTACGTGATCTCCTTCGGGCTGCTCGCCCAGACCCTCAAGACCCTGTCCATCGGCACGGCCTACGCGATCTGGTCCGGCGTCGGCACCGCGGCCGTGGCCGCGATCGGCCTGGTGCTCTTCAGCGAGGCGCTGACCCTGTCCAAGGTCGCCGGGATCGTGCTGATCGTCGGCGGGGTGGTGGTGCTGAACCTGGGCGGCGCCCACTGATCCGGGGGCGGGAGCCCGGCCGTGCCGATCGGCACATGAGACGGTGACGGCACCGGTTCGCCGGTGCGCGCGAGGGCGGGTTAGGTTTCCTTCTATGACCGACACGACTGCTCCTCGCACCACCGGCGCCGTGGCCGCCGGCCTTGCCACGATCACCGCCGACGGCACCGTTCTCGACACCTGGTTCCCCGCGCCCGAGCTGAGGGCCGAGCCCGGCCCGGCCGGCACCGAGCGGCTGTCCGCCGAGCGGGCCGCGGAGCTGCTCGGCGGCGGCGCGACCGCGGCGATCGGGCCGGACGCCCGCCGGGGCGTCGAGGTGGTCGCGGTCCGCACGGTCATCGCCTCGCTCGACGAGAAGCCGGTCGACGCGCACGACGTCTACCTGCGCCTGCACCTGCTCTCCCACCGCCTGGTCAAGCCGCACGGACTGAGCCTGGACGGCATCTTCGGCTTCCTCGCCAACGTCGCCTGGACCTCGCTCGGCCCGGTCGCCGTCGACGACGTCGAGAAGGTGCGCCTCAACGCCCGCGCCGAGGGCCTGCACCTGCAGGTGACCTCCGTCGACAAGTTCCCGCGCATGACGGACTACGTCGCCCCCAAGGGCGTCCGCATCGCCGACGCCGACCGCGTCCGCCTCGGCGCGCACCTCGCCGAGGGCACCACCGTGATGCACGAGGGCTTCGTCAACTTCAACGCCGGAACCCTCGGCACCTCCATGGTCGAGGGCCGTATCTCCGCCGGCGTCGTGATCGGCGACGGCTCGGACATCGGCGGCGGCGCCTCCACCATGGGCACGCTCTCCGGCGGCGGCAACGTGATCATCTCCGTCGGCGAGCGCTGCCTGATCGGCGCCCAGGCGGGCGTGGGCATCGCGCTCGGCGACGAGTGCGTGGTCGAGGCCGGCCTCTACGTCACTGCGGGCACCCGTGTGACCCTGCCCGACGGCGAGATCGTTAAGGCCCGCGACCTCTCCGGCGCCTCCCACATCCTCTTCCGCCGCAACTCGGTCACCGGCGTGGTCGAGGCCCGCCCCAACAACGCGGTCTGGGGCGGCCTGAACGAGGTCCTGCACAGCCACAACTGACAGGGCGGAACAGAGAAGGCGGGACACCCTCCCGAGGGTGCCCCGCCTTCTCTGCCGGCCGCTGCTAAGAGGACTGCTCCGCCACCAGCCGCTCGTAGGCCGCCCGCAGAGCCGCGACCGTTTCCGGGGACGCGGGCCGCAGCGGCGCGCGGACCGGGCCCGCGGGCAGGCCCAGGGCGTTCAGCAGGCCCTTCGCGGTGACCGTGCCGGGCAGACCGGCGGACATCGTCAACTCGACGAGTTCCGTGGCCTGCTGCTGCAGGCGGGCCGCCCGTGCGGTGTCACCGGCGTCGAACGCGTCCAGCACGGAGCGGAGTTGGCGCGGGACGAGGTTCGCGACCGTGCTGACGTAGCCCGCGCCGCCCACCGCGTACAGGGCGAGGATGTGCTCGTCGCAGCCCGCGTAGTACGCCAACTCGGTGCGGGCCAGCACCTTCTGGGTGCCGAGGAAGTCGTAGGAGCAGTCCTTGACCGCCACGATCCGGGGATGAGCGGCCAGCCGGAGCATCGTCTCCGGCTCGATGCGGGTGCCGGTGCGGCCGGGGATGTCGTACAGGACCACCGGCAGCCCACAGGCGTCCGCGACCGTGCGGAAGTGCTCCTCCACGGCGTCCTGCGGCGGCCTGCTGTAGTACGGCGTGACCACCAGCACCCCGTCGGCGCCCGCCTTCTCCGCCCCCAGCGCCAGCTCGACCGTGTGCCGGGTGTCGGCGGTGCCCACGCCCGCGACGATCGAGGCCCGCTCCCCGACCGCCTCCCGCACGGCCCGCACCAGCGCCGCCTTCTCGGCGTCCGTCGTGGTCGGCGACTCGCCCGTCGTGCCGTTGAGTACGAGACCGTCGCAGCCCTCGGCCACCAGCCGCTCGGCGAGTCGCCGGGCGCCGTCGAGGTCGAGTGCGCCCGAGGCGGTGAAGGGCGTGACCATGGCGCACAGGGCGCGGCCGAAGGGAGGGGCGGGAGTCTCTGAGGCCGAGGTTGTCATGGGAGCAGTCTCGGCTGCCCGGTCGCACAGCTCCACTTAATTCTCCTACTGCGTATCGGTAAGCAATGCTTCTTCGTGCGGTGGCGTGGTCCCACAGGTTCCTGATGCCGAACCCGCCCGTCATGGGCCACCATGGGCATGAGGTCACCAACGGGCAGCTCATGGGAGGCGTCATGAAGCTCGGCAAGGCACTGGCCACCGGAGTCGCGCAGGAGCAGCCGCCGGTCTCCGAAGAGGAAGCCCCCGGACTTCCCGAGGAGACCCAGGAGCCGCAGACCGAAGCGCCCGAAGAGGTCCCGGCCGCCCGATGAGGCTGCGGCTGCCCGCGGAACGCCCGACGGAGCCGCCGACCGGATACAAGATCGCCCACCCGATGCTGTTCCAGGACGGCACCCGGGCCGGCTTCACCGGTGTGTCGCTCGGCGGCGCGCTGCCGTACGGCGTCCTGGCGGACGCGTCCTGCGTCTACGGCCGCCGGCACCGGCCGCCCGCCCGCCTGTGCGACTGCGGCTTCCACTGCGTGCACGTACGCGCCGACGCCGAGGCCCTGCTGTGCACGGCCGGGCACCGCACGGCCGTCCTGCTGGAGGTCACGGTCCTCGGCGCCTACATCCGCTTCGAGCGCGGCTTCCGCTACGCCCGTCAGCGGGTGCGCACCGCGACGGCGGGACCGTGCGCGTGCGGCGCGCCCGCCTCCGCGCTGGCCGACGCGGGCTGGGGCAGGCCCGGCTGGCGGGCGCTGGCCGCCGTCTGCCCGGGGTGCGTGCGCGGTCGTACCTCCGTGACGCTCACCGGCTTCGCCCGGCTGGCCGGGGAGGGGCTGCGGGTCGTGGCGGGCGGCGGCCTGCCGCAGCCGGGAGCCGCCCCGCCCGGCGGGCCGGGCCTTCCCTCCGGGCTCGGTGTGCCCGAACTCGTCGCGGAGGCCGCCCTGCTGCAGGCGAGGCTCGACTGGTTCCAGGCCCAGCTGGCCCGCCTCGGCGAACGCGGACCCGGAGGCGCGAGCAGGGGGTAGTGAGGCCGTCACGGGGTACCCGGATGTTCCGTACCGAGAGGAGGCGGGACACCGTGACCGGGACGATCGATGCGAGGCCTGCGAGTGAGCAGCACCGCACGGTGCGCGGCCACTCGGCGGGCGAGCGCCCGGTGGGCGAACTCGTCCACCAGGCCACTGAACAGCTTTCCCTGCTCATCCGGCAGGAAATGGCCCTCGCCAAGGCGGAACTGACCCAGAAGGGGCGCCGTATGGGGCGCGGCGGCGGGATGCTGGGCGCGGCGGGCGCCATCGGCTACGTCGGGCTGATCGCGCTGGCCGGCACGTGCGTCGCCGCCATCTCGCTGGCGCTGCCCGTGTGGGCCGCGGCGCTCATCGTGACGGGTGCGCTGTTCGCGATCGCGGGCGTGCTGGCCCTGACCGGTCGCGCCCAGCTGCACTACGCCACACCGCCCAGGCCGGAGATGACGCTCGGCAGCGTCAGGGCGGATGTCGAGGAGATCAAGGAAAGGGCGCACCACCGATGACGGACAGGACGCAGGGGGCGGACGGCGGATCGACACCGGTCACCGGCGCGAAAGGCCCCGACGAGCTGCGGCAGCAGATCGAGGAGACCAGGAGCCGGCTCGGCGACACCGTCGAGGAACTGGCCGCGAAGGCCGATGTGAAGGGCCGCGCCAAGGCCCGCGCGGCCGACCTGAGGGACAAGGCCGGCGCGATGACGGTCCAGCTGCGCAGCACCGCCGCGCAGGCCGGCCACCGGATCCAGGAGAAGGCGAGCCACGCCGGGCACCGGGCGCAGGACACGGCGTCCCGGGCCGGGCACACGGTCACGGACACGGCGTCCCGGGCCGGACACACGGTCCAGGACACGGCGAGCCGGGCCGGGCACAGCGCCCCGATGAACAGTGTGAACAACGCCGTCCAGGCGTGCCGCCGCAACCCGCGCCCGCTGATGATCGCGCTCGTGGCGGGCGCGGCGCTGGTGACGGCGGCGCAACCGGGACTGCTGAGGCCGCGCACCCAGCGGCTTCGACCGGAGGCCGCCCCCACCGGAGAGGTGGGGGCGGCCTCCGGCCGGCACTCTAGGGGCGGAACCGCAGCACCTGCGGGTCGTGGTCGCTGATCTGGTCGTGGAACTCCGCGTTGATGTGCACGCTGTCGTACGCGAAGCCGCCGCCGCGCCGGATCGACGGGCTGACCAGGATCTGGTCCAGGACCTGTGCGTTGCCCTGGTAGACGTAGGAGTAGCGCTCGCTCCTGGGCAGCGACTTGATCGCCGACCACAGCTCGCCGCCGCCCTCGAGGATCTTCGTCGTCCCGGAGAACTCGAAGTCGTTCATGTCGCCGAGCGTGACGACGGCCGCGTTCTTCTCCACCTTCAGGATGTCCTTGACGAAGGAGTTCACCTCGGCCGCCTGAAGGTGGCGCTGGACCTCCGAGCCGCGCGCCGGCGGCTGGTACTGGGAGGTCAGACCCTGGTCGCCGCCCTTGGAGGCGAAGTGGTTGGCGATCACGACGACCGTACGGCCGCGGAAGACGAACTCGCCGGCCAGCGGCTTGCGGCTGGACTGCCAGGCGTCACTGGCCGGGTTGATCCGGCCGGGGGAGACCGTCAGGGCCGCCTTGCCGCGCACCTTGGTGACGCCGGCGGCGGTGGTCGAGTCGCCGCCCGGGCGGTCGGTGAAGGAGACTCGCTGGGGGTTGAACAGGAACACCTGACGGATGTTGCCGCCCGGCTGGCCGCCGTCCTGCTTGTCGGCCGGGTCGATCCCGCGCCAGTCGTACCTCGGGCCGCCCGCCGCGACGATCGCGTCGATCAGCCTGGTGACCGTCACGCTCGCGTCGACCGTGCCGTCGTCGACGGCGCCGTTGTTGTCCTGGATCTCCTCCAGGGACACGATGTCGGGCGAGCGCAGATGGTGCACGATCGCGGCGGCGTGCGCGTCGAAGGTGGTGTCGGACGGGTCGAGGTTCTCGACGTTGTAGGTGGCCACCGCCAGCTCGCCGGGGGACTGCCCACGGGTCGTCTCGCGCCGCAGTCCGCCGCTCTTGAGCGTGCCGAGCCGGTCGGCGACGAGCGTGTAGCCGCCGAACTGGTTGTAGTCCAGCGGGCCGGTGGTGGGGCCGGCGAGGGTGTCGCCGACGTTCGCCACGGGGAAGTCGGCGATCGGGCCCAGCGACTCGATCTGCAGGCGGCCGGTGTTCTGGGAGTCGTAGGAGCCGTAGACCGTGCCGCCGCGGCGGTTGCGGTTCTCGTCCGGTTTCACCGTCACCCACAGCTCGCCGTAGGGGTTGGTGGCGGTGACCACGCGGGCGTCGGAGACCTGGACGTTCATTCCTTCCAGGGACTCGTAGTAGTCCAGGGCGTACCTCGACGGCCGCAGCGGCAGGGCGTTGACCGAGCCCTTGGCGGCGGGGTCGCCGGCCGGGGCGTACGCGGCGGGCACCGACTTGGCGTCGATCACGACCGGGGCCGGGACCGGGTTGCCGCTGGAGACGACGGTGACGTCCGGCTTGGTGATCTCGGTGATCGCCTGGTTGCCGGAGGTGGCGCCGCCCGGGACGAACTCCGAGACCGTGCCGCTGACCGTGACGGCGTCACCGACGGCGACCTTCGGGGTGGAGCTGGTGAAGACGAAGACGCCCTCGCTGGTGGCCGGATCGTCGTCCGGGCGCGGGTCCTGCATCCAGAAGCCTCTGGAGGAGCCGTAGCCGCGTACGCCGGTGACGGTTCCGGCCACATCCGTGACCTGCTGTCCGGCGTACGGGGATATCCGGGTGGTGCCCTGGATGTCGTGGATGCGCACGGAGTCCGCGTGCGCGGGAGTGGTGAGGACGGTCGTCTGGGCAGCGACCGCCGCGGAACAGACGGCGGCGACGGTCAGCGCGGCAAGACGCGCGGAAGACTTGCTCGGCAACGTGGATCCCTCCGGGGACGTGCGGGAGCGCCGGGACGGGGTGATGCGTGGAACGAGGGCCGCGACCGGCGGACGGAGGCGGCGCGCAGACATCAGTGAACAGCCGTCCCCTGAATTTCTACGCGCGTCAATTTCCTGTGTGGCACAGTCGGTTGTCAAGGTTTCGGCCATGGACGGCCGGTGAAGGGGAGATGAACCGGGCCGCATGGGTGGAAATCCGTCTAGGCTGAGCGGCTGAGTCGTACGGCCGTATGTCCATGAGGAGAATCAGCCGATGTCAGACAGGTCCCCGCTCCCACCGGTTCGGCTCGCATCCGAACCGGAGCTGGCCCGGGACGCGCTCGCCACCCCGCTGCTGTCGCACGCCGCGCGGCTCGCCCGCTGGGCCGAAGGCGGGACGCGGGCCGACGCCGACGGGCTGCCGGCGGAGGATCAACTGTCCGCCGCGGCCGGGGTGCTCGGCCTGAGCGGGGACGACGCGGCGGCCCGGACGAACCAGGCGTGGCGGATCGCCGTGGACACCGGGCTCGTCGAGGCGACCGACGAGGAGGCGGGCACCGTCGCGGCCGGCGCCGGCCTGGGCCTGCTGACCGGCGGCTCGCCGCACGACGTGCTCGCGGTGTGGCTGACCGCGCTGGAGTCCGTGCTGGCGGACGCGGGCGGGCCCGGCGGCGAGGCGGAGTTCCTCGACGGGGTGCTGGCCAACCTCTACCTGCTCACCGTGGGCGAGGGCGGACCCGGCGGCGGCCTGGTGCCGCTGCCCGTGCTCGCCGCCTCCGTGCTCGTGCCCGACGACATGGGGGAGCCCACCGACGACATGCTGCGGCAGGTCTCCGAGGCGATGATGCGGCTGGACGAGCAGTTCCGGCTCCTCGAACCGGTCGGGCTCGTCGCGTACCGGCCGGTGGACGAGGAGGTGATGGCGGACACCGAGGAGGAGCCGCCGACGCCGGCCGACGAGGCCGACGTGGCCCGCTACGGCATGGTGCGGCTCACCCCGCTCGGACTGTACGGGCTGCGCGCCCGGCTGCTGAAGGCCGGTCACGCGGCCCCGGTGGTCGGCGACTTCGCGGACAAGGGCGCCGACGCGCTGCTCGACGGCACCGCCGCGTTCCCCCCGGCCGCCGCGCACGCCGAGACCGAGCAGTGGCTCGCCCGCCGTGAACCCGTCGTCGCCGCACGGGAGTTGCTGGCCGCCGCCCGCGGCACGGACCCGGGAGCGCCCCTGCGCCGGCTGCGCTGTCAGCAGGCCCTGTCCCTGGTCGGTGCCGAGGCCGAACCGGCGCTCAGGGAGGTGCTCGACGACGCCGAACTGGGCGGGCTGGCCCGGGTCTGGCTGACCGAGCGCGGCCTGGACGACGTACCGGCGCCCTCCCAGAAGATGATCTTCTGGCTGACCATCGACACGGTGGCCGCGCAACTGGCGGCCGAGGGCGACTCCGAGGAACTGCACGCCCTCGTCAAGGGCCTCGCCGAACAGCACAGCGGCTTCTTCGCGGCGGCCTGGCGGGTGCACCACCCGCAGACCGCGGACGTGCTGGAGGCGATGGGCCGGCTCCACCCCGACAAGAAGATCGCGAAGGAAGCCCGGAAGGCGGCCTTCAAGACCCGCTCCGCGCACGGCGGTTGAGCCCGCGGCGGGCTCGGTGTACGGAGGTCGAGCCCGCGGCCCGCACCACACCGGTGCGGGCCACGGACGTTGTGTCACTTGCTGATGGCGAACCGCATCAGGGCGTGCTCGTCGCCCTGCTTGATCTTCCCCGTCTCGTTGATCACCTGCAGCTTCCAGGACCCGCCCACCCGCACGGCCTTGGCCACGGCGCAGCCGTTGTCCTGGGTGAGCATGCTCGGCCAGATCTCGGCCACCTGCTGGGAGCTGCCCCCGGTCGCGTCGTACACCTTGAAGCTGATGTTGCGCGCCTTCTGGAAGGAGCTGTTCTTCTTGAACGCGGAGGCGACGAACACGATCGAGGTGATGTGGGGCGGTATCCGGGCGAACTCGACCGTCACCGTCTCGTCGTCGCCGTCCCCGTGGCCGGTCTGGTTGTCACCGCTGTGCACCAGCGAGCCGTTGCCCATGGGGTCCAGGGAGTCCAGGCCCGCCAGGCGCACCGGCTCCGAGCCCTGCATGGCGATGGCGATGAGGTCGAGGTCGGTGCCGGCCTTGCGACGGAGCTTGCCCAGCACCCCGCCGCTGGCGCCCGCGGTCGGGTCCCAGGAGACCCCGATGGACATGTGGGTCACCCCGTCCAGGTCCGCCGGGCCGTCTTCTTTCGTCAGCATGATCATGCGTAGTTCATCCTCTGGTGAAGGTACTGGCAACAGGCGAATTCTGTCCTACAGCGCCTGGGCGGCCGGCTTCACCATGTTCCGCACGGTGCGGGCCTTGACGAAGTCGCCCATCGCCGTCATCTCCCACTCGCCGGTGAACTGCCGGATGAGCTTGGCCATCATCACGCCGGTCTGCGGCTCGGCGTTGGTGAGGTCGAAGCGGACCAGTTCCTCCTCCGTGGTGGCGTCCAGCAGGCGGCAGTAGGCCTTGGCGACCTCGTTGAACTTCTGGCCGGAGAACGAGTTCACGGTGAACACCAGGCCGGTCACCTCCTGGGGCAGGCGCCCGAGGTCCACCACGATCACCTCGTCGTCGCCCGCGCCCTCGCCGGTGAGGTTGTCACCGGAGTGCTTGACCGCGCCATTGAGAATGGTCAGCTTGCCGAAGTAGCAGCTGTCGATGTGGTTGCGCTGCGGGCCGTAGGCGATGACGGAGGCGTCCAGGTCGATGTCCGCGCCGCGGTACGCCGGCTCCCAGCCGAGGCCCATCTTGACCCGGGAGAGCAGCGGACGGCCGCCCTTGACCAGGGACACGGTCTGGTTCTTCTGCAGGCTGACCCGGCCCTTGTCGAGGTTGACCTTCCCGGCGCCGAAGGCGGGCGCGGCGGGAGCGGGCGGGGCCGGGGGAGCGGGCGGGGCCGGCGGGGTGACCTGGGGCTGCATGGCGGGCGGCGGCGGAGCCATGGGCTGCGGCGGGGTGCCCGGGTGCGGCGGGGCGACCGGCTGGGCCGGAG
>NZ_QFDQ01000156.1 GCF_003270085.1 Streptomyces triticisoli | reverse complement strand
CTTCGTCCGCGCCGTGAACGTGCCGATCACGTCGTCCGCCTCGTACCCCGCGACGCCCAGGCGCGCAGGACGGCGTGCGTGGCGAGGTGGCCGGGCGCCGTGTCGCGCAGGCGGGCGACGGCCCGGGCGGCCTTGGCCGGGCCCCGCATGGGGGGCAGGGCCGGTGGGGCGGGACTGCGGTGGAGGCGGGCCAGCAGGGTGGCGGCGGCCTCCCAGGGAGCGGCCTCGGGGGTGTCCGGGTCCACCGGGGTGCCGTACGGCCAGAAGGTCACGAGGCGGTCGTGGAGGGCGGCCGGGGCCTTGGTGAGCGGGGGCAACAGGATGCCGGGGAGGCGCGCGGCCGTGGTGAGGCGGAGGGCGAGGCCGGTGGCGTCGGTATGGGGGGCGTGGGCCTTCGCGACGGTGTTCGCGTGGCGGACCACGGTGGCGTCGGGGCGGTGGGCGAGGGTGACGGGTGCTCCGCAGGGGCAGGGGGTTGTGTCGCGGTGGGCTTCGGCTTCTGCTCTGCCGGCCAGCTCGGGTACGAGGTCTGTCACGGGGCTTCCTGAGGGTACGGCGCTGACCGTGAGCGTACGTGGGTGGACCGGCTGTGAGCTGAACGGTGCTCGGTGCGGGTGCGGGGGGTGCGCTTGCCCCGCTCGGGGGAGGCACGACTGCCCGCAGCCACGGCAGACGCTGCCCGCAGCCACGGACAATGCCGGCGCAGCTCCCCAGCTGCGCCGGCATTCTGCCGTCCGCCGCACCCCCGTCCCCACGGGGTTTCATGGGCGGATGTCCCCGCCCGGACCGCTCTTCCGGGCCCGGGACGCCGCTCAGCGCCCCAGCATCACGCCCACGGACGACGCCTGTGTGGCCGCTGTGTTCCAGCCATCTCGGTTGTCGTTGGCAGCGGCGGGTGTCCGACCTCGGGGGACGAGTACCGCACCCGCCGCTCGACCTCAAATCTAGGTGCGCGGCGGGTCAGGGGCGTCATGCCCGTGTACCGATTGGGAGGCCTCCCGGAGGATGAGCCCCGGCCCGGGGACTACTCCCCTGGGTGGAGACGCGGGTCCGGCTCTCGGGGTCTTCCCGGAGGGGTCTTCCCGGAGAGGTCACCCTCCGCAACCGCTCTCCGTGACTTCTCTCACTTCCACGGCAACCCGGCGCACCCCGGACTCACCCCTTCGGTACGTCCCGCTCGCCACCGGTCCGGACGGCTACCACCCGAGCGGCCAACCTCCGCTCGTGGAGCGGTGGTTGAGGTGGTCAGCAACCTCAAGGCGGCCTGCTCCCACGTATCTTGACCACCCTTCACGTCTCCTGCCCGGCGCCGACAATCGATCGGTCGAGAGGGCGCGGCCTCTGCACGCGAACCGCCCCGGGTACGTAAGCTGTGGCTCGTCACAGGGACCGGGCAGCGGGGATGAACATGGCGATGATGCGCCTGAGGCGCGAGGACCCGCGCGTCGTCGGCTCGTTCAGGCTTCACCGACGGCTCGGCGCGGGCGGGATGGGCGTGGTCTACCTGGGCTCCGACCGGAAGGGCCAGCGGGTCGCGCTGAAGGTCATCCGGCCGGATCTGGCGGAGGACCAGGAGTTCCGCTCGCGGTTCGCGCGCGAGGTCTCGGCGGCGCGGCGGATCCGGGGCGGCTGTACGGCGCGGCTGGTGGCGGCGGACCTGGAGACGGACCGGCCGTGGTTCGCGACGCAGTACGTGCCCGGGCCCTCCCTGCACGACAAGGTGGCCGAGGAGGGTGCGCTCTGCGCCGCGGAGGTGGCGTCGATCGGGGCCGCGCTGTCCGAGGGGCTGGTCGCCGTGCACGAGGCCGGGGTGGTGCACCGGGACCTCAAGCCGTCCAACATCCTGCTGTCCCCGAAGGGGCCGCGGATCATCGACTTCGGCATCGCCTGGGCGACCGGTTCCTCGACGCTCACGCACGTCGGCACGGCGGTCGGCTCGCCCGGGTTCCTCGCCCCGGAGCAGGTGCGTGGCGCGGCCGTCACTCCGGCGACCGACGTGTTCTCGCTGGGGGCGACGCTGGCGTACGCGTCGACGGGCGACTCGCCGTTCGGACACGGCAGTTCCGAGGTGATGCTGTACCGCGTGGTGCACGAGGAGCCCCAGTTGCACAGCGTGCCGGACGCGTTGGCTCCGCTGGTGCGGGCGTGTCTGGCGAAGGACCCCGAGGAGCGGCCGAGCACGCTGCAGTTGTCGCTGCGGCTGAAGGAGATCGCGGCGCGTGAGGCGCAGGACCTGGGTGACGTACGGCCGCCCGCTCCGCGTGCCGCCGAACCGGACCGGCCCACCGGCTCCCTGATCGACACCTACCCGGGCCGGCAGCGCGCCGGTTACGCCGAGCGTCCGCGGGGGCGGCGGCGTCCGGTGGACTCCTCGCCCGGCACCCCGGTGCCCCGGGGCACCGTTCCTCCGTCGCGGGGCGGCCCGCCCCGGGGCGGGCGAGACGGAGGTCCCTCCCGTACGGGCGCCCCGCGTCCGACGCCGACCTCGCGGGGCGGCCGTCCCGCTCCCCGGGGCGGCACCGGGCGGACCAGGCCGCGTCCCACGGCGACCGGCCGCCGCCCCGCCAACCCGCGCCTGCTGCGGCAGCGTCTCTTCGTGTTCGTGGTGGTGACGCTGCTGGTCGCCCTCGGTATCGCGGCGGCCCAGGGCTGCCAGGGCCCGGCCCGCGGACTGGGCGGCGACGGCCACGGCGTACGAGCCCAGCAGGACCACGCGCGCGTGCACGCGCCCGAGCCCTCCTACGGCTGAGGGCGGCCCGTCGCCACCGCGTAGAAGGCGACCGCGGCCGCCGCGCCCACGTTGAGGGAGTCGACGCCGTGGGACATGGGGATGCGGACCCACTCGTCGGCGGCCGCCAGGGCCCGGGTGGACAGGCCGTCGCCCTCCGCGCCGAGCATCAGGGCGACCCGGTCCATGCGGTGCGGGGCGGCCTCGTCCAGGGACTTCGCCTTCTCGTCCGGGGTGAGGGCGAGCAGGGTGAAACCGGCCTCGCGGACCGACTGCAGCTCCCCCGGCCAGGTGTCGAGGCGGGCGTACGGCACGGAGAAGACCGCGCCCATGGAGACCTTCACACTGCGGCGGTAGAGCGGGTCGGCGCAGTCCGGGGAGAGCAGGACCGCGTCCATGCCGAGAGCGGCGGCGGAGCGGAAGACGGCGCCGATGTTGGTGTGGTCGTTGACGGACTCCATGACCGCCACCCGGCGGGCCGTCCGCAGCAGGTCGGCCGCCGCGGGCAGCGGCTTGCGCCGCATGGAGGCGAGCGCGCCGCGGTGCACGTGGTAGCCGGTGACCTGTTCGGCGAGTTCGGGGCTGACGGCGTAGACGGGTGCGGGCAGGTCGTCGATGACGTCCCGCATGGCGTCGACCCACTTCGCGGACAGCAGCATCGAGCGCATCTCGTACCCGGCGTCCCCGGCCCGGCGGATCACCTTCTCGCCCTCGGCGATGAACAGACCCTCGGCGGGTTCGCGCCTGCGGCGCAGTTCCACGTCGGTCAGGCCCGTGTAGTCGGCCAGGCGCGGGTCGTCGGGGTCCTCGACGGTGATGAGATCGGCCACGGGTGGTTGCTCCTCAGGCTTCCGGGCCGACCGTGACGACCTCGCCGATGACGATGACGGCCGGCGGCTTCACGTCCTGGGCTCGGACGGTCTCCGCGACGGTCGCGAGGGTGGCGTCCACGCGGCGCTGGGCGGCGGTCGTGCCCTCCTGGACCAGGGCGACCGGGGTGTCGGGGGACTTGCCGTGGGCGACGAGCGTCTCGGCGATCTTGCCGATCTTGTCGACGCCCATGAGGACCACGAGGGTGCCGGTGAGCTTCGCCAGGCTGGGCCAGTCGACCAGGGAGCGTTCGTCGTCGGGGGCCACGTGCCCGCTGACCACGGTGAACTCGTGGGCGACCCCGCGGTGGGTGACCGGGATGCCGGCCGCACCCGGGACGGAGATGGAGCTGGAGATGCCGGGGACGACCGTGCACGGCACGCCGGCCTCGGCGAGCGCCTGGACCTCCTCCATGCCCCGGCCGAAGACGTACGGGTCGCCGCCCTTGAGCCGGACCACCGACTTGCCCTGCTTGGCGTGCTCGACGAGGGCGTTGTTGATGGCCTCCTGGGCCATGAAGCGGCCGTAGGGGATCTTCGCCGCGTCGATCACCTCGACGTGCGGCGGGAGTTCGGCGAGCAGGTCGCGCGGGCCGAGGCGGTCGGCGATGACGACGTCGGCCTCGGCGAGCAGCCGGCGGCCGCGGACCGTGATCAGGTCCGGGTCGCCGGGGCCGCCGCCGACGAGGGCCACGCCCGGGGTACGGGTGCGGTGGTGCGGAGCGACCAGGGTGCCGTCGCGCAGGCCCTCGACCACCGCGTCGCGGATGGCGGCGGTGTGCCGGGGGTCGCGCCCGCGCGCGCTGGTGGTGAGCACGGCGACCGTGACGCCCTCGCTGTGGCCGGTGGCCGGGGTCCAGGCGGTCGCCGCGTCGGCGTCGTCGGAGCGTACGCACCACACGCGGTGGCGCTCCGCTTCCGCGGAGGCACGGGTGTTGGCGTCGTGGTCGCTGGTGGCGATCAGGGCGTACCAGGCGCCCGCGAGGTCGCCGTCCTCGTACCCGCGCCGCTGCCAGGTGATCTCGCCCGCGTCCGCCATGGCCTCGACGGAGGCGGTCGCCTCGGGCGAGACGAGGACGATGTCCGCGCCGGCCGCGATGAGCGCCGGGAGGCGGCGCTGGGCGACCTGGCCGCCGCCGAGGACGACCACGCGGCGGCCGGTCAGACGGAGACCTACGGGGTAGGCGGGGTGTTCGGCCATGTGAGGTACGGCTCCTCGTCCGGGCGGTCCAGGCGGTACGAACGGGCGCTACGGCTCTGGAGCAGCCCTGACGTGCGGATTTTAGACGTGGGTTCAGCGTACGGCGGGGCCGGGGGGCGCTGGAGCGCGGACCCGCCGGCCCCGCGCTGCTACTTCTCGGTGACGCCCGCCGAGTCGAACGTCGCCACCTCGTGCATCGCCCGCGCCGTGCTCTGCACCAGCGGCAGGGCGAGCAGCGCGCCCGTTCCTTCGCCGAGGCGCAGGTCGAGGTCGACCAGGGGGCGCAGGCCGAGCTTGTTGAGCGCGGCGACGTGCCCGGGCTCGGCGCTGCGGTGACCCGCGATGCACGCCGCCAGGACCTCGGGCGCGATCGCCCGGGCGACCAGTGCGGCGGCACCCGCGCTGACGCCGTCCAGGATCACCGGTGTGCGCAGGGAGGCGCCGCCCAGGAGCAGGCCGACCATGGCCGCGTGCTCGAAACCGCCGACCGCGGCCAGGACGCCGATGGGGTCGGCCGGGTCAGGCCGGTGCAGTTCCAGGGCGCGGCGGACCACGTCGGTCTTGTGGGCCAGTGTCTCGTCGCTGATGCCCGTGCCCCGGCCGGTCACCTCGGCCGGGTCGGCACCGGTGAACACCGAGATGAGGGCGGCGGACGCCGTGGTGTTGGCGATGCCCATCTCGCCGGTGAGCAGGGCCTTGTTGCCGGCCGCGACCAGGTCGCGGGCGGTCTCGATGCCGACCTCGATGGCCTTCTTCGCCTCCTCGCGGGTCATCGCGGGGCCGGTGGTCATGTCGGACGTGCCCGCGCGGACCTTGCGGGGCAGCAGGCCGGTGCTGGCCGGCAGGTCGGCGGCGACGCCCACGTCGATCACGCAGACTTCGGCGCCCACCTGGTTCGCGAAGGCGTTGCAGACCGCTCCCCCGCCGAGGAAGTTGGCCACCATCTGGGCGGTGACCTCCTGCGGCCAGGGGGTGACGCCCTGGGCGTGCACGCCGTGGTCGCCGGCGAAGACCGCGACGGCCGCGGGCTCCGGGATCGGCGGCGGGCACTGGCGGGACAGGCCGGACAGCTGCGCGGAGATGATCTCCAGCATGCCGAGTGCGCCGGCCGGCTTGGTCATGCGCTTCTGCCGCTCCCAGGCCTCGCCCAGCGCCTTGGCGTCCAGCGGGCGGATCTGGGCGACGGTCTCGGCGAGCAGGTCGTGCGGGTCCTCGCCGGGCAGCGCGCGGCGGCCGTACGTCTCCTCGTGCACGACCCAGGACAGCGGGCGGCGCTTGGACCAGCCGGCCTGCATCAGCTCGGGTTCCTCCGGGAACTCGTCGACGTACCCCACGCACAGGTAGGCGACGGCCTCCAGGTGCTCGGGCAGGCCGAGGACGCGGACCATCTCGCGCTCGTCGAAGAAGCTCACCCAGCCGACGCCCAGGCCCTCGGCGCGGGCGGCGAGCCAGAGGTTCTCGACCGCGAGCGCGGAGGAGTAGGGCGCCATCTGCGGCTGGGTGTGGCGGCCCAGGGTGTGCCGGCCGCCGCGGGTGGGGTCGGCGGTGACGACGATGTTCACCGGGGTGTCGAGGATGGCCTCGATCTTCATTTCCTTGAACTGCTTCGCCCGGCCCTTGGGCAGCGACTTGGCGTACGCCTCGCGCTGACGCATGGCCAGCTCGTGCATCGCGCGCCGGGTTTCGGCGGAGCGGATGACCACGAAGTCCCAGGGCTGCGAGTGGCCCACGGAGGGTGCCGTGTGGGCCGCCTCCAGGACGCGGAGCAGCACCTCGTGCGGGATGGGGTCGCTGCGGAAGCCGTTGCGGATGTCGCGGCGTTCGCGGATCACCTTGAGCACGGCCTCGCGTTCGGCGTCGTCGTAGGCGGGTGCGGGCGGGCCGGCGGGCTTCCGTTCCTGGTCGGCGTCCTGGGCTTCGGGGTCGGGCTCCTCGCCGGCTACGGCGGCGGCGTCGCCGTCGCGGGGTGCGGGGACCGTGGCGGCGGGTTCCTGCGGGGCGGGTCCCTGCGGGGTGGGGGCCAGGTGCGGGATGGTGGGCACCGAGCCCTCGACCGGCACGAACTCTCCGAGGGGCTGGCCGGGTTGGGGCTGCAGGGGGATGCCGGGGGTGACCGTTTCGGGTTCGGCCGGCTGGGGCTGGGGATCGGACGGTTCGGGGGCCGTGGTGTCGGTGGGCTCGGGTGTGTTCGGATCCTGGACGGCGGGGTCCGCGATGTGGGCGGCGGGTGCTGCGTCCTGGAGGCCGGTCTCCGGGGCCCCGGGGTGCGGCTGCTCCGTCGCCCGGGCGCCGGCGGGAGGCACGGCGGTTTGGGCCGACGGCTGTGCGGTGTCGGCCTCGGACGCGGTCTCAGGCAGACCTGCGGTCCCGGCCCCGGTCGGCTCCTGGTCAGCGGCGGGTGCTTCGTCGGCGTCCGTGGGGCCCGCCTCGGGGGCCGGAACGGCTGCGGGGGCCTGAACGGCCTCCGGAGCGGTCCCGTCCAGGCCCTGTTCCGCGGGCACGTCCTCGTGGCCGGTCCCGGGCTGCGGCTCCGCCTCCGCGACAGGCACGGCGGGGGCGGGCTCCCCCGCCTCCAGGACCTCGGCGGTCCCCTCGGCATGAACGGTCACGTCCGCACCGCCGGGCGCGTGCCCGTCCTCGGGCGCCTGCTCACCGGGAGCGGTCTGGGCATCCCCGGGCTCCTGGCCGGCCTCGGCCACCTGGCCGCCCGCCGGGTCCTGGACGCTCTCCGGGACATACGCCGCCTCGACGGCACCGCCAGGCACGGCCTCGGCAGCCGACACCTGACCGCCCGGAGCGACTTCACCCGCCCCGGCCACCCGCCCCGCCTCGACAGCAGGCGCACCCTCCGCCGCACCGCCAGGCACGGCCTCGGCAGCCGACACCAGACCGCCCGGAGCGACTTCCCCCGCCCCGGACACCCGCCCCGCCTCGACAGCAGGCGCAACCTCCGCCACACCGCCGGGCACAGCCCCGGCCTCAGGCACCTGACCGCCCACCGGACCAAGGGCAGCGCCCACCGGCCCCTGCTCGCCCGCCTCTGCCGTGAGGCGGGTCACCGCGGCCTGGGCCGCGCTGGTCGGGTCCGGGTCCGGGGCAACCGTTTCCGCAGCCGTCACCCCCACGCCGACCGGCGGAGTCGCCGGGGTCGCCGGAGTCGCCGCGGTGGCCTGGGCGCCCCAGGGAGCGGCGCTCTGCGGGGCCGTCTCGAGCGACTGGGGGACGCCGAGGTACTCGGGACCGGCCGTGGGCGGTCCGGGGTGCCGGACCGGCGCGCCCGCGGGGCCGCGGTCGGCCAGGGAGCGGACCGGGCTCGCGGAGGCGTCCGGGATCGGCGGCCCGAGGTGCAGCGGCCGGCGCG
>NZ_QFDQ01000016.1 GCF_003270085.1 Streptomyces triticisoli | reverse complement strand
CACCAACGTCGAGGCGTCGATGTCCTCGCCGTCCTCGCTGCTGCACTGGACCCGCCGCATGATCGAGATCCGCAAGCAGAACCTCGCCTTCGGGCTGGGGTCCTACCGGGAGCTCCCCTCGTCGAACCCCGCGGTCATCGCGTTCCTGCGCGAGTACGAGGACGACCTGGTCCTGTGCGTCAACAACTTCTCCCGCTTCGCCCAGCCCACCGAACTCGACCTGAGCGCCTTCCGCGGCCGGCACCCGGTCGAGCTGTTCGGCGGGGTGCGCTTTCCGGCCATCGGTGAGCTGCCGTACCTGCTGACCCTGGCGGGGCACGGCTTCTACTGGTTCCGACTGCGCCGAGAACACGGTGAGTAGTGATACGGTTACGCCGTTCTGGTGATCAGAACCCGAGCCCGTCATGGGGGCACCTCCCAGGCCCCAAGGCACTGGGGGAGGGTGGCTCGGTCACCCATCGCGCGCGTTCATCGCGTGAAACCTGTCCGAGCGATCGGACAGGACACGCCACCGCCACAGGTGGCGTGAACGCCAATGGTTCCGTCTCCGCAAGGACATAAGGACGACGCGGCCGACCGGTTCCCGGGCTGGGGCGGGCGTTTCCCCGCCCCACCCGTGGGCACGCGTCAGTCACACCCGACCAGCGATTGGACGCGACGCCATGTCGGAAGCCATGTCGGAAGCCGTCACGCGCTCTGTCACCGCCGCCGGCCCCGGCCTGCTCGCCTCACTGGACCCGCTGCTGCGCGCATGGCTGCCACGCCAGCGCTGGTTCGCGGGCAAGGGACGCCCGGTCACGGGCTTCTCGCTGGTCGCCGCCACCGAGCTGCTGCCGGTCGCCGACGGGAAGCTCGGCCTGTACCACCTGCTCGTCCGCGCCCACCAGCCGCTGGCGAACCTGCCGGGCGCCGAGTCGCACCCCGGCGACTGCTACCAGCTGCTCATAGGCGTGCGCGAGGCCCTGCCCCCACGGCTGGCGCCCGCGCTGATCGGCCATGTGCACGAGGGTCCGCTCGCCGGACGCACGGTGTACGAGGCCCTGTACGACCCCCGGCCCGCCGAGGTGATCCTGGAGGCGCTGCGCACCCAGGCCCGCATCGGCGGGCTGCGTTTCGAGCGGCGGGAGGAGATACGCCCCGACCTGGTCCCCCGGCTGGTGACCGCCGAGCAGTCCAACTCCTCGGTCGTCTACGGCGACACGTTCATCCTCAAACTGCTGCGCCGGGTGGTGCCCGGCGTCAACCCCGACCTGGAGCTGCCGCTGGCCCTGGCCCGCGAGGGCTGCCCCCGGGTGCCGCCGCCGACGGCGTGGATGACGGCGGAGGTGGACGGCGAGTCGTACGTCCTCGGGGTGCTCCAGCCCTTCGTGCAGGGCGCCTCGGACGGCTGGGAGCTGGCGCTGCGCCAGCTGGCCAAGGGCGAGGACTTCAGCGCCGAGGCGCGGGCACTGGGCCGCGCCACCGCCGAGGTGCACACCGCGCTGGCCCACGCACTGCCCACGGTCACGCTCGGCCACACCCAGCTGCAGTGCATGGTGACGGGCATGACCGGGCGGCTGGAGGCGGCCGCGCAGGCGGTGCCCACGCTGGGGCCGTACGTCACCGGGCTGCACTCCGCGTTCGAGGCGTTGGCCGATCTGGCGGCCGAGGGCCACACCTGGACCGCCCAACGCATCCACGGCGACCTGCACCTCGGGCAGTGCCTGCGCTCCCCCTCCGGCGAGTGGTGGCTGATCGACTTCGAGGGCGAGCCGGCCAAACCGCTGGCCGAGCGGCGGATGGCCCAGCCGACGGTGCGGGACGTGGCCGGGATGCTGCGCTCCTTCGACTACGCGGCGCACTCGGCGGGCGGCCCGCCGGCACCGGAGTGGGCGGCGGCCTGCCGGGCCGCGTACTGCACCGGATACGCCGAGGTCAGCGGGGTCGACCCGCGCACCGACCCGGTTCTGCTGCGCGCCTGTGAGACGGACAAGGCGATCTACGAGGCCGTCTACGAGGCCCGGCACCGGCCCGACTGGCTCCCGGTGCCGCTGTCCGCGGTGCGCCGCCTGGCCGGCCCCGACTCCGTCTGAACCCCACCCACCGCACCTGACCTGTGCCGAGGAGGCTCCGCCCGTGACCCCCCGCCCCCCGTCCAGCGGTTCGGATCCGAAGAGGACGGCCGAGGCTGCCGATGCCGAGCAGCCGACGGCCACGAAGAAGAGCGCCGCACGGAAGACGGCGAAGACGGCGGCGCCACCGGAGAACGCCACGCCGAAGAAGGCGCCTGCGAAGAAGACAGCCGCGAAGAAGACAGCGGCAAAGAAGGCATCGGCCAAAACGGCAACGCCCAAAACAGCCAAGAAGGCGGTGGCGAAGAAGACGGCCACGAAGACGACTGCCACAGCGAAGACAACGACGAAAGCGACGGCCACCAAGGCCGCCGCGAAGAAGACCGCCAAGAAGGCACCGGCGAAGAAGGCGCCGGCAAGGGCAGCGGTCAAGGCACCCGCGAAGGCACCGGCCGCCCCGGAGCCGGTCACGCCCGTGGCGCCCGAGCCCGTCGCCGCTCCCCCGGCGGAGCCCACGGCGGCCGGGATCGACCTCGTCCCCGCCGGAGCCGCCGACCGCGAACGGCTGCTCAGCGGTACGCACCACGATCCGCACTCCGTGCTCGGGGCGCACCCCGTACCCGGCGGGGTGGCCTTCCGGGCGTTCCGCCCGTACGCGCTCGGCGTCGGCGTGGTCGTCGGGGAGCAGCGGACCGAGCTGAACGACGACGGGGACGGGTTCTTCTCGGGTCTGCTGCCGCTGCGGGACGTACCGGAGTACCGGCTCCAGGTGGCGTACGAGGGGACGGTGCAGCACGTCACGGACGCCTACTCCTTCCTGCCCACGCTCGGCGAGCTGGACCTGTACCTGATCGGCGAGGGGCGGCACGAGCAGCTGTGGCAGGCGCTCGGGGCGCACCCGATGACCCTACGGGGTGTGAGCGGCGCCCGGTTCGCGGTGTGGGCGCCCAACGCCCGGGGGGTGCGGGTGGCCGGCACCTTCAACTTCTGGGACGGCACCGGACATCCGATGCGCTCGCTCGGCTCGACGGGTGTGTGGGAGCTGTTCGTGCCCGGCATCGGCGAGGGTGAGCTGTACAAGTTCGAGATCACCCGGCCGGACGGCTCGAAGACGCTGCGCGCCGATCCGCTGGCCCGCCGGACCGAGGCCCCGCCGGCCACCTCGTCCGTCGTTCACGCCTCGCACCACGAGTGGGGCGACGAGGAGTGGCTGGCCCGCCGGGCCGAACAGCCGGCGCACGAGGCGCCGTTCTCGGTGTACGAGGTGCATCTGCCGTCCTGGCGGCCGGGGCTGACTTACCGTCAGCTCGCCGAGCAGCTCCCGGCGTACGTCAAGGAGCTCGGCTTCACCCATGTGGAGCTGATGCCGGTCGCCGAGCATCCCTTCGGCGGCTCCTGGGGTTACCAGGTCACCGGCTTCTACGCGCCCACCGCGCGCCTGGGTACCCCGGACGACTTCAAGTACCTGGTCGACGCCCTGCACCAGGCGGGCATCGGGGTCCTGATGGACTGGGTGCCGGCGCACTTCCCGCGCGACGAATGGGCGTTGGCCGAGTTCGACGGTCGCCCGCTGTACGAGCACGCGGACCCGCTGCGGGCCGCGCACCCGGACTGGGGCACCCTGGAGTTCGACTTCGGCCGCCGCGAGGTGCGCAACTTCCTCGTCGCCAACGCCCTGTACTGGTGCGAGGAGTTCCACATCGACGGCCTGCGGGTGGACGCGGTCGCCTCCATGCTCTACCTGGACTACTCGCGCGAGCCGGGCCAGTGGACGCCGAACGAGCACGGCGGCCGGGAGAACCTGGACGCGGTGGCGTTCCTGCAGGAGATGAACGCGACCGTGTACCGCAGGGTGCCGGGTGTGGTGACCATCGCCGAGGAGTCGACGGCCTGGGACGGGGTCACCCGGGCCACCCACCACCGGGGCCCGAGCGGTTTCGGCGGCCTGGGCTTCGGACTGAAGTGGAACATGGGCTGGATGCACGACTCGCTGCAGTACATGAGCCACGATCCCGTCCACCGCACGTACCACCACGGCGAGATGACGTTCTCGATGGTGTACGCCTACAGCGAGAACTACGTGCTGCCGATCTCCCACGACGAGGTGGTGCACGGCAAGGGCTCGCTGGTGTCGAAGATGCCCGGCGACTGGTGGCAGCAGCGCGCCAACCTGCGCGCCTACCTGGGCTTCATGTGGTCCCACCCCGGCAAGCAACTGCTCTTCATGGGGCAGGAGTTCGCGCAGGGCTCGGAGTGGTCCGAGGTCCGCGGCCCGGACTGGTGGCTGCTCGACCCGGCGTACGGCGCGGAGGCCGACCACCGGGGCGTGCGGGACCTGGTCCGCGACCTCAACGCCGTCTACCGCGCCACCCCCGCCCTGTGGGCGCGGGACGTCCACCCGGACGGCTTCCAGTGGGTCACCGGGGACGCGGCGGACGACAACGTCCTCGCCTTCCTGCGCTACGACGCCGACGGCACCCCGCTGCTCGCGGTGTCCCACTTCGCTCCGGTCGTCCGCCCCGACTACCGCGTCGGCGTCCCCGACGACGTGCCCGCCTGGGCGGAGGTCCTCAACACCGACGCGGCCCGCTACGGCGGCAGCGGCGTCGTCCACCCGGACCCGGTCAAGCCGGAGCCGCAGGGGCGGCACGGCCGCCCGGCGAGCGTCCGCCTGACGCTGCCGCCCCTGTCGACGGTGTGGCTGCGGCCGGCCTGACCGGACCGCTCAGGCGAGGGCGTCCGCCAGGGCCTTCGGCAGCTCACCGGTGTGCACGACACCGAGCCTCTGCGTGGCCCGGGTCAGGGCCACGTACAGGTCGCTCGTGCCGTAGCGGCCCGGTTCGACCACCAGGACGGAGTCGAACTCCAGGCCCTTGGCCTGGCGCGGGTCGAGCAGGACGACCGACCGGGCGAGGTCGGGCTCGGCGCCGGCCGTGACGCCGTCCAGCCGGGCGGCCAGGCGGCGGTGCAGGTCGCGCGGGGCGATCACCGCGAGCCGGCCCTCGGACGGGGTGAGTTCGGCGACGGCCTTCTCCACCGCGCCGGGCAGGTCGTCGGTGGCGCGCGCCCAGGGCCGTACGCCGGTCGAGCGGACCGAACCGGGCGGCTGGAAGTCGGGGTTCTCCGCCCGCACCACGGCCGCCGCGACGTCCATGATCTCGGCGGGGGTGCGGTAGTTGACGCCGAGGCGGGTGTGCTCCCAGCGGTCCTCGACGTACGGCTGGAGGATGTCCGCCCAGGCGCCGACACCGCCCGCCTCCGAGGTCTGCGCGGGGTCGCCGACCAGGGTCATGGAGCGGGTGGGGCTGCGCCGCATCAGCAGCCGCCACGCCATCGGCGACAGCTCCTGCGCCTCGTCGACGATGATGTGCCCGAACGCCCAGGTGCGGTCGGCCGCCGCGCGCTCGGCGGCGCTGCGGTGGTCCTCCTCCTCCTGCCGCTCGGCGAACCGCTCGGCGTCGATGATGTCGTGAGCGGACAGAACCTCGCTGTCCTCGTCGTCCTTGTCCTCGAACTCGTAGGTCCGGGACGCGTACGACACGTCCAGCACACCCTGGGCGTAGGCGACCTGGGTCTCGCGCTCACGCTCGGCATGGGCACGGACCAGGCGGTCGTCCTCGCCGAGCAGTTCGGCGGCCTCGTCGAGGAGGGGAACGTCCGCCACGGTCCAGACCCGGGTCACCGGGCGGCGGATCGAGGCCGCGTCCTCGTCGCCGACGTATCCCTCCGGGTCGGCCAGGAAGTCCGCGACCAGCCGCTGCGGGGTCAGCCGCGGCCACAGCTGGTCGATGGCCGACCAGACCTCGGGGTTCCCGGCGAGTTCGTCGCGGATCTGGGTGATGTCGCTCGCGTCGAGGAGGTTGGAGCCGTCGTAGGGGTCGGTGCCGATGCGCTCGGCGACCATGTCGGTGAGCGTGTTGAGGATGTGGCCCTCGAAGTGCTCGCGGGCCACGTTGTGCGGCAGCTTCGCGGCGCGGGTGCGCTCGCGGGCGACGTTCACCAGGTCGTCGTCGAGCATCAGGACCTCGCGGTCGTGCTCGATGGCGACGACCGGGTCGGGCAGCGCCTGCCGGTCCCGTACGACGGCGGCGAGCACGTCGGCCATGTCGGCGCGGCCCTTGACGGCGGCGGCCTCGGGGGTGTCGGTGGCCGTCGCCTTCACACCGGGGAACAGCTCGCCGACGGTCGCCAGCAGCACGCCGGTCTCGCCGAGGGAGGGCAGCACCTCGCCGATGTAGCCGAGGAAGGCGGGGTTGGGGCCGACGATGAGGACGGCGCGCCTGGCGAGCAGTTCGCGGTGCTCGTACAGCAGGTACGCGGCCCGGTGCAGGGCGACGGCGGTCTTGCCGGTGCCCGGTCCGCCCTCGACCACGAGCACCCCGCGGTGCGGCGCGCGGATGATGCGGTCCTGGTCTGCCTGGATGGTCCGCACGATGTCGCCCATCCGGCCGGTGCGCGCGGAGTTGAGCGCGGCGAGCAGCACCGCGTCGCCGGTCGGGTCCTCGTGGCCGGTGCGGGTGGTGTCGCCGAGGTCGAGGATCTCGTCGTGCAGGGCGCTGACCCGGCGGCCCTCGGTGGAGATGTGCCGACGGCGGCGCAGGCCCATCGGGGTGTGGCCGGTGGCCAGGTAGAACGGACGGGCGACGTCGGCCCGCCAGTCGATCAGGATCGGCGTGCGGTCGGCGTCGTCGGCGCGCAGGCCGATACGGCCGATGTGGTGACTGTCGCCGTTCGCGAGGTCGATCCGGCCGAAGCAGAGCGAGCCGTCCACGGCGTTCAGCGCGGCCAGCAGCCCCGACCGCTCGGCGACGAGGATGTCCCGCTCCAGCCTGGCCTGCATGGGCGTGTCGCCCTGCGCGAGCGCGTCCGCGACGGAGTCCTCGGCATCACCGCGCAGCGCGTCCACGCGCGCGTACAGCCCGTCGATGAATTCCTGTTCCTGCCGCAATTCACCGTCTGAGAAATCGGTGTTTGACAATTCGACTCCCGCCCACATACACTGTGACTACTGAACTTCTTCGTGACCATTTTTACCTGAAGTCACGAACCATCGAATATACGCAAGAGAATCCCCCGGACGCAATTGCCCGGGGGTTTTTTCGATGCACGACAAGGCGGGTCGCGGCGCGTCCGACAGCTCTACGCGTCGCCCACGCCCACCGGTGGCCGCCCCTGCGTCCAGATCGGGTGGACCGCGACACGGCGGAAACGCCAGCCGTCGGTGGTCCGGACGAGGCCGGCGTCGAAGCGACCGCCGACCGTGAAGAGCGGGTCGGCGTCGGCTCCGTACATCTGCCGCGTCGCGTCCCCGTGCACGTGCGTCATCAACGCGTTCCAGGTGGCGGTGGCTTCGTCTCCGCCCTCGGCGGTTTCCACGAGCACTCCGGAGGCGATGTGCTGCGTACGCTCATAACGCCCGAGTGCCTCCTCGGTTCCGCGGAGGGCATCGGCCCCCTCGAACGTACCCAGCGGGGTCTCCATGCGCGCGTCCTCGGTCAGGAAGCGCTCGGCCCGGTTCCCCTGGAACTCGCGGTCGTCCAAGGCCCGGAAGAACCGGTCGACGAGCAGGGTGATCTCCGTGTGATCCGTCTGTGTGGTCATGACCCGAGCGTCCTCCCTCAAGTGAGCTTGAGGTCAACAGGTGCCTCTCCCTGGGAAACGAAAGGGCCGAGCGGCCGGGCCCGTAGGGGGAGGACCCGGCCGCTCGGCGGCTTCTTCGGGTGCCGGGCGCCCGGCCCGGGTTCAGGCGGGGCCGGGCGTCCGGAGCGAAGGGCCCGGAGTCAGGCCTTGGCGAGTTCCTTCTCGTGCTGATCAGGCAGCTCGGCCGGGGTGCCGGTGCCGTCGGAGTCGTCGGAGTCGTCGGAGTCGTCGGAGTCGTCGAGCAGGGTCTTCTCGTCGAAGGGCAGCTCGCCGGCGAGCACCCGCCGCACCCGGTCCTTGTCGACCTCCCCGGTCCAGGTGCCGATCAGCAGGGTGGCGACCGCGTTGCCCGCGAAGTTGGTCAGCGCGCGGGCCTCGCTCATGAAGCGGTCGATGCCGACGATCAGGCCGACACCGTCGACCAGGGCGGGCTTGTGGGACTGCAGGGCACCGGCGAGGGTGGCCAGACCCGCGCCGGTGACACCGGCCGCGCCCTTCGAGGCGATCATCATGAACAGCAGCAGGGTGATCTGCTGGCCGACGGACAGCGGCTGGCCCATCGCGTCGGCGATGAACAGCGAGGCCATGGTCAGGTAGATCATCGTGCCGTCGAGGTTGAAGGAGTAACCGGTCGGCACGGTGATGCCGACGACCGGACGGCTCACGCCCAGGTGCTCCATCTTGGCGATCAGCCGGGGCAGCGCGGACTCGGACGACGAGGTGGACACGATCAGCAGGAACTCACGGCCCAGGTACTTCAGCAGCTGGAGGATGTTGACACCGGTCACGAGCCGGGTCAGCGCGCCCAGCACCAGGAACACGAACAGCAGACAGGTGACGTAGAAGCCGAGCATGATCGTGGCGAGTGCCTTCAGGGCGTCGATCCCCGTCTCGCCGACGACGGCGGCGATGGCGCCGAAGGCGCCGATGGGGGCGGCCCACATGATCATGGCGAGGACGCGGAAGACCAGCCGCTGGATGTGCTCCACCCCGCGCAGGATCGGCTCGCCCCTGCGGCCCATGGTCTGCAGCCCGAACCCGACGAACAGGGCGACCAGCAGGGTCTGCAGCACCTGACCCTGGGTGAACGCCGACACCAGCGTGGTCGGGATGACGCCGAGCACGAAGTCGACCGGGCCCTCGCCCCCGGCCTGGGCCTGCGCCTGGCCGACGCCCTTCACCGCCTCGGTCAGGTGCATGCCACCGCCCGGGTGGATGATGTTGCCGACCACGAGTCCGATGGCCAGCGCGACGAACGACATCGCGATGAAGTAGCAGAGCGCGAGCCCGCCGACCTTGCCGACCTTGGCGGCCTTGCGCACCGAACCGACGCCGAGCACGATCGTGCAGAAGATGATCGGCGAGATCATCATCTTGATCAGGTTCACGAAACCGGTGCCGAGCGGCTTGAGCTCCTTGGCGAGTTCCGGCGCGGCGAACCCGACTCCGATTCCCAGGACCGCCGCGGCGATCACGGCTATGTACAGATAGTGGGTGCGGTCCCGCTTGGCTGCGGGTGCGGCAGGTGCCGTATCGGCTGCGCTGCTCACGGCGGCCCTCCTTGACGACGTCGTCGGCATCACCGGCGTGCGGCTCACGTCCGGGGTTTCGGGGAATGCCGTGACTATCTCCCGCCGTGTGAGGGCGGTCACCCTTCCGTTCATTGAGTTCACGCCGGACAGATCAGGCCAGAACAGAGAGGCAGACTTGCGGCATGCGCATACCCGCCCTTCCGAGACCTCGCAGCCTGGCGGGTCAGCTGTTCGCGATGCAGGCGGTGCTGCTCGCGCTCGTCGTGGCCGGATACGCGCTGTTCACGTACGTCAATGATCAGGACCAGGCCGAGGAGGCGGCCCGCCGTCAGGCCACCGCGGTGGCCCGCTCGATCGCCGACGCGCCGTCGGTGCGGGCGGCCATCCACTCCCCCGACCCCACGGCGGAGCTCCAGCCGTACGCGCTGAGGGTGCAGAAGGACACCGAGGTCGACTTCGTCACGATCATGACTCCCGGGGGCATCCGCTGGACGCACCCGGACCCGGACCAGATCGGCAGGCCCTTCCTCGGCAACATCGCCCGCGCCCAGCGCGGCGAGACCTTCACCGAGACCTACACGGGCACCCTCGGCCCGTCCGTCCGCGCGGTCACGCCCGTCGAGGAGGGCGGGCGCGTGATCGGGCTGGTCAGCGCCGGCATCAAGGTGGAGGCGATCAGCGAGCGGATGCGGGAGCAGGTCGCCGCGCTGTTCTCGGTCGCCGCCGGGGTGCTCGCGCTCGGCGCCGTCGGTACGTACGTGATCAACGCCCAACTGCGCCGGCACACCCACGGCATGAACGCCGCCGAGCTCAGCCGCATGTACGACTACCACCAGGCCGCGCTGCACGCGGTGCGTGAGGGGCTGCTGATGCTGGACGCGCAGCACCGGGTGGCGTTGATCAATGACGGGGGGCGGGAGTTGCTGGGGGTGGGGGGGCAGGGAGGATGTCGTGGGGCGGTCGGTGGCGGACCTGGGTCTGCCGGCTCCGCTGACAAGTGCGTTGCTGGCCTGCGAGCCGCGGGTGGACGAGGTGCACCTGACCGCGTCGCGGGTGCTGGTGGTCAACACCTCGCCCGTGTCGGGCGGGCAGCGCCGGGGCACGGTGGTGACCCTGCGGGATGTCACCGAATTGCAGTCGTTGACAGGCGAGTTGGACTCCGAGCGCGGCTTCACGCAGGCGCTGCGCTCGCAGGCCCACGAGGCCGCGAACCGTCTGCACACGGTGGTGTCGCTGATCGAGCTGGGGCGGGCGGAGGAGGCCGTGGAGTTCGCCACGGCGGAGCTGGAGCTGGCCCAGGCTCTGACCGACCGGGTGGTCTCGGCGGTGAGCGAGCCGGTGCTGGCCGCGCTGCTGCTCGGCAAGACCGCGCAGGCCAACGAGCGGGGGGTGGAGCTGGTGGTGTCCGAGGACAGCGGCCTGGACGACGGGCTGCTCCCGCGGGGCCTGCCGCCCCGGGACCTGGTGACGATGCTCGGCAACCTCATCGACAACGCGGTGGACGCGGCGCAGGGCAGCCCGCGGGCGCGGGTGACGGTGACGGTGACAGCGTGCGCGGAGGGTACGGAGCTCGTGCTTCGGGTGACGGACACCGGGCCGGGGGTGGATCCGGCCCACGCGGACCTGGTGTTCCAGCGCGGCTTCTCCACCAAGCCGACGGGGTCCGGCGGGCGGGGGCTGGGCCTGGCGCTCGTACGGCAGGCTGTGCAGCGGCACGAGGGGACGTTGACGGTGACGGAGGCCGAGGAGGGCGGCGCGGTGTTCGAGGCGCGGCTGCCGTTGGGGGACGGGGGCGCAGGGCACGTGTCCGGAGGCGAGACGTGGCGGACGGCAGGGCAGGGGGCATGACGAGCGAACAGCGCATTCGCGTCCTGGTGGTCGAGGACGACCCGGTCGCGGCGGACGCGCACGTGATGTACGTCGGCCGGGTGCCGGGGTTCGTCGCGGTCGGCAAGGCGCACACGGGCGCGGAGGCCCGGCGGATGCTGGACCGCACCCCGGTGGACCTGCTCCTGCTCGACCTGCACCTGCCGGACGTGCACGGTCTGCGACTGGCCCGTTCCCTGCGGGCCGCCGGCCATCACGCGGACGTGGTCGCGGTGACCTCGGCGCGGGACCTGGCGGTGGTGCGCGAAGGGGTCTCGCTGGGCGTGGTCCAGTACGTGCTGAAACCGTTCACCTTCGCCACGCTCCGGGACCGGCTGGTGCGGTACGCCGAGTTCCGCGCGGCGGCCGGAGAGGCCGGCGGGCAGGCGGAGGTCGACCGGGCCCTCGCGACGCTGCGCGCCCCGAGCCCGGCCACCCTCCCCAAGGGGCTGAGCGCGCCGACCCTGGAACGGGTCACGGGCGTGCTGCGGGAGGCGGAGGAGGGCCTCACCGCGGCCGGGGTCGGCGAGGCGGTCGGAATCTCCCGCATCACGGCCCGGCGCTACCTGGAGCACCTGGTCGACGCGGGCCGAGCCGACCGCAGCCCCCTGTACGGCCAGGTGGGCAGACCGGAGCTGGTCTACCGGTGGATGAGGGGACCCGGGAGGGAACGCTGAGGGAACTGCTTGCCCCGGCCGTCGGTTTGGAGGGGACGTGGGGCCGCCCGCTTCTCGGGTCGGTGTCATGACTTCCGCGGGCCCTCCGGGGACAAGTGCGGGATTCGGGCCACGACGGGGAGACGCGACCTGCGGTTCTGTCCCTGCTGCCTGGCCCAAATCCTGCACTTGGTGAGGTGCGGGTCAGTACACCGACTCCGCCTCGTCCATACGGTCCTTGGGGACCGTCTTCAGTTCGGTGACCGCATCGGCGAGCGGGACCATCACGATGTCGGTGCCGCGCAGTGCGGTCATGTGGCCGAACTCGCCGCGGTGTGCGGCCTCCACCGCGTGCCAGCCGAAGCGGGTGGCGAGGACGCGGTCGTAGGCCGTGGGGACGCCGCCGCGCTGGACGTGGCCGAGGATGACCGGCTTGGACTCCTTGCCGAGCCGCTTCTCCAGCTCGTACGCCAGTGCCGTGCCGATGCCCTGGAAGCGCTCGTGGCCGTACTGGTCGATCTCGCCCTTGCCGTAGTCCATGGTGCCCTCGGCCGGGTGGGCGCCCTCGGCGACGCAGATCACGGCGAACTTCTTGCCGCGGGCGAAGCGTTCCTCGATCATCTTGACCAGGCCGGCCGGGTCGAAGGGGCGCTCGGGCAGGCATATTCCGTGGGCGCCGGCCGCCATGCCGGACTCCAGCGCGATCCAGCCCGCGTGGCGGCCCATGACCTCGACCACCATCACGCGCTGGTGGGACTCGGCGGTGGTCTTGAGGCGGTCCATCGCCTCCGTGGCCACGCCGACGGCCGTGTCGAAGCCGAAGGTGCGGTCGGTGGAGGAGATGTCGTTGTCGATCGTCTTCGGTACGCCCACCACCGGCAGCCCCGCGTCCGACAGCATCCGCGCCGCCGTCAGCGTGCCCTCGCCGCCGATCGGGATGAGCGCGTCGATGCCGAACCGGTGGATCATGTCGGAGGCGTTCTCGCACGCCTCGCGGAGCCGGTCGCGCTCCAGCCGGGAGGAGCCGAGGATGGTGCCGCCGCGGGCCAGGATGCCGCCCACCGCGTTGAGGTCCAGGGGCCGGTAGCGGCCGTCGAGCAGACCGGCATAGCCGTCCTCGAAGCCGATGACCTCGTCGCCGTACGTCGTGACCGCTCGGTGCACAACCGACCGGATCACCGCGTTCAGTCCCGGACAGTCGCCGCCTGCCGTGAGAACTCCGATACGCATCGTGCTGTGTCTCCTGCTCGCTGTTGACACCGGTGATCCTGTCCGATTGTTTCATGCCCCGGAGGTGGCATCGTCCTGATGGGCGCCTTATCTGTCGGCCGGGGTAGTGTCAAGAGGGTTCCGCCTCCTTCCGCCCACCCATGTGGGTGTTTTTCGCAGGACGCCACCCACGCCCCCCGAAGAAACGGAGAGCCCGCGTGACCCGCAGCGTGTACGTGACCGGCATCGACCGCGGCGACGGCCGGCAGATCGTCGAGCTGGGAGTCATGGAACTGCTGACCCGGCAGGTCGACCGGGTGGGCGTCTTCCGCCCTCTCGTGCACGACGGTCCGGACCGCCTCTTCGAACTGCTGCGCGCCCGCTACCGGCTCCCCCAGGACCCGGCGACCGTCTACGGCATGGACTACCACGAGGCGAACACGCTCCAGGCCGTGCGGGGCACGGACGAGCTGGTCTCCGCTCTCGTCGACCGCTTCCACCTGGTCGCCCGGGACTACGAGGTCGTCCTGGTCCTCGGCACCGACTTCGCCGAGACGCAGCTGCCCGACGAACTGTCGCTCAACGCCCGGCTGGCGAACGAGTTCGGCGCCTCCGTGCTGCCGGTCGTGGGCGGCCGCAAACAGACCGCCGAGTCCGTGCTCGCCGAGACCCTCAACGCCTACCGCGCCTACGACGGCCTGGGCTGCGACGTCCTCGCCATGGTCACCAACCGGGTGGCCCGCGAGGACCGGGACCTGATCGCCGAGCGGCTGGCCGGCCGGCTGCCGGTGCCCTGCTGGGTGGTGCCCGACGAGCCCGCCCTGTCCGCGCCGACGGTCGCGCAGATCGCCCAGGTCCTGGACGGCAAGGTCCTGCTCGGCGACGACGCGGGACTCGCCCGTGACGCCCTCGACTTCGTGTTCGGCGGCGCCATGCTGCCCAACCTCCTCAAGGCCCTCACCCCGGGCTGCCTGGTCGTCACCCCCGGCGACCGCGCCGACCTGGTCGTCGGCTCGCTCGCCGCGCACAGCGCCGGCACCCCGCCGATAGCCGGCGTACTGCTCACTCTCGGCGAGGCGCCGCGGCAGGAGATCCTCACCCTCGCCGCCCGGCTCGCCCCGGGCACCCCGGTCGTGTCGGTGGCCGGCACCAGCTTCCCCACCGCCGAGCGGCTGTTCTCCCTGGAGGGCAAGCTGACCGCGGCCACCCCGCGCAAGGCGGAGACCGCGCTCGGCCTGTTCGAGCGGTACATCGACGTCGCCGACCTCAACAAGCGGGTGTCCGCGCCGAGCAGCGACCGGATCACCCCGATGATGTTCGAGCACAAGCTGCTCCAGCAGGCCCGCTCCGACAAGCGCCGTGTGGTCCTGCCGGAGGGCGCCGAGGAGCGCGTGCTGCACGCGGCGGAGGTGCTGCTGCGCCGCGGCGTGTGCGACCTGACGCTGCTCGGGCCGGTGGACGCCATCCGCAAGAAGGCCGCCGACCTCGGTATCGACCTCGGTGACGCACAGCTGATCGACCCGGCCCGCTCCGAGCTGCGGGACGCCTTCGCCGCGCAGTACGCCCGGCTGCGCGCCCACCGGGGCGTCACGGTGGAGCTGGCGTACGACGTCGTCTCGGACGTCAACTACTTCGGCACCCTCATGGTCCAGGAGGGCCTCGCCGACGGCATGGTGTCGGGCTCGGTGCACTCCACCGCCGCGACCATCCGGCCCGCGTTCGAGATCATCAAGACCAGGGCGGACGCATCGATCGTGTCGTCGGTGTTCTTCATGTGCCTG
This sequence comes from Streptomyces triticisoli, assembly GCF_003270085.1. Classification (GTDB taxonomy): domain Bacteria; phylum Actinomycetota; class Actinomycetes; order Streptomycetales; family Streptomycetaceae; genus Streptomyces; species Streptomyces triticisoli. Next base: position 15,443 of record NZ_QFDQ01000016.1, on the reverse strand, counting down.
GCCGACAAGGTGCTCGTCTACGGCGACTGCGCGGTCAACCCCGACCCGAACGCCGAGCAGTTGGCCGACATCGCCGTCCAGTCGGCGGCCACCGCCGCCCGGTTCGGCGTGGAGCCGCGGATCGCCATGCTGTCGTACTCCACCGGCACCTCCGGCTCGGGCGCCGACGTGGACAAGGTGCGCGAGGCGACCGAGCTGGTCCGGCTGCGCCGCCCGGACCTGCTGATCGAGGGACCGATCCAGTACGACGCGGCCGTGGAGCCGTCGGTGGCCGCGACCAAGCTGCCGGGCTCGGAGGTCGCCGGGCAGGCCACCGTGCTGATCTTCCCGGACCTGAACACCGGCAACAACACCTACAAGGCCGTGCAGCGTTCGGCCGGCGCGATCGCGGTCGGCCCGGTCCTGCAGGGTCTGCGCAAGCCGGTCAACGACCTCTCGCGCGGCGCCCTGGTCCAGGACATCGTCAACACCGTCGCCATCACCGCGATCCAGGCCCAGGACCAGTCGCCCGCCGGCTGACCTCCGAACAGAGAGTTTTCGAACATCGTGCACGCGACCCGCGTCCTCGTCCTCAACTCCGGATCCTCGTCGCTGAAGTACCAACTGCTCGACATGCGCGACGCGAGCCGGCTCGCCGTCGGCCTGGTCGAGCGCATCGGCGAGCAGACCTCCCACCTCCAGCACACCTTCGTCGGCACGGGTGCCACCCGTGACCACCACGGCCCGATCGCCGACCACGACACCGCCCTGAAGGCCGTGGCCGAGGAGCTGGCCAGGGACGGGCTCGGCCTGGACTCCCCCGAGCTGGCCGCGATCGGGCACCGGGTGGTGCACGGCGGCATGTTCTTCACCGAGCCCACCGTCATCGACGACGCCGTGCTCACCGAGATCGAGCGGCTGATCCCGGTGGCTCCCCTGCACAACCCGGCCAACCTCACCGGTGTCCGCACGGCCATGGCGCTGCGCCCGGACCTGCCGCAGGTCGCCGTCTTCGACACGGCGTTCCACACCACCATGCCGGAGTCCGCGGCCCGCTACGCGATCGACCCAAAGGTCGCGGACCGGTACCGGGTGCGCCGCTACGGCTTCCACGGCACCTCGCACGCGTACGTCTCCCGGGCCACGGCCGAGCTGCTGGGCAGGGCGCCGGAGGACGTCAACGTGATCGTGCTGCACCTGGGCAACGGGGCGTCCGCCTCGGCGGTGCGGGGCGGCCGGTGCGTGGACACCTCCATGGGGCTCACCCCGCTGGAGGGGCTGGTGATGGGGACGCGTTCGGGTGACCTGGACCCGGCCGTCATCTTCCATTTGCGGCGCGTTGCCGGAATGTCCATGGACGAGATCGACACTCTTCTCAACAAGAGGAGCGGACTGTTCGGTCTGTGCGGCGACAACGACATGCGGGAGATACGGCGCCGGATGGACGAGGGCGACGACGCGGCGCGGCTCGCGTTCGAGATCTACATCCACCGGCTGAAGAAGTACATCGGCGCCTATTACGCGGTACTCGGCACGGTGGACGCGGTCGCCTTCACCGCCGGGGTCGGCGAGAACGCGGCCTTCGTGCGCGAGGCCGCCGTCGCGGGCCTGGAGGGGCTGGGCCTGGCGGTGGACGGCGAGCGCAACGCCGTACGGAGCGGCGGGGCGCGGCTGATCTCGCCCGAGGACGCGCGGGTGGCCGTGGCCGTGGTTCCGACCGACGAGGAAATGGAGATCGCGACACAGACTTACGCGCTGGTGGGAAACGACGGCTGACAGCGACTGGCAACGGCTGCCGACGGCCGGCTTTTCAATGCGCGCCTGAGCGCGGCTCCGCACATTTGTACCTTCCGCCAGGCGGAATATTCCGCAGCGAAACAAACCGATAGGATCGCCCCATGCGCCGTTCGAAAATCGTCTGTACGCTCGGCCCCGCGGTCGACTCCCACGAGATGCTCGTCGCCCTGATCGAAGCGGGCATGAACGTGGCCCGTTTCAACTTCAGCCACGGCACGCACGCCGAGCACCAGGGACGGTACGACCACGTCCGCGCCGCCGCCAAGGAGACCGGCCGGGCCATCGCGGTCCTCGCCGACCTGCAGGGCCCGAAGATCCGCCTGGAGACCTTCGCCGAGGGTCCGGTCGAGCTCGAGCGGGGTGACGAGTTCACCATCACCACCGAGGACGTCCCGGGCGACAAGCACAGCTGCGGCACGACGTACAAGGGACTGCCGGGCGACGTCTCGCGCGGCGACCAGGTCCTCATCAACGACGGCAACGTCGAGCTGAAGGTCCTGGAGGTCGAGGGCCCGCGGGTGCGGACGATCGTCATCGAGGGCGGCGTCGTCTCCGACCACAAGGGCATCAACCTGCCCGGCGCCGCGGTGAACGTGCCCGCGCTGTCCGAGAAGGACGTCGAGGACCTGCGCTTCGCCCTGCGCATGGGCTGCGACATGGTCGCCCTGTCCTTCGTCCGGGACGCCAAGGACGTCGCCGACGTGCACCGGGTCATGGACGAGGAGGGCCGCCGCGTCCCCGTCATCGCCAAGGTGGAGAAGCCGCAGGCGGTGCAGAACATGCAGGACGTCGTGATGGCGTTCGACGGCGTGATGGTGGCCCGCGGCGACCTGGCCGTCGAGTACCCGCTCGAGAAGGTCCCGATGGTGCAGAAGCGCCTGATCGAGCTGTGCCGGCGCAACGCCAAGCCGGTGATCGTGGCGACCCAGATGATGGAGTCGATGATCACCAACTCCCGCCCGACCCGCGCCGAGGCCTCCGACGTGGCCAACGCGATCCTGGACGGCGCCGACGCGGTGATGCTGTCGGCCGAGTCGAGCGTGGGCGCGTATCCGGTCGAGACCGTCAAGACGATGTCGAAGATCGTCAGGGCCGCCGAGGAGGAGCTGCTCTCCAAGGGCCTGCAGCCGCTGGTGCCGGGCAAGAAGCCGCGTACACAGGGCGGTTCGGTGGCCCGTGCCGCCTGCGAGATCGCCGACTTCCTGGGCGGCAAGGGCCTGGTGGCCTTCACCCAGTCCGGCGACACGGCCCGCCGGCTCTCCCGCTACCGCGCGGTCCAGCCGATCCTGGCGTTCACCACCGACGAGTCCACCCGCAACCAGCTCGCTCTCAGCTGGGGCGTGGAGCCGCACGTGGTGCCGTTCGTCAACAGCACCGACGAAATGGTCGAGCTGGTCGACCAGGAGATGGTCAAGCTCAGCCGCTTCGCCCCCGGCGACACGGTCGTCATCACCGCCGGCTCGCCCCCCGGCGTCCCCGGCACCACCAACATGGTCCGCGTCCACCACCTGGGCAGCGGCGACCGCGACTGATCCGCGACCGACCCCGTCTTCTGCGGCACTGTGGGCGCCCCCTGCGAACCGGGGGCGCCCTCAGGCGTGTTGCGGCTGATGGACGGCCGGTGCGGACGCTCAGCCGGTGGTGAACACGTGCATGCCGGGGATGTGCAGGTTGCCGCCGAACTGGGCTGCCTGGACCACGTGGACCTTGGTGAAGTGGATCAACGGGATGTTCAGCGGGGGCGGGTTGTCCGGGCTGAACGTGACCGGGATCAGGCCGAACAGGTTGCCGGAGATGCTCTCGGTGTACATCACCGTGTCACCGCCGGTGATCGTGGACACCGAGCGCCTGGCCGCCTGCACGTGGTAGGTCTTGCCGGACTGCTTGTCCTTCACCGTCTGGTGCAGGTCGCCGATGTCCGTGCCTCTGGAGACGACGTACTTCAGCACCTTCTTCACGGTGCCGTTGGCGGTCCTGACCTCGACGATGCCCTTGTAGTCGGCGCCCTTCAGCGTCAGCGAGCTGGCGTCCAGGAACCAGGGGTCGTCGGCCAGGAGCACCGTGTTGTCCACGCCGCCCACGGCGTCGGTGGCGACCGGGCAGTTCTCCGGGTCCGTGGTGGCGCTCTCGGACGGGCTCGGCGAGGCGGTGGCCTCGTCGGCCGCTTCCTCTGCGGCCGTCCCGGCCTCCTCGGCCGCGTCGGACGCCGTGTCGGTCGTGTCCTTCACGGTGTCCTCGGCCGCGCCGGGGACCTTCTCGGTGGTGTCCTCGGCGGTGTCGGACGCGTCCTTGCCCGCGGAGCCGGGGGAACTGTCCGCGGCGTCCTTCGTCCCGTCCGCCGAGGGCGTGGCGGAGTCGGACGGCGTGGCCTCGGAAGCCGGAGACGCCTCGGAGTCCGACTTGCCGCCGGTGAGGATGCCCCCGAGCGTGTCGCCGACGGTCTCCAGCAGACCGCCGCTCCTGCTCGCGGACTCCGACGGGGTCGGCGTGACGGTGTCACCGGCACCCGAGCCGCCCGGCTTGCTCTCCGGGTCGGTGGCGGGCGGCTTGGGCGCGGCCTTGTCGTCGGAACCTGAACCCGGCGAAGAGGGCGTGCCCGAAGGGCTCTTGTCCGCGGAGGACGTCTCCGAGGGGGTCGGCTCCGCGCCGTCGCCCTTGTTGCCGTCCTTGCCGTCCTCGGCGGAGTCACCGGCGCTCGCGGAGGCGGACGGTGTCGGCGAGGCCGAGGACTCGTCCTTGTCCTTGGAGTCCTCAGAGTCCTCCAGCGCCGCGACGCAGTCCTTGTACTCGTCGATCGTCAGGCTCTTGGCGGACGGCGTCGAGGGGTTGTTGTCGGCGACGGCGAGCGTCGACGTGAACCCCATCCCCATGAGGACCGCCGTCGGCATGGCCGCCATGGCTATGGCCTTGCCGGCCGGCATGTGGAACCTGGTGAACAGCGGCTTCCTGGGTGCCGCGTGGCGGGGCCCGGTTCTCTCACGGGACTCGTCCGCCTCAGCCCCGTGGGCCACCTCGTCAGTCGGCACTGTGCCTCCCGTTCGCCCCGTTGGCCGGGCTCGTTCCTGACAGGTCGTTCGACTCGTTCGACTCACTCATCCCGTCCACCGCCGTCTCGGTCGCGGCCTCGGGGGCAGCGCCCTGAACGGGGCCGGCCTCCTCGGCATCCTCCGGCACGGGCGGCACGCCCTCCGCCCACGACACGGCCATCGCGCCGCCGATGAGCGCGGGCAGGAAGCCGAGGCCGAAGCCGCCGAAGTTGGACACGGGGATGGACACCAGCGCCAGCAGGATCGCCGCGACACCCGCGAAGACCCGGATGTGCTTCTGGAACCAGAGGCTGATGCCCAGGACGACGAGCAGCACGCCGATGATCAGAGAGCCGGCTCCCGCGGTGGTCGCCATCGCCAGGGTCAGGTGACCAAGCTTGAGTTGGGCGTACGGGAAGTACATGATCGGAAAGCCACCGAGCAGGACGAGCAGCCCGGCCCAGAACGGACGGGTGCCCCGCCAGGCGCGGAACTGCAGCCTCCGGCGGATGAACTGGCCGGGTGCGGCAGGAGTCTCGGCGCTCATGGAAAACAGCTCCCTGGTGCGGCGTTGCTGTGATGAGGGTGGTGCTTCGTGGTGTGGGGGGTGCGTGAAGGAGCGGGTGAAGGGTGGAACGGGCGGGGGTGCCGTCGGCTCCCCCGCCCGTCACCGGGTGCCTAGTAGCACTCCTTGGTGCCCATGGTCAGCGACATCTTCAGACCGCTGAGCCTGAAGGTTCCGGCGGTGGTCGCCCACGCCGTCTGCTTCACGTTGGTCAGAACGGCCGTGTCGGCCTGCTGGGCGAACCCGAAGGGGTTGGCCTTCTGCTGCTGGACCTCGCCCGGCTTCATGCCCGGACCCTTGCCGGCGTCCTGGGCCGCAACACCGATGTCGATGTTGCTGAACGTGGCGTCGGCCTGCAGGTCGGCGACGTCGATGTAGAGGTTGTCGGCCGTGACCGGCTTGTTCTTGTCACCGCCCGCCTTCAGGATCAGGCTCACGTTGCCGAAGGGCGTAGGGGTGAGGACCGACTGGCACATGCCGTTGATCGTGGCCTCTCTGAACGCCGAGACCGCGACCGGGTGACGCTCGACCTTGCTGCCGTCGAGGCTCTTCCCCGAGTCGATCGCGCCGTACTGGGCGAACCCCTTGCCTTCCAGCCTGTCGGCCGTCACCTTGAACGACTGACCCGACACGCTGAACGACGCGGCGAGGGCACCCTGCGCCAGGGCCACGCCTATCGCTGCTGTGGCGGCCACGCTGGGCACCATGACCACAGCGAACCGCTTCCATCTGGTCCCGCCACGCACTTGGGACTTCATGTTTCCTCCTTCTCGGACGTACATCTCCTGTCTTCGGCTCGCCGCCGGTCGGCGGCTCGGCCGGGCAGGGATGGGAGAAGTGCTACGCCCTCGGGAAGGAGAGCGCCCGCGCTCGGTGGCGCGAACCGCGCCCGAATCACCGGCGTTCACCCCCGAGCGACAACCACTGGTCGCGCCTGACACACATCACGCACAACCTTGCTGGGCAGGCTCCGCCGGCCGGCGAAGACCCCCCTGCCCAAGGGACGGCGCCACTGCCGCCGCCTCTGCTCGGTGGGGACCCAGACCCTCCGTGTCCCGGCCGGCTGCCGGGGTACGGGAATGGACCGAGCGTCGCCGATCGTGGTGCATTCTCGCCGCCCGCACAAGGGGGTTCGTTACTCGCTAGTAACGGCCGGATCACCGGGACGCGACTCACCGGTCCCGGATGGCGACACTCGGTCGCAATACAGGGCAGAACAAAATCATTGATCTTTGGACAGATCCGGGCAGAACAACACCCTCGACTTACTCCCAGTAACAGCGGCCGCGATTACCAAGTTTTGGTAAAGCGCGGCCGCACTGGGGCCTCGTCGGCCAATCTTTCACTCAGGCATCACATGCCCTGGCGTTTAACGACCGGTCAGCGCACGGGCCTTGGCCCGTACCGGAGCCTGAGCCGGGTTCCGGCCCGGGCTCAGAACAGCGCCCGCGCCAGCGTCCGGCGCGCCGCCGTCACCCGCGGGTCCTCGGCACCCACGACCTCGAAGAGCTCCAGCAGCCTCAGCCGCGCCGCGTCCCGGTCCTCACCGGCGGTGCGCCGCACGGCCTCGACGAGCCGCCCGAACGCGTCCTCGACGTGCCCGCCCACCAGATCCAGATCGGCGGCGGCGATCTGCGCCTGCACATCGGCCGGCTTCTCGGCCGCCTCCTTGCGCACCCGCTGCGGGTCCGCACCCTGCACCCGCTGGAGCAACTCGGCCTGGGCGAGGCCCAGTTTGGCCTCCGGGTGGCCCGGGTCGTCGGCCAGTACGTTCTTGTACGCCTGGACGGCGCCGCCCAGGTCACCGGCGTCCAGGGCCTGCGCGGCCGCGTTCAGCAGCGCGTCGTACGGGCCGACCGGGACCTGCGGGGCCGCCTGGCCACCCGGCTCGGCGTCCGGGTCGACGGTCAGGCCGGTCAGCCCGAAGCGCTGCTCGGCGACCTGCACCAGCTGGTCCAGCGTCTGCCGGATCTGCGTCTCGTCCGCGGCCCCCTGGAACAGGGGCAGGGCCTGGCCCGCGACCACCGCGAAGACCGCGGGGATCCCCTGGATCCCGAACTGCTGCATCAGCAGCTGGTTGGCGTCGACATCGATCTTGGCGAGGAGGAAGCGTCCGTTGTACTCGGCGGCCAGCCGCTCCAGGACCGGGCCCAGCTGCTTGCAGGGCTGGCACCACTCGGCCCAGAAGTCGAGGACGACGGGCACCTCGGCCGAGCGCTGCAGAACGTCGCGCTCGAACGTGGCCTCGTCGACGTCGATGACGAGATCGGCCGGGGAGACCGCCCCCGCGCCACCCTCCCTGGCCGCTTGCGCGCGCGCCTGCTCCGCCTTCGCCTTCGCCTCCTGGGCCGCCTTCACCGCGGCGAGGTCGACGACTCCGCTCATGGACATGTTCCGTGGCTGCATGCGTCTATCCTCCCCCGTTCCGCGCGCACAGTGAAAACAGCGGTGTACGGTGCGGCGCCGGGTCCCCACCGGGCGCCTGATGGTCGTCGTGGTCGTCGCTCGGGCACGGGCTCGCGCCCATGCTTTCGCTACGACCCGTAGCGTAATGGCGCCGAGCGCCTCCGCGGAACCACGCCCCGGTGATCTCCCTCACGACCGCACAGGATCGGCCAGTCATCGGCCAGTTAGGGTCAGGGCATGCAGAGCCGTACCCCTCCCACCCGCGCCGGCCGCCCGCGCAGCGCCGCCGCGGACGCGGCGATCCTGGCCGCCACCCGGGCGGCCCTGGTCGAGCTGGGCTGGTCCAGGCTCACCCTGGGGGACGTGGCCACCAGGGCAGGGGTCGCCAAGACGACTCTGTACCGCCGCTGGGCCGGAAAGAACGAACTCGTCGTCGACGCCGTCGCCGAGCTCTTCGACGAACTCCGCCTCCCCGACCACGGCAGTCTCGCCGCCGACATCGAGGGCGTGGTCCTGCAGTTCGCGGCGCTCCTGGCCCGCCCGGAGGCCAGGAGCGGTCTGATGGCGGTGGTCGCCGAGGCCACCCGCGACGAGACCCTGCGGGACCGCATCCGCACCTCCATCGTCGACCGCCAGAAACGCCTGGTCCTGGAGGGCCGGGCCCGCGCCCAGTCCCGCGGCGAACTCCCCCCGGAGCCGGGCCCGGAAGAAGCCGCCCGCACAGCCGACCTGATCTTCGACATGGTCGCGGGAGCGGTGGTCCACCGCACCCTGGTCAGCGCGGAACCGGCGGACGAGGAGTGGGTGCGGGGCTTCACACGGATTCTTTTGACGGGGCTGGCGACACACAGCCCGTTCGGGGGCCCCGCCCTGCTCGAAGAGCTCGGGGGAGTTTGAGGGCGAGGCCGTTCAGGCCGATGGGGGTGCAGGGGGCGGAGCCCCCTGGCGGGGTCGAAGGGGCGGAGCCCCTGGGGATGGGACGGGTAGGGGCGGCGGGGGCGAGAAGAACCCGCGCCGACCCCGACTCCGGCGCCTCAGAACCCCGCGGGCTCCGTGTACACCCCCCACTCCTCCCGTAGCGCGTCGCAGATCTCGCCCAGCGTCGCCTCGGCCCGGACGGCGTTCAGCATGGGTTCGATCATGTTGTCGCCATTGCGCGCCGCCGCCAGCATGGCGTCCAGCGCCGAGCGGACGGCGGCGGCGTCCCGCCCGGTCCTCCGCTCGGAGAGCACCCGGACCTGCTCCCGCTCCACCTCGTGGCTCACCCGCAGGATCTCCAGGTCCCCGGTCACGGAGCCCGTGTGGACGTTCACGCCGACGACCTTCTTCTCGCCCTTCTCCAGCGCCCGCTGGTACCGGAACGCCGACTCCGCGATCTCCCCGGTGAACCACCCGTCCTCGATCCCCCGCAGGATCCCGGACGTGATCGGCCCGATCGGGTGCTGCCCGTCGGGGTGCGCCCGCAGCCCCCGCTCCTTGATCTGCTCGAAGATCTTCTCCGCGTCCGCCTCGATCCGGTCCGTCAGCTGCTCGACGTACCACGAACCGCCCAGCGGGTCGGCGACGTTGGCGACGCCGGTCTCCTCCATCAGCACCTGCTGCGTGCGCAGCGCGATCTCCGCGGCCTGCTCGCTGGGCAGCGCGAGGGTCTCGTCGAGGGCGTTGGTGTGCAGGGAGTTGGTGCCGCCGAGCACCGCCGCGAGCGCCTCCACCGCCGTACGGACGACGTTGTTGTACGGCTGCTGGGCGGTCAGTGAGACCCCCGCGGTCTGCGTGTGGAAGCGCAGCCACTGCGCCTTCTCGGACTTCGCGCCGTAGACGTCCCGCATCCACCGCGCCCAGATGCGGCGTGCCGCGCGGAACTTGGCGATCTCCTCGAAGAAGTCGAGGTGCGCGTCGAAGAAGAAGGACAAGCCGGGTGCGAAGACGTCGACGTCCAGGCCGCGGCTCAGGCCCAGCTCGACGTACCCGAAGCCGTCCGCCAGCGTGTACGCCAGTTCCTGCGCGGCCGTCGACCCCGCCTCGCGGATGTGGTAGCCGGAGACCGACAGCGGCTTGTAGGCGGGGATGCGGGAGGCGCAGTACTCCATCAGGTCGCCGATGAGGCGCAGGTGCGGCTCGGGTTCGAAGAGCCACTCCTTCTGGGCGATGTACTCCTTGAAGATGTCCGTCTGGAGCGTGCCGTTGAGGACGGAGGCGTCCACGCCCTGGCGCTCGGCGGCGACCAGGTACATGCAGAAGACGGGGACGGCCGGCCCGCTGATCGTCATGGAGGTGGTGACGTCGCCGAGCGGGATGTCCTTGAACAGCACCTCCATGTCGGCGGCCGAGTCGATCGCCACCCCGCAGTGGCCGACCTCGCCCAGCGCGCGCGGGTCGTCGGAGTCGCGGCCCATGAGCGTCGGCATGTCGAAGGCGACCGAGAGGCCGCCTCCGCCGTTGGCGAGGATCATCTTGTAGCGCTCGTTGGTCTGCTCGGCGTTGCCGAACCCGGCGAACTGCCGGATCGTCCAGGTGCGTCCCCGGTAGCCGGTCGGGTACAGCCCGCGGGTGAAGGGGTACTCCCCGGGCCAGCCGATCCGCTCGAAGCCCTCGTACCTGTCCCCGGGTCGGGGTCCGTACACCGGCTCCACGGGGTCGCCGGAGAGCGTGGTGAAGTCCGCGTCGCGCTTGCGTGCGGCGTCGTACCGGGCCTGCCAGCGGTGGCGGCCCTCTTCGATGGCGTCAGCGTCCATACCTTCGAATTTACTAGGACGTCCTAGTAAATGTCGATGGCACACCGCCGTACGGTGTTCGTACGGCGGTGTGGTTGCGCCTCGTCGACCGTTACGCCTCGGCGACCGCGGGGGCCTCGTCCTGCGCGAGCTTGGACTCCAGCTCGTGGGTGATCCTGCGCTCGACGAAGAAAGCCGCCGTGGGAACCGTGCCCGCCAACAGGACCCACAGTTGCTTGGCGACCGGCCACTTCGCCTTGGAGCCCAGGTCGAAGGCGAAAATCAGGTAGAGGACGTACAGCCAGCCGTGGGCGATGCCCACCAGGCGCGTGAAGTCCGCCGCGCCGTCGAGGGCGAGCAGATACTTGCCGACCATGCCCAGAACCAGCAGGACCAGCAGCACGCCAGTGACGTAGGCCATGACGCGGTAGCGGGTCAGCACGCTTCGTTTCATGGGGACGAGCGTAACCGCCCGTTCCGGGAGGTCTTGCCCCGGGTCGCCTCTCGTCTCAGTCACCCTCGAAGTCGTGCGCGGCGATCCGCAGCGGACGCAGCATCGCGAAGATCTCCGCGCACTCCTCGGCGTCGTAGGCCCCAAGCCCGAAGTCCATCGCCATCAGGTCGCGGGTGGCCGACTCGACCACCTCGCGGCCCTTGTCGGTGATGACGGCGAGCGTGCCGCGCCCGTCGTTGGGGTTGGGGCGCCTGGCCACCAGACCCGACTTGACCAGGCGGTCCACCGTGTTCGTCACGGACGTGGGGTGCACCATGAGCCGCTCGCCGATCTTGGACATCGGCAGCTCGCCGGCCTTGGAGAAGGTGAGCAGCACCAGGGCCTCGTAGCGCGCGAACGTCAGCCCGTACGGCTTGACCGCCGCGTCGACCTCGGCCAGCAGGATCTGGTGGGCACGCATGATCGAGGTGATCGCGGCCATGGAGGGCACATTTCCCCAGCGCTGCTTCCAGAGCTCGTCGGCGCGGGCGATGGGGTCGAAGGGGAGACTGAGGGGCTTCCGCACGCCACCAGACCCTACCCGTCGGTCATATCCTGGTCAGCCCTGTCTCGCCTTTCGGTCCGGCGGGTGCCTCCGGTGGCTTGGGCCGGTGCGCCTGCGGTGCGTTGTGGGGTCGGGGCCGCGGGGGTGCGGGTGCCTCCGGCGGTTTGGGCTGGTGCGCCCGCAGTGCGTTGTGGGGTCGGGGCCGCGGTGCGTCCAGCCCGCCGCGCACGGGCGTACTGCTGTGGGCTGTCATGGCTGGACTGGGCAGAGACGAAGTATGCGGCGGGCTACGGACGCACCCCCGCGGCCCCTTCCGCCGTCGCACGGGTGCGGGGCCGTACGGCTCGGGCCCGGTGCCTACTCCGCGAGGTGCCTCTCGACCGTCTCCACCTTGGTGGTGAGACCGTCCGTCACGCCGGGGCGGATGTCCGCCTTGAGGACCAGGGAGACGCGCGGTGCGCGTGCCTCCACCGCGGCCACGGCGCGTTTGACGACGTCCATGACCTCGTCCCACTCGCCCTCGACGGAGGTGAACATCGCGTCGGTGCGGTGGGGCAGGCCGGACTCGCGGACGACCCGGACGGCGTCGGCGACGTACTCCCCCACGTCCTCGCCGACGCCCAGCGGTGTGACGGAGAAGGCGACGATCATGCGTTCACGACTCCTTCGCTGCGGGCGCGGGAGGCGATCACCGCGTCCTCGGCCTCGCGCTTGAGCTTGCGCTCGGCGAAGAAGCCGCCGGCCGGCAGGACCGAGAGGGCGAAGTAGAGGGCGGCGGTCTTGAACGACCACTTCGCGCGGCTCCACGCGTCGGCCCAGAAGACCACGTACAGGATGAACAGGATGCCGTGGATCGCACCCATCGCGGGCACCGCGTTGAAGTCCGTGGTCCGCTTCAGGACCGAGCAGACCAGGAGCAGGAGGAAGGAGACCGCCTCGGGGCCGGAGACCAGGCGGAGGCGGCGGAGGGCGGTGGCGGTCTTGAGTTCCACGGATCACCTTCGGTGGAGGACGGGTCGGCTTTGCTTGTGAATGTGAGCACAAGCGTTCGTCCATTGTGGCAAACCGTCGGGCGGGGGCCGGGAGGGGGTGGGCGTGGCGGACCCTTAAGGGTGCGATCAGGGTGTTTTCCGCCCGCGGACCCTGTCCGCCTCCCCCGTCCGCCGCTACCGTCACTTCGTGGCGATGTTCCGACTGCAAGGCAGCAGAGTGCTCGCCGTCGACATGACCGGGGACGCCGTGAAGGCGAAGAACGGCTCGATGGTCGCGTACGACGGGCAGATGTCCTTCAAGAGGCTGACCGGGGGCGGCGAAGGGCTGCGCGGCATGGTGACCCGGCGGCTCACCGGTGAGCAGATGACCGTGATGGAGGTGCGGGGGCAGGGGACCTGCTGGTTCGCCGACCGGGCGTCGGAGGTCAACCTCGTGCGGCTGTCCGGGGACAAGCTGTACGTCGAGTCGAGCAATCTGCTCGTGACGGACGCCGGGCTGAGGACGGGGACCACGTTCACCGGGCTGCGCGGCGCCTCGCAGGGGAACGGGCTGTTCACGACCACGGTCGAGGGGCACGGGCAGGCGGCGATCATGTCGGACGGGCCGGCGGTGGTGCTCCGGGTGAGCCCGCAGTATCCGCTGATCGTCGATCCGGGGGCGTACATCGCGCACCAGGGGAACGTGCGGCAGTCCTTCCAGTCCGGCGTGACCTTCCGCACCTTTCTGGGGGAAGGCGGCGGGGAGGCCTTCCAGATCCGGTTCGAGGGGGACGGGCTGGTGTACGTGCAGCCGAGCGAGCGGAACACGATCGCGGGGGATCTTTGAGATGGCGTTCCGTGAGGTCAACTCCAGGATGGTCGAGGCGACGGTCGTGCCGGGGCAGCGGCTGTTCAGCCAGCGCGGGGCGATGCTCGCCTACCGGGGCGATGTCTCCTTCACGCCCAACATCCAGGGCGGTCAGGGCGGGCTGATGTCGATGATCGGGCGCCGGGTGTCGGGCGAGGCCACCCCGCTGATGACCGTGGAGGGCAGCGGCACGGTCTTCTTCGGGCACGGTGGCCATCATGTGCACGTGATCAGCCTGACGGGCGACACGCTGTACGTGGAGGCGGACCGGCTGCTGGCCTTCGAGGGCACGCTCGAGCAGGGGACGATGTTCATGGGCTCGCAGGGCGGGGTCATGGGCATGGTGCGGGGCCAGGTGACGGGTCAGGGGCTGTTCACGACCACGCTGAGGGGCCATGGGTCGGTGGTCGTGATGGCGCACGGCGGCGTCTTCGAGCTGCCGGTCACCCCGCAGCGTCCGGTGCATGTCGACCCACAGGCCTACGTCGCCCACCACGGCGACGTCCGCAACAAGCTGTCCACCGCGCTGGGCTGGCGCGAGATGGTGGGGCGCGGCTCCGGGGAGGGCTTCCAGCTGGAGCTGAGCGGCAACGGCACGGTCTACGTCCAGGCCTCGGAGGAGAAGCTGTGAGCGCGTACGGAACGCCCGGCGCCGGGCCCGTGATCCATGACCCGATGACCCTGCCGGCCGACGACAACGTGAACCCGTACACCTTCTGCGTGGACCTCAAGGGGAGCCAGTGGTTCCTGCAGAAGGGGAAGATGATCGCCTACTACGGGGCGATCGAGTTCAACGGCATCGGGCACGGGCGACTGGACCACCTGGTCCGCACGGCGTTTCATTCGCCTCTGCACGCGAGCGACTGGGTGGTGGCCGAGGGTTCGGGGCGGATGCTGCTCGCCGACCGGGCCTTCGATGTCAACTCCTTCGACCTGGACGACGGCAATCTGACCATTCGCTCCGGCAATCTGCTCGCTTTTCAGCCAACTCTCGCACTCAAACAGTCGATCGTGCCGGGCTTTCTGACACTCATCGGAACCGGGAAGTTCGTGGCCGCGTCCAACGGGCCGGTGGTGTTCATGGAACCCCCGATCCGGGTGGACCCGCAGGCGCTCGTCGGGTGGGCCGACTGCCCCTCCCCGTGCCACCACTACGACCACGGGTACCTGACCGGCGTACTGGGCGGTCTACGTGCGATGACGGGCCTCGGGCCGGTCTCCGGGGAGGAGCACCAGTTCGAGTTCGTGGGGGCCGGAACGGTCCTGCTGCAGTCGAGCGAGGCCCTCATGGCCGAGCAGGCCTCGGGGGTGCTCCCGAACGAGCCCGGGGTACCCGGAGCTGGACGGGTGTCCAGAACCGGCGGACAGCAAGCCGGCACACAGGGCCTTCCCGGCCAGCCGGGAGGGCTCCCGCGTCGCTTCGGGCTGTGAGCGGTAGTCTGCGGAGTGTGACGGTTCGAACGCGTGCGCACCGTCACAACGCCCTTTCTAGTTCGCCTTTCAACTTCTTAGGTAGACTTCATTCATGGAGACCGAGACGGCCACGCGCTGGCTGACCGATGCGGAGCAGTGCGCCTGGCGCACCCACCTGGAGGTCAACAGGCTGTTGACGTACCAGCTCGAAAAGGACCTCCAGCCGTTCGGCCTGACAATGAACGACTACGAGATCCTGGTGAATCTCTCCGAGTCGGAGGACGTACGGATGCGGATGAGCGACCTCGCGTCCGCCACCCTCCAGTCCAAGAGCCGCCTCTCGCACCAGATCACGCGTATGGAGAACGCGAACCTGGTGCGCCGTGAGCACTGCGAGTCCGACCGCAGGGGGCTGTACGCGGTCCTCACCGAGCACGGCATGGAGACCATGCAGAAGGTCGCGCCGCATCATGTGGCGTCCGTGCGGAGGCATTTCATCGACCTGCTGGATCCCGAGGCGCTGATGGAGCTGGACAAGGCCCTGAAGCCGGTGGCCCAGCACCTGCGGGACCAGCGGGGACGGATGTAGCGCTGCCCGCTGCCCGGTCTGCGGGCAGTCGTGCCTCCCCCGAGCTCTTCGAGCAGGGGGACCCCGGGCGGCACGGGCAGAACGACAGGCGGGCCCCGAGGGGCCCGCCTGTCGTTC
>NZ_QFDQ01000155.1 GCF_003270085.1 Streptomyces triticisoli | reverse complement strand
GACGGCCCGCCGGAAGCACTCCTGCTTCCGGCGGGCCGTCCGCTTCCCGCCACACGGTCCTGCGTCCCACCCGCCGAAGCCGTGCGGGCCACGCTCCGGGGAACCAAGGCCCCGGGCGCACAGCGCGTGCGGCTACGAGAGGCCCGCCGGGCCGCGGTTCAGGCAGGGCACGGCGTAGTTGGTGATCACCGTGCAGACGTCCGTCGCATGGGGTTCCGCCAGCTCCTCGACGGAGACGTCCCCGGTGCCGAAGCTCCACCAGACGTCGGACCCGGCAGGAAGCAAGGTGTCGATCCGGGCCATTTCGCCTCCGGCGCCGCAGTGCGCGTTCGGGTTCGGGCGCACCGGGAGCCACGGTGACTCCTCGCGGGCGCGTTCCCAGGCCGCCTTGCCGATCACCGAGAGATTGACGGTGAACCGCACGCTTCTCGCGGCGTTGCCCCGGGACTTCTGGAAGTCCAGCTGGGCCCAGGCCTTGTCGTGCGGCAGCGCGTACCGCTGACCGGAGCCTTTGAAGCCCAGCGTACGCAGGTGCGGCACGATCCGAGCGCGCATCGCGTGCCCCGAGCACAGGCCCTCTGTTCAAAGGACCATTGCTTTGCCGATCATGGTGAGCAACGGTTCGAGTGGGTGCCTGTGCCGCGCCTGTCCCGATCGGGACGTACGGCGGAGGAGCTCCTAGGGGGGAGGTCCCCGGATGCGGCAGACGCATTTCTTCCGGTGGCTGCTGATGTGCGGCCTGACGCTGGTCGCGTGCTCATTGGGCGTGCACATCGCCACGCCGGATTACCCTGAACTCCGGCAGATCGACCTGACCGTGCTCGACGAGAAGCCCGACGGCAGGTGCACGGTCCGGTGGACGGATCCTTTCGAACACCGCGAGCGCGAAGCGCCGTACCTGTGCGATGCCGGACGGAGTTGGCGCCTGAAGGCACCGAACTACGAGACGGACCCCGGCTTCGGCTGGGACAGCGGATTCGTGATCTCCGAAGGCCCGGACAAGGGCGAGCTGTACTCACTGGAGGAGGACGACGGCGACCGTCAGAAGCAGATCGACCTCTCCGACACGCTGGTGGCGGTCGGGCTGCTGCTGACGATCGTCGCCCTCGTCGGCGGAAGCGCCGGCGCGCTGCGCGGGGACACCGATGCGCTGCGCGGGGACACCGGCGCACTGCGCGGGATCATCAGCGCACTGAACCGTGGGCGCGGTGCGGCCCCGAAGGTCGTCCGTGAGGCGATGCGGCTGCGGGAGGCCGCCGCGCTGGTGGCCCAGGACCACAGGAAGGCCGTGGAAGCGGTACGGACGGCATGGGCCCCGCTGCACCGGGAACTGGTGGACGGTGAGCTGAGCCGGATTCCCGTCACGCGGCTCCGGAAGACGGCCGGAGCGCGGGCGCGGGTCAGGGAGTTGGAGACAGGCGGGGTCCGGACCGTACGGGATGTGCTGGACACCGGGGAGTGGCGTCTGGGGCAGATTCCCGATGTGGGGCGGCCTGCGGCCGAGCGGGTGATGGCCGCCGCACGGCGGATCGCCGACGAGGTGCACGAGGCCGTGGCGGTGCGGATCGATACGACGCGGCCCGAGCCGCGGGCCACGGCACTGGTCGTCGCCCTGCAGGTGTTGGTGGAGGCCGGGCCAGGAGTACAGCACACGGCGGAGACCGGCGGGGAACTGATGGCGCGGCTGGATCCGTTGCTGGCCGACGCCGCACCGGCATCCAGCTGGAAGCAGATGCTCCGTGCGGGGAAGGAGGAGCGTCACAACGCCCGGGAGGCCGTGGCCGAACTGCGCGTGCTGCTGGCCGAGGCCGAACGGGAAGGCTTCGCACGGCGGTTTCGCCAAGCCTCCGTCGACCTGTTGCGGGGACCGGACAGCGGTCCGTCAGGGCTGTCCGCGTGGGTGGACTTCGACGCCCGGCCCAGGGAGTACTACGACCTGCTTGCCCAAGCCGTGGGCCCTGGACGACCTGCGGCCGGACGTCGCCGGTCCGGCCGATCCGCGGGAAGGGGCGGTCCGAGACCACGACCGCTCGGGCACTGGTGATCAGCGGACCGTGCGGTGCCACGAGGAAGGAGAACCAGCCGCCGACGGCGTCCATGCGGCGCAGACCACCCGGTCGGGGACCGTTGCCAAGGCCGCTGAGTCGGTGCCCGTACCGCAGGGTCGACGAATTGGCCGGCCAGGAGGCACATGCCCCTGCTGAAAAGCGTGAGCATCTCGGCCGCCGGTGTTCACAGGCCGCTCATGTGAGCGCGCGAAGGACAATCACCCGCCGGATGCTCACGCTTTTCAGCCGGGTGGGTGCCCCGAGCCCCCGAAAGAGCGCCTCCCGCCGGGCGGTGCAGCCGGTCGAGTACGGGGGAGGCACAGGCCACCGTCCCCATCAACGCGGCTCGGTGCCGGTGGATCGGCCGCCTCCCCAAACTGATGCGGCGTCGAGTTCCACGCCTCGGCCAGTCGGCAGGCGTGGTGCCTCTGCCGAGGAGGAGATCGCCGTCGTGGGGTTCGGCGACCTCGGCCGCAGGGCCGAGAGCGAGGAGTGCTGTGTCCGCCCGGGTGGGCCCGGCGGCTGCCGACGCCGTCCAGGCGCCGGGAGCGGCTCAGAGCCGGCTGTACTTCTCGATGTCCTCGGCGAACTCCTCGATCGCCTGCGCGGTCAACGTCGGCCGGGTGTCGGCGATGGCGGTCAGGTAGTCCTCGGTGGCGGCCGGCCTGCCCTGGCGGTGCGTGACTTCACGTTCGAACGCCGCCTGCGCGCCCTTGCGGGCCGCGAACTCGATGTCGGCCGGTGTGAACAGCTCACTGGCCGCGACCAGCCGGCCGAGGTCGACCGTGTCGGCGGCGTCCCTGAGGTAACGGGCCCAGATCGCCGTACGGGCGGTCGGGTCCGGAGGTCCGATGGGGATGACGTAGTCGAACCGGCCCGGCCGCAGGAAGGCCGCGTCCAGAGAGCGGACCGAGTTGGTGGCGCAGGCCAGCAGCCGCGCGTCCTGCTCGCGGAAGACGGGGATGAGTTTGAGCAGTTCGTTGGTCACCCCGTGCCCGGGATCGACCGCCTTCCCGGACCGTACGCCGGCGATCTCCTCGACCTCGTCGATGAAGAGCAGCACCGAGTCCAGTCCCGTCAGTTCCGTGAAAGCCTCCCGCAGCGCCGTGGCCAGCCCCTCGCTCGTGTCGGACGCGAGCCGGGACGGGAAGAGCTCCACGAACGGCCAGCCGAGCCGCGAGGCGACCGCTTTGGCGAAACTGGTCTTCCCCGTGCCGGGCGGGCCGAACAGAATGATCGCCTTGGGCGGTACGACACCGTAGCGGTCGGCCAGCGTCGGCTCCGTCAGCGGCAGCACGACACGGCGCTCGACGACGTGCTTCTCCCGCTCCATGCCCGCCATGGCGTCCCAGAGCCCCTCGGGCAGCATACGACCGCCCAGCGCCGCGAGAACGTCGGCGTTGGCGGCTCCGGGCGGTTCGAGCTTCTCGTAGTAGGTCAGGTCGTCGCGCAGCCGGTAGCCGGAGTTCTCCAGAGCCTTCGTCCCGGCGGCGCCCGCGGGCAGCAGCGCGCTGATGTGGCGCACGCCCAGTGCCCGCAATCGCCGTTCCAGCTCGCCGAGCAGAGCACTGCCGATCCCGCGCTCACGCCAGCGGGCGGCGAGCGCGACCAGGAGGACCCACCCTCGCTTGCCGTGCGCCTGGGCCACGGCCATGCCCACCAGTTCGTCGCCGACCACCGCGACCACCGCCGGCTGGCCGGCCTTGGCCGCGGCCATCACCTCGGAGACCGGAAACACCGGGTCCTCGTCGGCCCGGCGGCTCTGGTCCCAGATCTGGATGGCCTGGTCGAGATCGTCGTCGTGATAGTCCCGCAGATGCCACGCGGGCATCGCCACCACCTCATCCGGCCGGGAGCCCCATTGTCTCCCGCGGGGGCACCGGACGGCGAACCCCGCCGGACCTCTCCCGGCCGCCGACGGCGTCCCCGCGGCGCAGGCCGTCCGGCCGGGGGCCGTTGCCGAGGTCTTTGGCGTCGATGCCGGTGCCGGCAAGCTCGACGAGTCGGCCGGCCAGGCGTTCCACCTCCGCCACCACGTGAGCGGGGATGCCGCCCGCCACGTGGTCGTGGTCGGGGTCGTACTCCCAGCGCCAGTCCGTGCTCACCGGGCCGGCAGGCCGATGGCGACGTGGGCTTCGTCCAGGATCCACCCGATCCCGGAGGCGGTCCGCCGCACCTGGGCGGTGTCTGTCGGCCCGTCGGCCCCGGGGGACGCCGGAGCCGCACAGACGCAGTCCCGCCCTGCATCGCTCCGCGAAGCGGAGCGGAACGGAGCGGAGCGGAGCGCGTGGTCGCGGTACGAGCGGTCCACGCCGTGTACGCCGGACCGCCTTCGGTTCAGCTCCAGGTGTTCCCTGAAGGGTCCCGGTGCCGTCCGAGGCCGGCCGGCGGCGTACAGGCCGGCGCCGGCCGCCGTGGGCGGAACCTCGCCCGGCTGCCGCACTGCGGTTGCCCCGACCGTGTACACACGGTGACACTTTCGGAACTTAGAGTTCCCGATGTCGGGGTCCGAGGAAGCGAACCACGGTACGACCTGGCCGCGCGGCACCCCCGGGGCATCGAATCGGCCAGGAGGGACGACCATGGGCCATGTCGCGCCGAGAGTCTGGTGTTCGCTGACGTGCGTGATGCTTTTCGTCATGGCCGGGTGCGGCCGGCACGAGGCCGGCGCCGGGGCGGACACGGCCGGCGATCCGATCACCAAGGGGCTGGTCGCCGACCTGCGGAAGAGCGGGTTCCGGGTCAATCCGGGGTACCCGATGCTGTACACCCAGCAGGACTGCGAGAACTACACCTACCCCCTGCTGAAGAACTGCAGCTTGAACAACCCCGCGGCCCCGTACGTGGTGCCCGCCGTGAAGACCTGGCCGGACGAGTACGTGGACCCGGCAACGGCGAACGCTTCCGGCGAGACACGGCCCGGCTACACCACGACCTACCGGCTCGATCCGCGGGACGCGGTCGTGATCTACGGGAAGATGCCGCCCCCGGGCCGCTACATGGGCATGCAGACCTGGGAATTCAGCCAGAACGGGCAGTGGAAGGACAGTGACCGCCTCAAGTGGGAGAACACGGCCGACCGGCCTGTCCCCATGCAGTACCTGTTCGACACGATCCCACCCGACGGCCGGCGGTCGGGGCGGACCCAGAGCGTGTCCGCACTCGGGGACGTCGTCAACAACGTCGTCATGGAACGGCAGTCCGGCTACTCCTTCGAGAAGAACCGGTACTTCATCATCACCGCCAGCGCCACCACCGACCGCGCCGTACGCCGGGCCCTGCAGGCCCGGGGGGTTCCCGGCAAGGACATCTTCACCGAGCAGATCCCCGCCCGCGACGACCACGGCCCGATCGGACCGCTCGGCATGGGCAAGGACGCCATCGACTTCTTCACCGCGTTCCGGTACGCCGTCCCCGACCCCGGCCAGGAGCAGGCCGCGGACAAGTGGCGGAAGAATCCTCCGCTGACGGTGATGCGCGTACGGGCCCCCGACTCACTGGGGCCCGTCCAGCGCTACGGACCGCTGACCTTCGCGAAGCGCACGGCGAACAACGAGGCCCACCTGGCAGGTGACCTGCAGAACCTGGTCAGCGCGGTGTGCGACCGAGTCAGCAGTACGGCGCGTCTGCGGACCAGTGACTGCACGCAGCAGCCGCCGGCGTCCTCCCTGATGGTCGACCCGGTGCGGGACTACGGGTGGACCGGGCCGTACTGCCGCGAGATCAACATGAACTGCCTGGGCGACCAGCAGGACGCCGCCTACTTCCTGGCACGGCCGCTCCCGCTCGACTCCGGACAGGTCTACGCGGTGGTCGACACCCTCGCCACCGAAACCGGCAACGCGACCTACACCGCCCTGTCCGTCAACGACGCCTCACTGCTGGAGGGCGTGGCGAACGTCCTGAACACCACCCTCAAAGGTTCCGCGGACGGCTATGCGAGCACGGTCAAGAACAGCGGCAAGTTCTTCGTGCACTACTTCACCCGGGACTGCGCGGTGCTCCGGGACCTTCCCGGCTGGCCGAAGAACTGCACCGGGATCACCACTCGGATGCTGCCGTCGCACTCGGACACCTCCGCGAAGGGCGACCCCGCCCTGCACGGCATGTTCATGGCCTCGCTGCGTGACTACGTCAAGCCGGGAACCGAACGCGGGCCGGACTCCACGAAGCTGCTGACCCCGAGAATCCTCACGTTCACCCAGCCGGGGAAGTAGCTCACCGAAACCTCCGTCCCGCCGAGCCCGGCACGTCATGCGGCCCGTCGGCGACCCGTCGGCGGCCCGCGGACGGGCCGCACCATCTCACGTCGGCTCAGCAGGCTCCCGCCCGGTCCTGTTCCGGTGGAACGCGGCGGGGCATCAGCACGAAGGCGGCTCCCGCCACAACGAGCGGCAGGATGCTGACGATCAGCATGGTGAGCCGCAGACCGCCGGTGAAGTCCAGCCCGAGGTTCAGCCCCGAAGCCTGACGGAGCAGGTTCGGGTCGTACACGGTGCTGCCCGGGCTCTGCGCCATCCCGCTGCGCACGGCATCCACGGCCCGCGCGGCCCGGGCCACCGACAGCCCGCGTGCCTCCGCGTCCGCCAGCCACTGCCGCTGGAAGAAGAAGTTGAGCAGCAGAAGGTAGACGGTGGGCCCGAACGCGGAGCCGGTCACCGCGAAGGCCATCTGTGTGGAGGCCATCGTGCCGGAATGCCCGGGCGGCGCCTGGGAGAGGACCGTCTCGGACACCGATGTGGAAGCGACCACCGACCCGAGGTTGCACAGCCAGGTGGCCGGCACGAGCAGCCACACCGCCATCGTGGGGCCGGCGGTGCCCGCCAGCAACAGCCCGCTTGCCGCCATCACCAGCAGACCGGTGACCATCACCGGCCGCGGGGTGTACTTCCCGACCAGGTGTCCGGCCAGGATCACGGCACCGGCGATCAGCAGGGTGCCGGGCAGGTACAGCAGGCCGATGGACTCGGGGGACAGCGCCAGCACCACGCTGCCGAACTGCCCCAGGACGATGCTGAGCCCGGCGATCAGGAAGTTCAGCGTGAGGGTCGCCGCCAGGGCCACGCTGAACGGCGCGCTGCGGAACAGCGCCAGGTCCAACGCGGGTTCGGGAGTGCGGCGGGCGTGGAGCACGTACAGCACGACGGCGACCGTGCTGATCAGCAGCGGTACCCAGGTCTCGGGGCGGAGGACACCGTTCTGCGCCGCGGCGAGGCCGACGACGAGGGCCAGCAGGGTCACCCCGATCAGAGCGACACCCGCCACGTCGAGGCGACGGCCCGGCTGGACGGGTGACTCCGGGACGTACCGGGCGACCAGCCAGAGCGAGACCAGGCACAGCAGCGGGGCGATCAGGAACAGGAACCGCCAGCCGACGGCCGCCACCGCCCAGCCCGTGAACGCCGGGATCACCCCGCACAGGATCACGTCGACGGCCATCAGCACGCCGATGGCCACCGGCCGCTTCTCCGGCGCCACGGACACCTTCAGCAGGGCCAGCGGCACTCCCAGCAGCGCGGTCATCCCCAGCCCGTCCAGGAAGCGCATCGCCAGCAGGAAGCCATAGCTGGGGGAGAGCGTGGAGAGCAGGTCGACGACCGTGACGACGACCAGTCCCAGCATCAGCAGCCGCTTGAGCCCGACGGTGTCCCCGAGCCTGCCCGCGGCGAGGACGGAGGCGGCCATCACCAGCGTCGCCGCTCCGCCCAGCAACCCGACGACCTGCGGCGGCACATGGAGGGCCCGGCTCACCTGCGGCAGATTCAGGCTGAGCACCAGCGGGTCGACGACCGTGACCGTGAAGGCGAGGGCGAGCCCGAGGACGACCGGCAGAGTCGCCGCGCCGGTCCGCGACCCACTCGGCGGCACCGCGACACCTCCCGTGCTCCCACGTCGCATGCCGGTCGACGCTAATCCGGCAGACGTGTCCCGTCGGCCTTTCCCGGGCCGACGCGCGTGAAAGCCCGGCGTCCGGCTCAGCAGGGGCCCGTTCCGGGCCCCTGCGCGCGGGTTCTGAAGCTCCCGAAGCTGTCAGCCCCCCGCGGGGGCAACACCGATCGGGCAGGACACACCCGTCCCGACCAGGCCCGCAGTACCCGTTCGGGTTCTTGTCGAGATAGTGCTGGTGACTGCTCTCGCTCGGCCAGGATGGGTGTTCTGGCCCGCGCTGTCGGATGCTCAGCGCTCGACGAAGCGAGCCGGCCATGCGGTGATCGGCTCGCTGGACGCCGCTGTGGGACCGCCGGCCCTCCCCGCCAGGTCGAACGTCACTGGTCGCCGGAGCGGCACGGTGTTGTCATGGGTAGGGAGACGGGCGTGGACGAGCGGCCGCGAGGGCCGGGGTACCGCGCCGTCGCGAAGCGGAGGAGGTCGATGCCATGATGCACCGCCGCACGGTCGGTGACGTGATGACCGAAGAAGTCATCGCCCTCCGCCCCGACACACCGTTCCGCGAGATCGCCTCCCTGCTGGACGCGAACGACATCGCCGCGGCCCCGGTCATCGATGACGAGGGTGCCCCCATCGGCGTCGTGTCCGCGTCCGACGTGCTGCGGCACGAGACCGGCATGCCCGACCCGCAGGGGCAGGACGGGAACGACGAGCGCGCGTGGGGCAAGGCCCGGGCCCGGACCGCGGGCGCGCTCATGAGCAGCCCTGTCTTCACCGCCCGTGCCGACTGGACGATCCCCCGGGCCGCGCGGGAACTCCGCAGGCGGCACGTCAAGCAACTACCGGTCGTCGGCGACCACGGGCTCCTGACCGGCATCGTCAGCCGTAGCGACCTGCTGAACACCTTCATCCGCTCCGACGCCGAAATCCGCGGCGAGGTCGAGCGGGACGTCCTGGGGCACCTGGGGCACATCCTCGGCCTGGAAGAGGGCACCGTCGAGGTCGAGGTCCGGGACGGTGCCGTCACCCTGCGGGGTCACGTTCCGGAACCGCGTCTTGTCCCGGTGGTCGTGGGCCTGTGCCAGGGCATCGACGGTGTCGTCGCCGTGGACGCCCACCTCGCGGCCGCCCGGGCGGACTAGTCGCTGGTGACTTCGCGCGCCGGAGCGATGCACGTCGGGCTGTACGCCCGTGCTTGATCGCTCGGCGTCCGGGACTCACGGAACTGCCCGACCGGCTTGAAGAGCCCGGTTGCTGCGGCAGCGTCTTCGTCTGCGGTCAGCGACCGCAAGCGCGATGTGCCGACCGCCGGCAGCACGAGGCGGAGGGCGAGTGCTTCCCGGATGAGGTTGGTGCCGTGGCCCAGCTCTTCGGCGAGCCGTTCGCGGAAGCCCGCGAGCGCCGTTCGCCCGCTGCCCTCGTGGTAGCCGTTGGGACAGGTCGCGTAGGACCGGAAGGAGTCGCCCAGGCCGTAGGCGCCCGGGCGCCGTCGGATCTCTGCCGGCGGATCCGGGAGATCAAGCCGTACCACCTGATCTCCCGGAAGCGAGTCACTCACTCTTCCGCGAACTTCGCGACCCCGACCGGGCAGGAGACCCCCGTCCCGCCGAGGCTGTGTTGTCATGTGACCCGCCCTCGGTGGGGATTGGGTACAGAGCCCATGGCGCTGACCTCAGTCGGCCCCGTCGTCGCGGCCCCTCCTCGGTCCTGGGTCGTCAGTCGGCCAGAGGCAGGGCGGCCGCTATTTCGTTTCGCTCCTTGCGGCCGACCAGCGGGAAGACGATCCTCAAGCCTTGCTCGCTGTCCGCCGAGGAGATGACGAAGGACGAGTTGAGTACCCGCTCTTTGATCTCCGAGCGGACGAGACCGGCGCGCGGGATCGTCATCAGGTGTTCTTCCGGCCGGGCGAACGTCGGGTTCGCCCGGAAGATGAAGATGCGGCGGTCGGTCATCGCCAAGTACATGGGGGTCGGCGCCGGGATCACGGCCATTGCGCCGCCGCTCAGGAGCGCCGAGGCTGCTGCGAACGCTGTCGTCCGGCGCACGGTGACGGACGTCAGGTTGACGATGGTTGTCACCTCAACCTGCTCCCCGGACTCGAGCATGGGGTCGACGGCGGCCAAGAGAAGTCTGCGGCGCTTTCCGTTCACGGGCGTACTCCTGAGATGAGAGATCGGGTGAGAACCGTACGGGACCGTTCCGTGTGGCATGCGGCTGTCCGGCTCTTCTGGCGCCTCAGGGTCCCCGTACCCGGAAACAGCCAGGCCGGAGTCCCGCGCGGGGCCCGGCCGGCGTGAGTCGTCGGCATACCTTGCCATACGTGGTCGGGGACCCACCGAGATGCCCTGGACACATGTCTGAGAAGGACGGTGAATGTGGTGGTGGAGTGCGACCGCTGACCGGTAGCACCTCGTGCCGCATGGTCGACTCCGCATGGTGGGGGCCGACGCAGCAATACCGCCCAGGCATGCCCCCCGGTCATCTCCTCCCGTCAATCACGACGGATAGCCGACGGTCCACTCTGCAAACCCGACCACGGGCTTCGCGCAACCGCCTACCCGTCCTTCGCCTCCGGAGCCGGCGCGATACCTGTCGGGCAGGACGCTCCCCAGTTCGTCTCGAAGGGGTCACCCAGCTCGACCCCCGTCCCGCCCAGTCCGCAGTACCCGTTCGGGTTCTTGTCGAGGTACTGCTGGTGGTACGCCTCCGCCGGGTGGAAGGGGCGGCCGTCGGCCGGGAGGATCTCTGTGGTGATCGTGCCGTGGCCGGCTGCGGTGAGGACCTTCTGGTAGGCCTCGCGGGACGCTTCCGCGGCGGCGGCCTGGGCGGGGGTGTGGGTGTAGATCGCGGAGCGGTACTGGGTGCCGACGTCGTTGCCCTGGCGGAAGCCCTGGGTGGGGTTGTGGGACTCCCAGAAGGTCTTCAGGAGACGGTCGTAGGAGATGACCTTCGGGTCGTAGACCACACGGACCGCCTCAGTGTGACCGGTCAGGCCCGAGCAGACCTCCTCGTACGTGGGGTTCTCGGTGTAGCCGCCCTGGTAGCCGACCAGGGTGGTCCACACGCCCGCCGGGAGCTGCCAGAACTTGCGTTCGGCGCCCCAGAAGCAGCCCAGGCCGAAGTCGGCGATCTCCAGGCCCTCGGGGTAGGGGCCGAGGAGGGGGTTGCCGAGGACGGTGTGGCGGTCGGGGACCTCGAACGCAGGCGTGGACCGGCCCTTGAGCGCCTGCTCGGGGGTGGGCAGCTGCGGCGTTCGGCCGAAGAGCATGAGGGTCTCCCTGTCGGTCTGGGGCGGGCCCGCCCGTCACAACGGGCCCGTCGGTTCCGCCGCTCGCGGTGCGCGGGCGACGGCACTCAGGAGAACGATCCCGGTGCCGCCGGAATTCCAGCGCTCACGCGTTCGGCCCGGCGGCTGCGGCCACCGCCGCGGCCGAGGCGTCGCGGACGCCGCAGTAGTACTCGGCCATGTCGCCCCGGTAGCGCCACGGCAGCGCGTTCACGTACCCGTCGACCAGCTTGAACTGCTCGAGCGCCGCCTCGTCCCGGTCCTGGAGCGAC
Organism: Streptomyces triticisoli; assembly: GCF_003270085.1. Classification (GTDB taxonomy): domain Bacteria; phylum Actinomycetota; class Actinomycetes; order Streptomycetales; family Streptomycetaceae; genus Streptomyces; species Streptomyces triticisoli. Next base: position 44,308 of record NZ_QFDQ01000155.1, on the reverse strand, counting down.
AGGTAGTACGCCAGCAGGTGCCGCAGCTCCGGCAGCCGCGGATGCGCCGGATCGGCCGCTGCCGCGTCGGCGAGGGCGGCGTCGACCCGGGCCACCATCTCGGGCGTGCGGTCGACGGCGCTGTCCTCCGACTCGTCGTGCTCGTAGTGGGCGATGAGCGGCAGGGCCGTGAGCAGGCTGCCCAGCGGCGCGTCGGCCGCCGCCCGCTCGGCGAACTCGGTGGCCAGCCGCTCCGAGCCGCGCCACTTCGCACACCAGTACTGCAACGCCGAGAAGTGGGCCTCGTAGTGGTGCGGAGCACGAGCGGTGATGTCCGCCCACAACTTGTCCATCTCGGAGTTCGGGTAGCCGAGGCCGAGCGCGACCCAGATCTCCGTGATGTACGGGGTGGGGTCGTCGGGGTTCAGGGCGGCGGCCCGCGCTATCTCCTCGCGGGAGCGTGCCAGCATCCGGTGGAAGCCCTCGAACTGTTCCCGGGTCGTGTGGTTGGCCCGCTGGGCGCCCCGTATCTCCCAGGCGAGGATGACGGTGCTGCGGGCCCTGACCAGGGCGGCGTCCGGGTCGTCGGGGTGCTCGGTCTCCCAGCCGAGCAGCCAGGTGTCGTCCTCGGCCGCGTGCTCGGCCAGCAGGTACGCGGCGGCGGACCGGCGCTCCCAGTCGCGGCCGATGCCGCGCAGTACGTCGGCGGCGGGCCGCCACTCCCCGCCGCGCACCGCGCTCAGCGCGGCCGCCCAGTCGGCGGGCAGCGGGGCCGCGTGGTCGGTGTTCTGCCGCTCCGGGGGGAGCAGACCGAACTTCTCGGCGGCCTCCGAGTTGCCCTCGGCACTCGGCGAACGGGACTCCTTCACGTATTCCTTCACGAAGACCCAGGCCAGCCACAGGACGAAGAGCAAGGTGGGGATGGCCAGGATGCCCAGGATCCACAGCAGGACAGTCATCAGGGTGCGAGTCCGTTTCTCGGTCGTCGGGGGAGGCCGGGTGGCAACGGAAAGCTCAGGCGGTCCGCGCCGGAGGCAGCAGCGCGCGCAGCGGCCCGGTGTCGGGGCGGTCGGCGAGCGCGGCGTCCACGGCCGCGTCGAGCACGGCACCGGCCTCCGTGTCCTCGCCGCCGTCGGCGGTGGATCCGGGAAGGTGCGGGGTCGCCGCCCGCTCCCAGGAGAACTCCCAGCGCACCAGCGAGTGCGCGCTGAACTCGGCCAGCGCCATGCTCCGCAGCGAGTCACGCATCACCGGGCGGACGAACTCGCGGAAGGCGCGGCCCTTGGCGGCCGCCGCCTCGTCGGACAGCGGCAGCCGCTGTGCCAGCCGCCACAGCTGCCCGTCGTCGATCACCGTCAGCAGTCCGGGCAGGGTCGGCCGGTCCTTGGTGTAGAAGGCCAGAGCCCGGTGCAGGGGAGTGTCGAGGGAGGTGAGGGCGGCGGCCATCGCGGCGTCCAGCAGTTCGTCCCAGTCGGCGGTACGGCGGAACGTCCGTGCCTCCTCCGTCAGGACCACGTCCTCCAGTGCCGTCAGGGTCCGCTCCGAGTCGGTGAGCAGGTCGAGCGCGCCGCCCTTGGCCTCCTCGGTGCGTCCGTCGGCGGGCAGGGCCTCGATCCGGCGGACGCGTTCGGCGATCGGCGGGTGCGAGTCGTACGGGGATGCGGGCTCGTCCGGCAACTGCGTGCGCAGCTGTACGAGTTCCAGCGCGCGGGCGCTCAGCATCCGGCCGAAGCCGCCGAAGAACTCGCCGCGCGGCGGCATCAGCCGCGCCCGCACGCCGAGCGTGGCGTAGCACTCGAGGTAGAAGTCGTGCGCGGTGGCGAGGGCCGGGATCTCGCGCAGCGCCGACGAGGTCGCGTCGCGGCCTGCGATCCGGGCGGCGGCCAGGTCCGCCGCGTACTCCTGGTCGCGGGCCGTCGTCAGTGAGGCCCGCAGGTAGAAGTTGCCGTACAGCGTGTAGATCCGGGCCATCGCCCGGTACGTCAGCCCGGCCCCGGACGTGTCGATCTCCTTGGCCTCCCTGCCCTTGGCGGCGGCCTTGGCAGCGGCCTTCTCCTGGCGGGCGCGCTCCTTGGCCGCCGTGTGGCCGGCCTTGGCGTGGAGCTGTCCGATGACCCGTTCGATCTGCGTCCGGCCCCGGACGACGACGGCGGACAGCCGGGTGTCGCCGCCGGTGAAGTGGCCGTACTCGTGGGCGAGCACGGCGCGCAGCTGGGCCTCGCTCAGCCCGGTCATGAGCGGTATGCCGAGGTGGAGGCGGCGTGGGCCGGGGAGCAGGCCGAGGAGCCGTGGCCGTTCGGTGACGCCCGCGTTGACGTCGCCGGTGAGGACGATCCGGTCGGGGGCGCGGGTGCCGGCGGTGTCCGCGAGCTCCCGTACCAGCGCCCACAGCCGGGGTTCGTCGGCCTCGGTGACGGGCAGGCCCGCCACGTCCTCGTCCTTCGGCGTGCGGAGCATGAACATGCCGCGTACGACCGGGATGGCCAGCAGGACCGAGACGACCACGATCTTGCCGGCGACCGGGCCGGGCGCCCAGCGCAGCGCCGCCGCGTCGAGGGCGGCCAGTGCCGCGAGCAGGACGAGGTTCAGCGCATGGAAGCCGAGCAGCAGTGCGACGGCGCGCAGCGCGCGCGGAGTTGCGCCCATCGGGCGGATCCCCCCACAGGGCCTGTGAAAGCGGACATGGCGGAGCGGCGGCCGCTGGGAGGTGACCGCGCGGTGGTGCGTGTGTGGGGGGAAGACGCAGCAAGCGGAGTAGGCGGAGTATGCCCGACCGCAGGTCGGAGGGCAATTCCGGCCCCGGGCCGGCGGCCGGGCGCGCAGGGGCTTCGCGGCGGAGCCCCGGCCGGGCGGGGCGGGGCTTGTCAGCGCAGCAGCGTCGCCGGGCTGCCGCCGTTCGCCTCGTAGCCCGCCACCGCCAGGGCGCGGTAGACGGCGAACTCCGCCGCCGGGTCGGCGGACAGCGTCCACGGCAGGGCGCCCACGTGGCCGTCGATGTGTATCAGCTGGTTCATGGCCTCCGCCCAGCGCTCGCAGCGGACGAGGAAGAAGAGCAGCAGATGGCGGACGTGGGCCTGCATCGGGTCGTCGGAGCGGGCCGCGTGCACCGCGAAGAGCGCGCCGTGGACCGCCTTGGTCACGACCTCGCTCTGGTAGAAGCCCCGGACCAGGTTCACCTCGGGCAGGTGCTCGAAGACCGCGAAGAGCGGCAGGGCCGCCAGCAGCGAGCCCTGGGGCGCGCGGGCGGCCGCGGCCTCGGCGAACGACATCGCCAGCTCGCGCGAGCCGTGCCACTTCTCGCACCAGTAGTGCAGGGCCGCCAGGTGCGCCCCCATGTGGTTCGGCGCGCGGTCGAGGATCTTCAGCCACAGCTTCTCGAACTCCGGCTGCGAGTAGGCCAGGCCGCGCGCCACCGACAGTTCGACGATGCAGGGGATCGGGTCGCCCGGGGCCAGCAGCGCGGCCTGGCCGCACGCCTCCCTGGCCTCCTCCATGATGATCCGGAACTCGTCCGTGCCCGGCGTCGCCGTGCGCCACGCCTGCTGCACCAGGAACTCGGCGTGCACCGCCGCGCCGCCCGGGTCCTTGGGCGCCTCGGCCCGCCACACCCGCAGCCACTGCCCGCCCGGCGTCTCGCCGACCCCGCCCGGCCGCTGCTGCAGCTCCAGCGAGGCGGCGCCGGCGAAGGCCTGCACGCGCTGCCAGCGCTGTTCGTCCTCCTTCTCCGTGCCCGCGAGGAGCTGGGAGGCCGCCCGATGGTCCTGGGTCCGCTGCACCAGGTCCAGGACGTCCAGCAGGTCCTGGTCGGGTCCGGGCAGGCGGACGTCGAGCTCTTCCTGCCGCAGGAATCCGTAGTTCGCCGGGTCCGCGGCGTCCGGGTGCCCCGCGGGAACCTGCTCGATGGCACCGCGCCTGCGCCGCAGGTACGGAATCAGCACGAAGCCCAGCATGACCAGTGCCATCAGGACCCAGAGAATCTCCATGCCTCAAGCGAACCAGACGGCGCCGACAATTGGCCAACCCGTTCCACCGGCCTGTGGACAACCCGGTCGAGCGAGGGCGAGGAGGGCCCTGTCGTCCGGCACGGGACCGTCGAGTCGCGCCGTCCGGCACGGGGCCGTCGGGCCGTGCCGTCCGCCACCACTCCCGCGGGCGCACTACCCTCGGGCCCATGAGTGACAGGCAGATCAGTCAGCACTTCGAGACGCTCGCGATCCATGCGGGCAACACCGCCGACCCCCTCACGGGGGCGGTCGTCCCGCCCATTTACCAGGTCTCGACCTACAAGCAGGACGGCGTGGGCGGCCTGCGCGGCGGCTACGAGTACAGCCGCAGCGCCAACCCGACCAGGACCGCACTGGAAGAGAACCTCGCCGCCCTGGAGGGCGGCCGCCGCGGCCTCGCGTTCGCGTCCGGACTGGCTGCCGAGGACTGCCTGCTGCGTACGCTGCTCAGCCCCGGCGACCACGTCGTCATCCCCAACGACGCCTACGGCGGTACGTTCCGCCTCTTCGACAAGGTCGTCTCCCGCTGGGGTGTGGAGTGGTCGGTGGCGGACACCAGCGACCCGGCCGCCGTACGGGCCGCGATCACCCCGAAGACCAAGGCCGTGTGGGTGGAGACCCCCTCCAACCCGCTGCTCGGCATCACCGACATCGCCGCCGTCGCCCAGATCACCCGGGACGCGGGCGCGAGGCTCGTCGTCGACAACACCTTCGCCACGCCGTACCTGCAGCAGCCGCTCGCGCTCGGCGCGGACGTGGTCGTGCACTCGCTGACCAAGTACATGGGCGGCCACTCGGACGTCGTCGGCGGCGCGCTGATCGCCGGCGACGCGGCACTGGGCGAGGAACTGGCGTACCACCAGAACGCCATGGGCGCCGTCGCGGGTCCGTTCGACTCCTGGCTGGTGCTGCGTGGCGCCAAGACGCTCGCGGTGCGCATGGACCGGCACAGCGAGAACGCCACCAAGGTCGCCGAGATGCTGTCCCGGCACGCGCGCGTGACGCAGGTTCTGTACCCGGGGCTGCCGGAGCACCCCGGTCACGAGGTGGCCGCCAAGCAGATGAAGGCGTTCGGCGGCATGGTCTCCTTCCGGGTGCGGGGCGGCGAGGAGGCGGCCGTCGAGGTCTGCAACCGCGCCAAGGTGTTCACGCTCGGCGAGTCCCTCGGCGGTGTCGAGTCCCTGATCGAGCACCCCGGGCGGATGACGCACGCCTCCGCGGCGGGCTCCGCACTGGAGGTCCCCGGGGACCTGGTCCGTCTGTCGGTGGGCATCGAGAACGTCGACGACCTGCTCGAGGACCTGCAGCAGGCCCTCGGCTGACGATCACCAGCCGCTCACGGGTGGAGTCGTCTGCGACGGCGGCTCCACCCACGGCCGGACCGTCAGCACCCACACGGCGAGGGCCACGGTCACCGCGAGCAGCACCAGCCACAGCGCCCGGCGGACGGCTGTCCGGCGGCGCAGCACGCGCTCCCCGCGGTGCACCACGTCGTCGTACAGCTCCGTCGGCACCCGCGGCGGTCGCTGCTCCAGGATCCGCCGTGCGGCGGCCTCACGCTCGGTCCGGTTCACCGCCGCCTCCCCTCGTCCGGTCGTGGGCTCACGGCGCTCACGACGGCGTCACCCCGGGGCCGCGTACCGCCGGTGCCGGGCGGGCGGGTGAGCGCGACGACCGCGCGGTCGCAGAGGACGCGGACGCGGTCCGCGGGCAGCCCGAGCAGGGCCGCCGCCTGCTCCTCGGCCATCCCGTCGTACAGTCTGAGGACGACGACCAGCCGCTCCTGCGGGGTGAGGGCGGCCGTCGTGCCGGGAGACTGCCGGCGGGCGCGGCCCGGGCCTCCGTGCCGATGCCACGCCTCGCGGGCGAAGCGGGTGACCAGGTGCCGGCGAGCGCGGTCGTACGGGTCCTCGCCACGCGGCCGGTCCCAGCACGCGTACGTGTGCGCCAGGGCGAGGGTCAGCAGGCGTCGAGCGCGCGGGTTGTCGTCCGGGGCCTCCGCGGTGAGCAGCGTGGCGGCATGCAGCAGCCGCCCGGCCGCGCCCGCGACGAACACCTCGAACTCCCGGACGCGGCGAGCGCCTCGGGACGCCTGCCGTTCTCGCACCGCGCCTCCCCCCAAGGGCGACCGTGACAGCGGGACCCGTTCTCGTACGACTGTTCCCGTTCGGCTGTTCTTGTACGGCTGTTCTCGCACGGCATGCGGAACCGCGTACAGGTCCGGTCTCATATGAGGGCAGCGGCAGCCCGTCGGTCAAGAGCCGCGCAGAGGGCTCAGTACCTGCTTCGGGGCGCCGGCGGCGGACCCGGGGCGGCGGAAGGCGTTCAGGACGCCGACGGCGTGTCCGTCTGCGGTGCGCCGTGGGAGGCCTGGCGGGCGGAGAGGGCGTGGTTGAAGCGGGTCAGCAGCGAGCAGAAGGTCTCGCGCTCCCCCGGCTCCCAGTCCTGGGTCAGCTCGGCCATCAACTGCCGTCGGGAGGAGCGGACCTCCTCCAGCCGCGCCAGCCCGCGCGGCGACAGCTGCAGCACCACGGCCCGCCCGTCCTCGGGGTGGGAGGTGCGCTTGACGAGCCCGGTGTCGACGAGCGGTGCCACCTGGCGGGTGACGGTGGAGGAGTCGATGCCCATGCTCGCGGCGAGCGCCTTGACGCCCATCGGGCCCTCTTTGTCGAGGCGGTTGAGCAGCAGGTAGGCGGCGCGGTCCATGGAGTTGCGCACCTGCCCGACCCCGCCGAGCCGGGTCTGTTCGGCACGGCGGGCGAAGACCGCCACCTCGTGTTGGAGGGAGTCGAGGAGACCGGTGTCACCGGCGGTCGTCATGTCCGTCGACATGTCGGGAGTTGTGGGCATGGCGGGGGGCTCACTTCTGAAGGGCTGCTTGGGTTGGGGGACAGAGTACGCGGCTGTGGGGCAGGGCGTACCGACGCTGCGCAAACCGGTCCCGGAGGTTGGTCGCAACCGCGCCCGGTGGGCGTGAACTGCGAGACTTGAGGCATGAGCTACAGCACGGCCGGGCTGCTTCGGCCCGTCACCCTCGACGACGTACGCGGCGCGCAGAAGATGCTCTCGGGGGTGGCGCGGGTGACCGCGATGGAGGGCAGCAGGCACCTGTCCCAGCTGGTGGGCGCGCCGGTGCACCTCAAGTGCGAGAACCTGCAGCGCACGGGGTCGTTCAAGCTGCGCGGCGCCTACGTCCGGATCGCCGGGCTGCTGCCCGAGGAGCGCGCCGCGGGGGTGGTGGCCGCGAGCGCCGGCAACCACGCGCAGGGCGTCGCGCTGGCCTCGTCACTGCTCGGGGTGCACGCCACGGTGTTCATGCCGAAGGGCGCCCCGCTGCCGAAGATCAGCGCCACCCGGGACTACGGCGCCGAGGTGCGCCTGCACGGCCAGGTGGTCGACGAGACGCTGGCCGCCGCCCAGGAGTACGCGGCCCGGACCGGTGCGATGTTCATTCATCCGTTCGACCACCCCGACGTCATCGCGGGCCAGGGCACGGTCGGCCTGGAGATCCTGGAGCAGTGCCCGGGGGTGCGCACGATCGTCGTCGGCATCGGCGGCGGCGGACTCGCGGCCGGTATCGCGGTCGCGGTGAAGTCGCTGCGGCCGGACGTGCGGATCGTCGGCGTGCAGGCGGCGGGTTCGGCGGCGTACCCGCCGTCGCTGGCTGCGGGGCGGCCGGTGGCGATCGAGAACCCGGTGACGATGGCCGACGGCATCAAGGTCGGGCGGCCGGGTGACGTGCCGTTCGCGATCGTCGGCGAGCTGGTGGACGAGGTGCGCACGGTCACCGAGGACGAGTTGTCCGCCGCGCTGCTGCTGTGCCTGGAGCGGGCCAAGCTGGTCGTCGAGCCGGCCGGTGCGAGTCCGGTCGCCGCGCTGCTGGGCGGCGCGGGCGACATCGCGGGTCCGGTGGTGGCGGTGCTGTCCGGCGGCAACGTCGATCCGGTGCTGCTGCAGCGGGTGCTGCGGCACGGCATGGCCGCGCAGGGCCGCTACCTGGCCGTTCGGCTGCGGCTGACGGACCGGCCGGGCGCGCTCGCCACGCTTCTGGGGGTGTTGTCAGTGGTCGACGCTAACGTCCTCGATGTGAGTCACGTACGGACCGATCCACGGCTCGGGCTCACGGAGGCGGAGGTGGAGCTGCACCTGGAGACGAAGGGCCCGGCGCACTGCGCCGAGGTCGGCCAGGCCCTGCGGAACGCCGGCTACACGGTCATCGACTGATCCGGCGGGCGGTGGAACGCCCAGGTCACCGGCCTTTCGACTCACTCCCTGTCACTCGTTCGAGCAAATCCGTTGAGAGACGCGATATGTCGCGTTACAGTGTGTCTCGTGCCGCACGGATGAGCGCGAACGCTGCGCAGGCGAAATTCCCAGCGAAACAAGACCTGCCTCTCTAGGCTTTTCCGGCAATCCCTGACGACGTGGAGATTTCATATGCCAGGCGCCATCTATGCCGAAGGACTGGTGAAGACCTTCGGCGACGTAAGGGCTCTGGACGGCGTCGACCTCGATGTCCCCGAGGGCACGGTGCTCGGACTTCTCGGGCCGAACGGCGCGGGCAAGACCACCACCGTCCGCTGTCTGACCACCCTGCTGCGGCCCGACAGCGGCAAGGCCGTTGTCGCCGGCCTCGACGTGCTCGAACACCCCAACGAAGTGCGGCGTTCCATCGGCCTGTCCGGCCAGTTCGCCGCGGTCGACGAATATCTGACCGGCCGTGAGAACCTCCAGATGGTCGGCCGGCTCTACCAGATGCGGGCCGGCGCGGCGAAGACCCGGGCGGCTGAGCTGCTGGAGCAGTTCAACCTCGCCGACGCCGCCGACCGGCCCGCGAAGACCTACTCCGGAGGCATGCGCCGCCGGCTCGACCTGGCGGCGGCGCTCGTCGTCTCCCCGCCGGTGATGTTCATGGACGAGCCGACGACCGGCCTCGACCCGCGCAACCGCCAACAGCTGTGGGACGTCATCAAGCAGCTCGTCTCCGGTGGTACGACCCTGCTGCTGACCACCCAGTACCTGGAAGAGGCCGACCACCTGGCGCACGAGATAGCGGTCGTCGACCACGGCCGGGTCATCGCCCGCGGCACTTCCGACCAGCTCAAGGCCCGCACCGGCGGCGAGCGCGTCGAGGTCGTCGTGCACGACCGCGAGCACATCTCCACCGCCTGCGAGGTGCTGCGCGGCTTCGGCAAGGGCGACACCGCCGTCGAGGAGCACACCCGCAAGCTGACCGTGCCGGTCACCGGCGGTGCCAAGCTGCTGGCCGAGATCATCCGCGAGCTGGACGCCCGCGGGATCGAGATCGACGACATCGGACTGCGCCGCCCGACCCTCGACGACGTGTTCCTGTCCCTCACGGGCCATGTGGCCGAGGCCACGGACGAGGAGAACGGCGCGAAGGGCGCCGACGTCAGAGACCGCCGGATCGAGAAGGAGACCGTCAAGTGAGTGCCGTCACCGACAGTGCGCGGATCGAGCCGCCCGGCAACGCCGTGACGCAGTCCCTCCGGGACTCGCTGGTCATCGCCCGGCGGAATGTGATTCGCATGACCCGAATCCCCGAGATGGTCATCTTCGGGCTGATCCAGCCCATTATGTTCGTGGTGCTGTTCAGCTATGTGTTCGGCGGATCGATCAACGTCCCGGGTGCGGGTCTCAACGCCTCCGGGTACCGAGAGTTCCTGATGGCGGGCATCTTCGCACAGACCGTCACGTTCGCCACCGCCGGAGCCGGCGCGGGCATCGCCGACGACATGCACAAGGGCCTCATCGACCGGTTCCGCTCGCTGCCCATGGCCCGTGGCGCGGTCCTCACCGGCCGTACCTTCGCCGACCTGGTGCAGACGGCCCTGACCCTGGTGGTCCTCGCGGTCGTCGCCGTCCTGGTCGGCTGGCGCACGCACGAGAACTTCGGCAAGGTACTGGCCGGATTCGGCCTGCTGCTCCTGCTCGGCTATGCGTTCTCATGGATCGGTGCGCTGATCGGCCTGTCCGTACGCACCCCCGAGGCGGCCACCTCCGGCGGCCTGATCTGGCTGTTCCCGCTGACGTTCATCTCGAACGCGTTCGTACCGGCGGAGAACATGCCCTCGTTCTTGCAGACCATCGCGAACTGGAACCCGTTCAGCGCCACCGTGCAGGCCTGCCGCCAGCTCTTCGGCAACCTCCCGGCGGGCTATCCGGTGCCCGACGCCTGGCCCATGCAGCACCCGGTGTGGGCATCGTTGCTGTGGTCCGTGCTGATTCTCGTGGTGTTCCGGACGCTGGCGGTACGCAAGTACCGCTCGGCCGCGGCGTGAACGACAGCGACGACGGGGGAACCGGCAGACCGGCCGGAGCATGAGGAAGCCCCCGGCGCACGGACACAGCGCCGGGGGCTCACCGCAAGAAGGGCGGGTGCGCGTGGGCTCAGCCCTCGTACGGATCGGCCTTGAGGATCCTCACCGAGGCGATCTTGCCGTTCGGCAGCTCGTACTCCGCGTCCTCGCCGACCTTGTGGCCGATCACGCCGATGCCCAGCGGGGACTGCGGCGAGTAGGTCTCGATCTTGGAGCTGGCGTACTCGCGCGAGGCCAGCAGGAAGGTCAGAGTGTCGTCCTCGTCACCGTCGAAGGCGATCGTGACGACCATGCCCGGCGCGACGATACCGTCATCGGCCGGCGGCTTGACCTGGGCGGTCTCAAGGAGCTGAGTCAGCTGGCGCACGCGGAGCTCCTGCTTGCCCTGCTCCTCCTTGGCCGCGTGGTACCCGCCGTTCTCACGCAGGTCGCCCTCCTCGCGCGCGGCCGCGATCTTGGCGGCGATCTCCGTGCGCGCGGGACCAGTAAGGTAGGCAAGCTCGTCCTTGAGCTTGTTGTACGCCTCCTGGGTCAGCCAGGTGACGTTCTCGCTGGTCTGGGTCACAGGTGCTCCTCGTCGGTGCTGGGAATACAAAGCATCGCCCTACCCAGAAGAATGTTCCCTCTTGGATGGGCGAAACCACGAGCCTAACAACCCCCGCTCCAAAGGGGGAGGACATAAGCCGTGAGACCTGTGTCAACGCAGATCAGCACCCGCGTATTCCGGGCCGCCCGGATGCGCCGCCCGGATGGTCGCCCGGATGCGCCGGCCGACGCGTCAGCCGGCTTGGCAGCCCAGCAGCTCGGCCGTCGAGCCCCGCGCCGTCGTACGCAGCTTGACCACCTTGTCGATCCGCGTGGCCCGCTCGTCGAAGCGGAAGTCCGCCCGGCCGACCTCGTCACCGGTGGTGTCCCGCGAGCGCAGCGTGCAGTAGCCGCGGGCGTCGGCGTCCTTGTGGACCTCCAGATGGATCCGCACCGCGTGGTCCGAGGTCTGGAAGGCGACGACCTGCGCGCTGATCTTGTTCTGGCCGACGTAGTGGTAGGCGAAGTAGCCGATCAGGGCCAGCATGACCGCACCCAGGACGGCACCCGCGATCTTGAGCTTGCGGTCGGCACGCTCGTCCGGGGAGCGGCCGTAGCGGTCCTCGGGCGGCCTGGTGCTCGCCGTACTCATGATCGTCCTCTCGGCCGGGGCGGGACCTGTGTCCCGCGGGGGGCTCCCGGAGTCGTACCCCGGAATTATTCGCCCCCCGATTCGGTCACTATAGAAGCCCGCGCACGACTGCCCGACCGCCACCCCGGGACGACGTACCCGCGGGGCGGCACCGTTGACTGCCCGCTTGCGCCGGGCACCGACCTGACCTTGAGGACTGAGCCTTGACTGAGCAGTTGCGACTGATGGCCGTGCACGCGCACCCCGACGACGAGTCGAGCAAGGGCGCGGCCACCATGGCCAAGTACGTGTCCGAGGGGGTGGACGTGCTGGTGGTGACCTGCACGGGCGGAGAGCGCGGCTCCATCCTCAACCCCAAGCTGCAGGGCGACACGTACATCGAGGAGAACATCCACGAGGTACGCAGGAAGGAGATGGACGAGGCCCGGGAGATCCTCGGCGTCAAGCAGGACTGGCTCGGCTTCGTCGACTCCGGCCTGCCCGAGGGCGACCCGCTGCCGCCGCTGCCCGAGGGCTGCTTCGCCCTGGAGGACGTCGACAAGGCGGCCGGCGAGCTGGTGCGCCGGATCCGCTCCTTCCGCCCCCAGGTGATCACCACCTACGACGAGAACGGCGGCTACCCGCACCCCGACCACATCATGACCCACAAGATCACGATGGTGGCCTTCGAGGGCGCCGCGGACGCCGAGAAGTACCCGGAGGCGGAGTACGGCCCGGCGCACCAGCCGTTGAAGCTGTACTACAACCAGGGCTTCAACCGCCCGCGCACCGAGGCGCTGCACCAGGCCATGCTCGACCGCGGCCTGGAGTCCCCCTACGGCGAGTGGCTCAAGCGCTGGGAGAAGTCCGGCCACAAGGAGCGCACGATCACCACCCACGTCCCCTGCGCCGACTTCTTCGAGATCCGCGACAAGGCGCTGATCGCCCACGCCACGCAGATCGACCCCGACGGCGGCTGGTTCCGGGTGCCGATGGAGGTCCAGAAGGAGGTCTGGCCCACCGAGGAGTACGAACTCGCGAAGTCCCTGGTGGACACCTCGCTCCCCGAGGACGACCTCTTTGCGGGCGTCCGGTAGCCCTGAGGGACAATGTCTGACATGAGCGCAAGCGTGAGCCCGGCCATGACGCACCTCGTTCCCCTCGCCGAGGTCGACCCGAACAAGGTCACCCCCGGCGTCCTCGGATTCATCGTCTTCGCCGCGATGGCCCTGGCCATCTGGGGTCTGATGAAGTCCATGAACCGCCACATGAACAGGGTCTCCTTCAAGGAGGCCCCGGACCCGGAGGCGAAGTCCGGCGCATCCGCGGCCGACTCCGAGGACCGGCGGAGCTGACACCGGGCGGCGGGCGGTGCCGCCCTCACGGCCTGGCCGGCACCGCCACCCCCATCACCTCCCGCGCGTGCCGGCCCGGCACCATGCCCAGACGCCAGGCCTGCCAGCCCGCCTCCAGGCTCACCCCCCGCTCCAGCAGCAGCCGGTAGGCCGCGACGTAGTCGTCCAGCTTCCCGTCGCGCAGCGGATGGCCGCCGCGGGCGAGCCGGGACAGCTCCTCCTGGGCCACCGCCGAACCGACCTCCACCCCACCGGCAGCCGCGTACGGCAGCAGGGTGCAGCGCAGGAAGCGGGCCCAGTCCTCACCGCGGCGGTCGCCGTAGGAGGCGAAGAGGGGCACCGCCTCGTCGCACAGGGCGAGGGCCTGCTGGGTGCGGGCGTTGCCGGCGTCCACCACCGCCAGCTCCAGACACGTCCACGCCTCGCCGTGGGCGACGCCGATGCGCTGGAAGTCGGCGCGGGCGTCGACCAGCAGCTGACGGGCGAAACCGGAGTTGCGCAGCGAACCCGTCCGGGCCGCCAGCTGGTCCCGGGTCACCCGCGCCGAGTGATGCCGGGCACAGGCCAGGCCGTACACGTCGCGCATCCGGGAGAACATCGTGCGGGCCCGCTCCAGCTCGCGCACCGACCGGTCCAGGTCGCCGGTCTCCTCCAGCGCCTGACCGAGGTAGTACAGCGTCCAGGCCTCGCCGCGCGCGTCCTCGTTGTCCCGGTGCCGCACCGCCGCCTGCCGCAGCTCGTCCACCGCCTCCGACGCGTCACCGGCCACCAGCCGGGCCCGCGCCAGCTGGGTCAGCGCCCACGCCTCACCGCGGGCGTCACGGGTGCGGCCGTAGCGCTCCAGGGCCTGACGCAGATCCGCCTCCGCGTGCTCCACGTCGCCCAGGCGCAGCGCCAGCTGGCCCAGCTGGAAGTGCGCCCACGCCTCGCCGTGCACCGACCCGCCCTCCCGGTGCAGCACCAGCGAACGCGTCAGCAGGTCCAGCGCCTCGGCCAGCTGCGCCCGGTCCCGCTCCACCGCCGCCAGCGCGTGCATCGTCCAGGCCCGGTCGGTCGCCAGCTCCGGCACCGACTGCGACTGGAGCGCCTCGCGCAGCCGGGCCGCCGCCTCCGGCAGGTTCCCCTGGTGGTGCAGCGTGATGCCGAGCGAGGTCAGCGCGCGGGCCGCCCCCGCGTCGTGGTGGGCCTCCCGGTAGAGGTCGACGACCGAGGCCAGCGTCGTACGCGCCTTGTCCAGCTCACCGAGTTGCCGGGCCGCGATACCGGTGCGCCACTGCACCGACCGGACCAGCAGCCCCTGGTCCACGGCCTGCGTCAGCTCGCTGATCTCACCCAGGCGGTACAGGTCGCCGCGCAGCAGGCAGTAGTCGCACAGCGCGTCGAGCAGGTTCAGCACGGCCGCCTGGTTCACGCCCTCCGCGTGTCTGAGGGCCGCCGTGATGAAGCTCGACTCGTCGTCCAGCCAGCGCAGTGCCTCGTCCAGCGAGGTGAAGCCGTGCGGGCTGAACCGGTCCGAGCGGGTCGACATGTTGCCGTCGACCAGGCGCAGCACCGAGTCGGCCAGCTCGGCGTAGTTCGCGATCAGCCGCTCCTGCGCCGCCGTCCGCTCGGCCGGGTCCTCCTCGTCCAGGAGACGGGCGTGCGCGAAGGCCCGTACCAGGTCGTGCAGCCGGTAGCGGTTGCCCCGCACATGGTCGATCAGCCCCGCCCGGGCGAGGGCCACCAGGTGCCGGGTCGCCTCCGTCTCGTCCGTGGCCAGCAGCGCGGCCGCCGCCGCGGCACCCAGCGAGGTCCGCCCGGCCAGGGCGAGCCGGCGCAGCAGCCGGCGGGCCTGCTCCGACTGGTCGGCGTAGCGCAGCCACAGCGCCCGCTCCACCGGCTCCACCGGACCGTACGCGCCCAGGTCCGTGGCCAGCCGGCGGGGTGAGCGCGGGCCGAGGGCGGAGCCCGCGATGCGCAGCGCCAGCGGCAGCCCGCCGCACAACTGTCTGATCCGGTCGGTGGATTCGCCGTCGTACGGCTCCGAGGCGTCCTGCGCGGCCGCGCTCAGCAGCTCCTCCGCGCCCGCCTCGTCCAGGGCCTGGACCGGCAGCTGGTACACCCACGCCGGCAGGTCGGCGGGCAGCTCCAGGGGCTCGCGGGCGGTGACCAGGACCAGGCTGTCGGAGCGCTCGGGGACCAGGGCGCGGACCTGTTCGGCGTCCGAGGCGTCGTCCAGCACGATCGTGACCGGCACCCCCGTCAGGTGCTGGTGGTACATCTCGCCCAGCCGCTTGAGCTGCTGGGCCGGGGAGGACCGCTCGCGGAACAGCAGCTGCTCGCGGGGCGCGCCGAGCCGGTTCAGCAGGTGCAGCAGCGCGTCACGGGTCGGCAGCGGCGGCTCCTCGGGGCCGTCGCCGCGCAGGTCCACGACGACCGCGCCCCGGAACTGGTCCTTCAGGTCGTGGGCCGCGCGCACCGCGAGGGTGCTGCGGCCGGAACCGGGCGCCCCGTGCAGCACGACGACCGTCGGCCGGGTCCGCGTGCTCGCCCGGGCGGCCTGCACCCACTGCCGGATCCGCGCCATCTCCTGCCGCCGCCCCGCGAACACCTCGTCCGGTTCCGGAAGTTGCCCGAACGACTGCTCCAGCACACTGCGTCTGCGGGCCGCCGCGCTCTTGTCCGCGCCGCGCAGCGGGGGCACCGCCTTCTTCCCGGCGGCGGACGCGCCCAGCACCCGCTGCTGGTCGAGGAAGGGGCGGATCCCGCGCACCTCCAGCGCGGTGAGCCACTGCAGCCGCAGCTGCTCCGGCCCGCCCGGCTGACCGGCCGCGCCCGCACGGTGGTGCGCGGCGGGCAGATGGGCGGCGGTCACCTTCACCACCGTGGCGGCGGCGCCCACCGCTCCCGCGGCGACCCCCGCGCCCACGGCGGTGCCCGCGTCCGTCCCCAGCGCCAGATCGGCCACGAGGGCGGCCAGCCCCGCAACGGCCGCGACCAGCAGGGGAGTTCCCCCGCTCTCCCGCGCGTACCGCTGCGCGAACGTGAGCTGCCCGGCCGCCGCCTCGTCCAGCGCCCTCGTATACGCCTCGTACTCCTCCGCCGCCGTCCGGGCCAGGCCGTCCAGCGCCCCGCGCGCCCGCGACAGCAGCACACCCCCGTCCACCCGCCCGCCCGACCGGCGCACCTCCTCCTCCACGGCCCGAGCCAGCAGCCGCTCGGCATCCACCCGGTGCCCGTCCCGCATGTCCCGTCCCCCTCCGGCGACAACTCCTTTACCCACGAGTGTCCTTGGATGGGGGCGACAGCGCGAGAGGGGCGACGATCAGCGGACGGCCGGACCGGGCGCCGACCGCTCTCACGAGGGCGTACGGGGAGCCGTACGACGATCACGTTCCGTGCCCGGTGGGGTCCGGTGAGGCAGGATGGGGGTATGCCGAACCGACTGGCCCATGAGACGTCCCCGTACCTGCTCCAGCACGCCGACAACCCGGTCGACTGGTGGCCGTGGTCGGGGGAGGCCTTCGCGGAGGCGCGGCGGCGCGAGGTTCCCGTGCTGCTGAGCGTCGGGTACAGCAGCTGCCACTGGTGCCATGTCATGGCTCACGAGTCCTTCGAGGACGAGAACACGGCCGCCGTCCTGAACGAGCACTTCGTCAGTGTCAAGGTCGACCGCGAGGAGCGGCCGGACGTCGACGCGGTGTACATGGAGGCCGTGCAGGCGGCCACCGGGCAGGGCGGGTGGCCGATGACCGTGTTCCTCACCCCCGACGCCGAGCCGTTCTACTTCGGCACGTACTTCCCGCCCGCGCCCCGGCACGGGATGCCCTCGTTCCGGCAGGTGCTGGAGGGCGTGCGGCAGGCGTGGGAGACACGGCGGGAGGAGGTCACCGAGGTCGCCGGGAAGATCACGCGGGATCTGGCGAACCGGGAGCTCGACCACGGCACCACGCAGGCCCCCGGCGAGGAGGAGCAGGCGCAGGCGCTGCTCGCGCTGACCCGGGAGTACGACCCGCAGCGCGGCGGGTTCGGCGGGGCGCCGAAGTTCCCGCCGTCGATGGTGATCGAGTTCCTGCTGCGGCACCACGCCCGCACCGGTTCCGAGGGCGCGCTGCAGATGGCGCAGGACACCTGCGAGCGGATGGCCCGCGGCGGCATCTACGACCAGCTCGGCGGCGGCTTCGCCCGTTACTCCGTGGACCGTGACTGGGTGGTGCCGCACTTCGAGAAGATGCTGTACGACAACGCCCTGCTGTGCCGGGTCTACGCCCACCTGTGGCGGGCCACCGGTTCGGAGTTCGCCCGCCGTGTCGCTCTGGAGACCGCCGACTTCATGGTGCGTGAACTGCGCACCGGGGAAGGGGGATTCGCCTCGGCCCTGGACGCCGACAGCGACGACGGTACGGGCAGGCACGTCGAAGGCGCCTACTACGTCTGGACCCCGGAGCAGCTTCGCGAGGCCCTGGGTGAGGAGGACGCCGAACTCGCCGCGCAGTACTTCGGGGTGACCGAGGAGGGCACCTTCGAGCAGGGCGCCTCCGTGCTGCAACTCCCACATCAGGAGGGCGTCTTCGACGCCGGGCGGGTCGAGTCGGCCAGGCGACGGCTGTTCGGGAAGCGGGCCGAGCGCCCCGCCCCCGGCCGGGACGACAAGGTGGTCGCCGCCTGGAACGGGCTCGCGATCGCCGCCCTCGCCGAGACCGGCGCCTACTTCGACCGCCCGGACCTGGTGGACGCCGCGGCCGGCGCCGCCGACCTCCTCGTACGGGTGCACATGGACGAGCACGCCGCGCTCCACCGCACCAGCAAGGACGGCCGGGCCGGGGCCAACACCGGGGTGCTGGAGGACTACGCCGACGTCGCCGAGGGCTTCCTCGCCCTGGCCTCCGTCACCGGCGAGGGCGTGTGGCTGGAGTTCGCCGGGCTGCTCCTCGGGCATGTGCTCACCCGGTTCACCGACCCGGAGTCGGGCGCCCTGTACGACACGGCCGCCGACGCCGAGCGGTTGATCCGCCGCCCCCAGGACCCCACCGACAACGCGGCCCCCTCCGGCTGGACGGCGGCCGCCGGCGCCCTGCTCGGCTATGCGGCCCACACGGGTTCCGAGGCCCACCGCACCGCCGCCGAGAGGGCGTTGGGCGTGGTCCGGGCGCTCGGCCCGCGCGTCCCCCGCTTCATCGGCTGGGGGCTGGCCGTCGCCGAGGCCGTGCTCGACGGACCGCGCGAGGTCGCCGTCGTGGGGCCGTCCCCCGACGACAAGGCGGCAAAGACCCTGCACCGTACGGCACTTCTGGGCACCGCCCCCGGCGCGGTCGTCGTCTGGGGCACCCCGGAGAGCGACGAGTTCCCCCTGCTCGCCGACCGGCCCCTCGTCCAGGGCGAGCCGGCCGCCTACGTCTGCCGCAACTTCACCTGCGACGCCCCGACCACCGATCCCGAGCGGTTGCGGGCCGCGCTGGGCGGCTGAGACGGGGCTCGGGCGTCACCTCTGTTCGGCGTACCCGGCCAGGGCGCGCTCCACGATCGCCTCCAACTGGTCGTGGTGGGCGCCCTTCCAGTAGGCGCGGCCGCAATCGCGGCAGCGGGCGAAGACGTCGTACGTGCGATGCGTGCCGTGCTCCAACTGGTCGGCCACCTCCTCCTTCGTGGCGTCCTGAAGCAGGCCGTTGCAGGCGGTGCAGCGGGTCCAGGGGACGAGGGCGGGGCGGAAGCGGTCGAGGATGTCGTGGAGCTGGTCGTCGGGGCGGGTGCTGTAGACGAAGGCGCCCGCCCACAGTTCGCGGCGGCGCAGCAGGCCCCGGTCGCGGCTGAGCATGACGCGTTTCTCGGCGGCGGAGCGGGCGGCGAGGGCGGGGTCGCCGATGTCGGTCGACTCGTAGGCCGTGTCGACGCCCAGCAGGCGCAGACGGCGGGCGAGGGTGCCGAGGTGCACGTCGAGGAGGAAGCGCAGGGGTGCGCCGGGGACCTGCTGGGGCCGTGCCACGGCACGCACCCGCACCGTCTCGGCCGCCCGCGGGACGTGCGACACCGGCACCTCGCGGCCGTCCACCACCAGCGCGCCCACCTCGGTGAGCGGCACGCCCAGGGACTCCACGACGTGACCGAGCGTCGAGACGCCGTCGGTGACGACCGGGGTGGCGTCGCGGCGCCGGGCGTGGGGGACGAACAGGAGCAGGCCGGGGTCGAACTCGACGTGGATCTCGGGACCGTTCACCCGGCCAGGATGGCACGGGTGCGGGGCCGGATCTCAGGGTTTTTCGGTGGGCAGCCCGTGCTCGGCGGGTCAGGTCGGGACGGGTCGGGCTATGCGTGCTGGTACGCCACCAGCGAGATCCCCACGTAGTGGACCACGAACGCGGCCAGCGTGAAGGAGTGGAAGACCTCGTGGAAGCCGAACCAGCGCGGGGAGGGGTTCGGTCGCTTGATGCCGTAGACGACGCCGCCCGCGCTGTAGAGGACGCCGCCGACGATCACCAGGACCAGGACCGCGATGCCGCCGGTGCGCAGGAAGTCGGGCAGGAAGAAGACGGCCGCCCAGCCCATCGCGATGTAGCAGGGCGTGTAGAGCCAGCGCGGGGCGCCCACCCAGAAGACGCGGAAGACGATGCCGGCGACGGCCGCGGCCCATATGCCCCACAGCAGCCACTGACCCTTGGCGCCGGGCAGGAGCAGCAGGGCGAGCGGTGTGTACGTGCCCGCGATGATCAGGAAGATGTTCGCGTGGTCGAGTCTGCGCAGGACGCCGCCCAGGCGCGGCCCCCAGTTGCCCCGGTGGTACAGCGCGCTGACGCCGAAGAGCAGACAGGCGGTGAGGACGTAGATCCCGCAGGCGATCCGCCCGCGGGTGGAACTGGCCAGCGCGGTGAGGACCAGGCCCGCGACGAGCACGGCCGGGAACATGCCGAGGTGCAGCCAGCCGCGCAGCTTCGGCTTGACCGGATGCGGCAGGGAGAGCGCGGCCGGGCCACGGCCGGCGACCGGCGTGTCCAGGTGCGCGTCGGGGGCGGACGCAGTCATGCGCGCATCGTACCTACGGCACCGTAAGTCGGCTGTCAGTGTCGGACAGTGATGGCGGCGATCGGGTCGAACGCAAAAAGTTCTTCATCCGAACCCCAGGTGGACGCAAAGAATCACGGAAACCGTGGGATACGTCACGCCGCTCACTTGTGCGGCCCTCTGGACAGATGGGCACTCTCGTCGGATGATCAAATGAGTACGGTCGGCACCGGATGAGCGGCTACGAAGCATCCGGGCCGCGGCCCCCACGGGGCGACAAGTCAGAGATCCCTCCCCATAGGAGCAATCGTGGCGCGCGACATCGCGGCTCCCTCCGTCCTCCCGACCCACCACAAGGAACTGATCTCCTGGGTCAACGAGATCGCCGAACTGACCCAGCCGGACAGAGTGGTCTGGTGTGACGGATCCGAGGCCGAGTACGAGCGACTGAGCGAGGAGCTCGTCCAGAAGGGCACCTTCAGGAAACTCGACCCGATCAAGCGCCCAAACTCCTACTACGCGGCCTCGGACCCCTCGGACGTGGCCCGCGTCGAGGACCGGACGTTCATCTGCTCCGAGAAGGAGGAGGACGCGGGCCCGACGAACCACTGGAAGGCGCCCGCCGAGATGCGGGAGATCTTCCAGGGCAAGGACGGGGACGGTGGCATCTTCCGCGGCTCGATGAAGGGGCGGACGATGTACGTCGTCCCCTTCTGCATGGGGCCGCTGGGCTCGCCGCTGTCGGCGATCGGCGTCGAGATCACCGACTCCGCCTACGTCGCGGTGTCCATGCGCACCATGACCCGCATGGGGCAGCCGGTGCTGGACGAGCTCGGTGACAGCGGCTTCTTCGTCAAGGCCGTGCACACCCTCGGCGCCCCGCTCGAGCCGGGCCAGGAGGACGTCCCCTGGCCCTGCAACTCCACCAAGTACATCTCGCATTTCCCCGAGGACCGCGAGATCTGGTCGTACGGATCCGGCTACGGCGGCAACGCGCTGCTCGGCAAGAAGTGCTACGCCCTGCGCATCGCCTCCGTCATGGCCCGCGACGAGGGCTGGCTGGCCGAGCACATGCTGATCCTCAAGCTCACGCCCCCGCAGGGCGAGGCCAGGTACGTCGCCGCCGCCTTCCCGAGCGCCTGCGGCAAGACCAACCTGGCCATGCTGGAGCCGACGATCTCCGGCTGGACGGTGGAGACCATCGGCGACGACATCGCGTGGATGCGGTTCGGCGAGGACGGCCGGCTGTACGCGATCAACCCCGAGGCCGGCTTCTTCGGCGTCGCGCCCGGCACCGGTGAGCACACCAACGCCAACGCGATGAAGACGCTGTGGGGCAACTCGGTCTTCACCAACGTCGCGCTCACCGACGACGGCGACGTGTGGTGGGAGGGCATGACGGAGGAGATCCCGGCCCACCTGACCGACTGGAAGGGCAACTCCTGGACCCCGGACTCGGAGACGCCCGCCGCGCACCCCAACGCCCGCTTCACCACCCCCGCCGCGCAGTGCCCGATCATCGCGCCGGAGTGGGAGGACCCCAGGGGCGTGCCGATCTCGGCGATCCTGTTCGGTGGCCGCCGGGCGAGCGCGGTGCCGCTGGTGACGGAGTCCTTCGACTGGAACCACGGTGTGTTCCTCGGCGCGAACGTCGCCTCCGAGAAGACCGCCGCCGCCGAGGGCAAGGTCGGTGAGCTGCGCCGCGACCCGTTCGCCATGCTGCCGTTCTGCGGCTACAACATGGGCGACTACATGGCCCACTGGATCAAGGTCGCCAAGGACAAGGACCAGTCCAAGCTTCCGAAGGTCTACTACGTCAACTGGTTCCGCAAGAACGACGAGGGCAAGTTCGTCTGGCCCGGCTTCGGCGAGAACAGCCGTGTGCTGAAGTGGATCGTGGAGCGCCTGGAGGGCAGGGCCGAGGGGGTCGAGACGCCCATCGGCATCCTGCCGACCAAGGAGGCCCTGGACACGGACGGCCTGGAGCTGTCCGACGCCGACCTCGAGTTCCTGCTCACGGTGGACAAGGACGTGTGGCGCGAGGAGGCCGCCCTGGTTCCCGAGCACCTGAACACCTTCGGCGACCACACGCCCAAGGAGCTGTGGGACCAGTACCGCGCGCTCGTCGAGCGCCTGGGCTGACGGGAGCTGCCCCAACCCCCTCTGATCTCCGCGGCCGGCTGGCCGACTTGCCCTGACCTGCGACGTCGCCCGGCCGGCCGCGGCGCCCACCCGAGAGGCCGGGTGCGTCCAACGGCGTGCGCACCCGGCCTCTCCGGCGTGTCGCCGTCGTCCCCGCGGGGTACCCGGGAGGCGTCCAGGTGAAGGAGGGCTGAGGGCATGTCCGAAGACGAGGACTTCTACACCCGGGATCGCCCGGACAACCCCGACCTGGCCGAGGACCGCCCGCGTGGCGGCGGCCCCGAGGAGCCGGGCAGCCGCGGCAACTGGCCGGTGTGGCTCGTCGTCCTGCTGATCCTCGCACTGTTCGTGATCTTCACGGTCACGTTCGGCTGACCCCCGGCCCGCCCGGCCCGCCCGGCCCGCCGGGGTCTTCCGGGAACAGCGCCCGTTCCAGCAGCGTGTCGATCCGACGACCGTACCCGTACCCGACAGCGGTCAGCCGCCCCACGTCGGCGAAGCCGAACCGCCGGTGCGGTGCGGCCGACACCGCCGCCTCACCGCCGGAGCCCGCGACCACCGCGACCACCGCGACCATCGCGATCGCGCGCCGGACCCCGGCCCGGGTGCAGGAGCCCACCAGTTCGCCCAGCAGCGCACCGCCGAGCCCGCGCCCGACGGCGTCCGGCGCGAGGTGGGCAGTGTCCTCCACGGCGTACCGGTACGCCGGCTTCGGCCGCCGCGGCCCGGCATACGCGAACCCCGCGACCGTCCCCTCCTCCGCGGCGAGGAACGGCAGCCCGCGCTCCGTGAGGCCGTCGCACTCCAGCTCCCGCCCCGCCGCCGGGCGCGGCGTCTCGTCGGACGTGGCACCACTGTGCGGGGCGTAGTGCCGGTAATGGGCGGCAACGGCGGCAAGGTCCTCACGGACAGTGCTCCGAACCGCGGCAGTAGGAACAGTCGCGCTCTCTGCCGTTCCGCTCCGGCGCCGGACGACTCACCCCGCACGGATCTGCTCGAGCCGAACGCACTGGTACGGCGCCCGGTCCGCGTGTCGCTGCGGGTGCACGCGGACCGGGGCCGGTCGAGGGGCCCTCGGTGGAGGGCCAGGGCTTGTCCGGCGGATCATGCCGCAGAACGCGGGGTCTGGCACGCTCCCCCGAGCTCTTCGAGCAGGGGGCACCCCCACCCCCAAGCTCTTAATGAGCAGGGGGACCCCCATCACCCCCGCTCACCTGGGCCGGTAGCCGGCCGCCGATTTCCTGCGACTTGATCCGTCGGACAAGCCCTGGCCGGCGCGGCTCAGGTTCCGTCGCTCCCTCCGGGCCGCCGCGTGGGCGTCCATGCGTTCGGCGGCCAGGATCGCCGCCGTCGTGTCGGCGCGGGAGGCGGCGACGACGAGGGCGCGGCCGGCGAGGGCGTGGGCCCGGTCGTGCAGGGCGGAGGACTTGCTGCCGGCGGCCACCGGCACCGAGGCGCGGACCGGGGAGTGGCCCGCCCGGAGCCGGGCCACCTGCTCGGCGAGCCGTTCGGCCGCCGTGTCCAGGTCGGCGGACGGGGTCAGGCCGCGCAGCTCGTCCGTGACGGCGAGCAGCGCCGCGAGATGGCCGGCGAGCTGGATGTCCAGCTCCTCCTCGCGGGAGCGGTGCGGGAATTCGGAGGAGGTGCTGGAGGACCCGGTGCGTATCGGTTCGTACATGGGATGGCCTCCTGTGCTCTGACAGAAGGCATCCTAGCTTGGAACTCGTCTAAAGTTGAGCCAGTTCGCGGAACCGGTCCGTACGCGCACCGAGGGTGAGTGTCAGGGCTGGCTGTAGCCCTCCAGGAAGTTCCCGATCCGCTCCACGGCGTCGCGCAGATCGCCGGCCGTGGGCAGGGTGACGACCCGGAAGTGGTCCGGCTCGGGCCAGTTGAAGCCGGTGCCCTGGACGACCATGATCTTCTCGCGGCGCAGCAGGTCGAGCACCATCTGCCGGTCGTCCTTGATCTTGAAGACCGCGGGGTCCAGGCGCGGGAAGAGGTACAGCGCCCCCTTCGGCCGTACGCACGTCACGCCCGGGATCTGCGTGAGCGTCTCGTAGGCGACGTCCATCTGCTCCTTCAGCCGCCCGCCCGGCAGCACCAGGTCGTTGATGGTCTGCCGCCCGCTGAGCGCGGCGACCACGCCGTGCTGACCCGGCATGTTGGCGCACAGGCGCATGTTCGCCAGGACCGTCAGGCCCTCGATGTAGGAGTCGGCGTGCGCGCGCGGCCCGGAGATCGACATCCAGCCGACCCGGTAGCCGGCCACCCGGTACGCCTTGGACATGCCGTTGAAGGTGAGGGTCAGCAGATCCGGGGCGACCTTCGCGGTCGGCGTGTGCGTGGCGCTGTTGGGGTTGATGACGGCGATCGCCTTGGTGCGGTCGGTGACCTTGCGCTCCACGTCGGCCAGGTCCGGCATCCAGTCGGACTGCTCGTCGCAGCGGTAGTGGACGGCCGTGCCCCCGGCCAGGGAGACGGCGGCGGTCCACAGCGGGTAGTCCGGCGCCGGTACGAGGACCTCGTCGCCGTCGTCCAGCAGCGCCTGCATCGCCATCACGATCAGCTCGGAGACGCCGTTGCCGATGAAGACGTGCTCGACGTCCGTCTCGATGCCGAGGGTCTGGTTGTGCATGACGACCGCGCGCCGCGCGGCCAGCAGGCCCTTGGCGTCGCCGTACCCGTGGGCCGTGGAGACGTTGCGGAGGATGTCCTCCAGGATCTCCGGCGGGCACTCGAAACCGAACGCGGCCGGGTTGCCCGTGTTCAGCTTGAGGATGCGGTGACCGGCAGCCTCCAGCCGCATCGCCTCCTCGAGCACCGGACCCCGGATCTCGTAACAGACGTTGGCGAGCTTGGTCGACTGGGTCACCTGCATGTCAGGGAGCTTACGGCCGGGTAACGCCCCGTGGCGCGTGTTATCCGCCACGTGAGACACCCGCGTGTCGGCGCGCGCCGCTGATGCGGCGGGCAGGGAAATCCCTACGGCGGCCCTGTGGCAGCCCTATGACCCGGCCTCACGCCCTTGTTCACCCACCCCTCTGCGTTAACAATGCGCATGACAATCAAGCGGGCGGCCGGAAGATCTCCGGTCGCCTCCGTCGCAAGAGGGGACCCCACATGAGAAAGCCTCTCGTCGCCGCGCTGTTCGCCCTGGTGATCGCCGGGGCCGGCGCGGCACCCGCGGTCGCCGCGCCCGCGCACGAATCCGGCAGCACGGCCTCCGCACAGAGCACGGCCGGCACGGCCCCCGTCCAGAAAGCCGCCGCCCCCGCCCTCGCGGCCGTCGACTTCGCCGGCACCGTCGCACTGAGCAACTGCTCCGGCTCGGTCGTCCGCCTCCCCAGCTCCGTGGACAGCGACCCGGCGCTCGTACTCAGCAACGGGCACTGCCTGGAGACCGGCTTCCCGTCGCCCGGCCAGGTCATCGTCAACAAGTCCTCCAGCCGGACCTTCGGCCTGCTCAACTCGGCCGGCACCCGCGTCGCGACGCTTCAGGCGAACAGGGTCGTCTACTCGACCATGACCGACACGGACGTCGCGCTCTACCAGCTCACCAGCACCTACGCGCAGATCAAGAGCTCCTA
This sequence comes from Streptomyces triticisoli, assembly GCF_003270085.1. Lineage (GTDB taxonomy): Bacteria > Actinomycetota > Actinomycetes > Streptomycetales > Streptomycetaceae > Streptomyces > Streptomyces triticisoli. The sequence continues at coordinate 18,769 of NZ_QFDQ01000155.1, read as the reverse complement.
CGGCATCAACGCGCTGACCCTGAACGACACCCGCCCGGCCGCCGGCACCTCCATCAAGGTGGTCTCCGGGTACTGGAAGCGGATCTACAGCTGCAACATCGACGGGTTCGTGTACCGGCTGAAGGAGGGCGGCTGGACCTGGAAGGACTCCATCCGCTACACCGCCGCCTGTGACACGATCGGCGGTACCTCGGGCTCGCCCGTCATCGACAACGCCACCGGCAGGGTCGTCGCCGTCAACAACACCGGCAACGAGGACGGCGCCCGTTGCACCGTGAACAACCCCTGTGAGGTCGACGCGAGCGGCAACGTCACCGTCCGCAAGGGCATCAACTACGCCCAGCAGACCTACCAGATCCCCGCCTGCTTCGCCGCCGGCAACAGGCTGGACCTGAACAGGAGCGGCTGCACCCTGCCCAAGCCGTAACCCCTTCACGGCAGTCGACGGCGGGTGGTCACACCGGAGTCCGGCGGACCGCCCGCCCCGCCAGTACGTCCGTGCGCCGCCCGTCCTCGATCACGAACCGGCCGTCGATCAGGACGTACTCGATCCCCGTCGGCAGCGCGCGCGGCCGCTCGAAGGTCGAGCCCGGCGCGACGGTGGCCGGGTCGAACAGCACCAGGTCGGCCCGGTACCCCTCGCGGACCACGCCCCGGTCCGGCAGCCGCAGCCGGGCCGCCGGCCGCCCGGTCAGGTGAGCGACGCACTCCTCCAGCGACAGCACGCCCAACTCCCTTACGTACCGGCCGAGATACTGCGGGAAGGTGCCGTACGCCCGCGGATGCGGCCGGGCACCCCGCAGGATGCCGTCGGAGCCGCCGGTGTGGACGCGGTGGCGCATGATCGCCCGCACGTTCTCCTCGTGGCCGACGTGCTGCAGGACCGTCGTGCCGAGCCGGTCCTCGACCAGCAGCCGGCGGGCCGTGGCCCAGGGTTCCTCGCCGCGCAGGGCCGCCGACTCCCGCACCGTGCGGCCGACGTACTCGGCCAGCGCGGGGTCGGTGACACCGGAGACCTCGACCGTGTCCCACTCCACCGGCACGCCGTGGCAGCCGTCGGAGCCGGTCACCTCCAGGTCGTGGCGGATCCGTTCGGCGGCGGTCTCGTCGGTGAGCCGCCCGAGGGCAGCCTCGGGCCCGCCCTCGCTCGCCCAGCCCGGCAGCAGCGCGGCCAGGGTGGTGCAGCCGGGGGTGTAGGGGTAGGTGTCGAGGGTGATGTCGGCGCCGTCGGCGAGCGCGTCGTCCAGCAGCGCCAGCAGCTCGGGCGCGCGGCCCTTGTTGGGGCCGAAGTTCAAGGTGGCGTGGGCGAGATGCAGCGGGCAGCCCGCCTCGCGCGCGAGGGCCACCATCTCCTCGTACGCCCGAAGCGCCCCGGCCCCGTAACTGCGGTGGTGCGGGCAGTAGTAGCCGCCGTGGGCGGCCACCACCCGGCACAGCTCGGTCAGTTCGGCGTCGCTCGCGTACATCCCGGGCGTGTAGGTGAGCCCCGACGACATGCCGACGGCGCCCTGTTCCATGCCCTCGGCGACCAACTGCCGCATCCGGTCCAGCTCCTCGGGCGTGGCCCGGCGGTCCTCCCAGCCGACCACGAGCGCGCGGACCGTGCCCTGCGGGATCAGGTACGCGGCGTTCACCGCGATGCCCTCGCCGTCGAAGCCGCGGTCCAGCCGGTCCAGGTACTCGCCCACCGAGCGCCAGTCGAAGTCGATGTCGTCGCCGTGGCCGTTCCACCCGGTGATCGCCCGGCGGACCTCCTCCAGCGTGCGGTCGTCGACCGGCGCGTACGACAGTCCGTCCTGTCCGATGACCTCCAGGGTGACGCCCTGGGCCGCCTTCGCGCTGTGGTCCGGGTTGCGCAGCAGGGCCAGGTCGCTGTGGGCGTGCATGTCGATGAAGCCGGGGGCCAGGACCAGGCCCTCCGCGTCCAGCTCCCGCCTCGCCCGCGGGCGCTGGCAGCCCGCCGCCGCGGCCTCCTTGACGATCGAGACGATCCGGCCGTCCTTGACCGCGACATCGGCGCGGTAGGAGGGAGCGCCGGTGCCGTCGACGACGTCCGCGTCCCGGAGGGCGAGATCGGCGAAGTCGGCGAGTTCGACGGGATCCATGGGGCGCCTCCTTTCCCGAAAGCCTTCCCGAAACCCTTCCGGAAACCCTTCAGAAGCTCTCAGAAGAACGTACGGACGTAGTCGACGACCGTGCCGTCCGCCTCCGCCACCGGGATCAGCGGCCACTTGTCGAAGGACGTGCACGGGTGGGACAGCCCCAGCCCGATCCAGTCGCCGACCTCCAGATCCGCCCCGGGCCCGGTGCTCAGCCAGGCGTGCTGGTCGGACAGTTTGGTGACCCGGACACCGGTCGCCGGGCGCTCGACGCCGTCCCGGCGCACCACCTGGGCGAAGGGCAGATGGAGGTCGTACGCCGCGTCCCGCTTGCCCGCGTTGACGAAGGCCTGGTCGGGGGAGGGCCGGGAGACGACCTGCGCCCACAGCCGGAAGGCGGGCTCCAGGGCGCCCTCCTCCGGGACGCGGTTGAACGGCGTGATCTCGCGGTAGTGGCCGTCGTCGTGCGAGACGTACGCCCCCGAGCGCAGCAACTTCAGGACAGGGAGGGAGAGTTCGGGAATCTCCGCGAACACGTCGGCCACCGCGTCGAACCAGGCGCTGCCGCCCGCGCTCACCACGATCTCCTCTGTCTCCTCTGCCTCCTCAGCCCGCGCGAACCGCCCCGCCTTGTCGAAGTCCACGGCGAGCGCGACGAGCCGGCGCAGCCACGCGCGCACCCGCTCCTGGTCGGCCCGCGGGACCTCGCCCTCGTATCCGGCGACCCCGACGAGCCGCAGCGTGTCCGTGGCCGCCACCGCGTCGGCGACCGCCGTGCACTCGGCCTCCGTACGCACACCGGTCCGCGCGCCCTCCCCGGCGCCCAGCTCGACGACCACGTCCACCGCGCGCCCCCCGGCCCCCTTCAGGGCCGCGTCCATCAGCTCCACCCCGCGCACGGAGTCGACGTAGCAGACGAAGCGGAAGGCCGGGTCGGCGGCCAGTTCGGCGGCGAGCCGGCGCAGGGCGGCCGGGTCCACCAGCTCGTTGGCCAGGAAGATCCGCCGGATGCCGAACGCCCGTGCCACCCACACCTGGTGCGGCGTCGCGAGCGTGATGCCCCACGCGCCGTGCTCGATCTGCCGCTGGAAGAGCTGCGGTGCCATGGAGGTCTTGCCGTGCGGGGCGAAGGCGAGGCCGTGACGGGCCGCGTACGTCTCCATCAGCTTCAGGTTGTGCTCCAGCCGCTCGGCGGAGAGGGCGAGCACGGGGGTGGTGAAGCCGCCGGTGAAAAGGTTGCGCCGCTGGGCGGCCAGCTCGCCCACGGTGAGGCCGTCCGCGTCCGGCGGGAGGCCCTTGAAACGGTGGTCGACGCGTTCCTCGGCCAGACCGGCGAGCGCCTCGGTGCTCATGGAACCTCCCTGATCAGGTATGTTGCACTATTTGCAATGCTCATTGCGCGGATCGCTCAGCGCTGTCTAGCATCCCGGCCGGACGAGGTCAACGCAGAACCCGCGCCCCGAGTGACCGAGGAGTTACGAGCATCGTGACCGCCGGCGGCCCCCGCAACGGCACCGACGTGATGGACGCCGTGGACGTCGTGGACGTCGTGGCGCTCGGCGAGTCCATGGTCACGTTCCTGCCCTCCCGCCCGGGCCGCCTCGCCGACGTGCCGTCCTTCGAGCGGAGCATCGGCGGCGCCGAGTCCAACGTCGCCTGCACGCTCGCCGCCGCCGGGCACGCGGCGCGCTGGGTGAGCCGGGTCGGCGCGGACGGCTTCGGCGACCACCTGGTGGAGGCGATCGGGTCGTACGGCGTCGACGTGACCTCCGTACGGCGTGACCCCGACCGCCCGACCGGCGTCTACTTCCGCACCGCCGACGACCGGGCCGGCGACGCGCACGAGGTGGCGTACTACCGCGCCGGCTCGGCGGCCTCCGCGATGGCCGTCGGCAACCTCGACGAGACGGCGCTGCACTCCGGACGGATCCTGCACCTGACCGGCATCACGGCCGCCCTCTCGCCGGCGTGCCTGGACCTCGTACGACAGCTCCTCGCGCCCCGCCCCGGCCGCCCGCTGGTCTCCTTCGACATCAACCATCGCCCCCGGCTGTGGCGCGACAAGGACGGCGCACGGGTGCTGCTGGAGCTGGCGCGGGGCGCCGATCTCGTCTTCGCAGGGGAGGATGAGGCCGAGCAGGCGTGGGGCGTGCGGGGCGGTCCCGAGGTCATCAGGGACGTACTGCCCGAGCCGGCCGTCCTGGTCGTCAAGCAGGGCGCCGGAGGGGCCACCGCCCTCCACCCGGACGGTGCGGCCTTCGTGCCGTCCCCCCGGGTCGCCGTCGTGGCGACTGTCGGCGCCGGCGACGCCTTCGCCGCCGGGTTCCTCTCCGCCACCCTGCGCGGGCTGCCCGTCCGCGACCGCCTCCGCCACGGCCACCTCATGGCCGCCGCCGCCCTCACCGTCCCCGGCGACCTCGCCGCGCCCCCCGCCCGCGGCCTCGCCGACCGCCTCGCCGCCCTGGACGAGGAGGAGTGGGGGAGACTTCGACTCGGCCCCGGCTGGACGGCGCGTACCGCGGACGGGGACGCAGAGGAGGTACGTACGCCATGAGCCAGACCGTCGACCGTGCGCTGAGCATCCTGCCGCTGCTCGCCGAGGGCCCCGCCGACCTCGGGCGGGTCGCCGACCGGCTCGGCGTGCACAAGTCCACCGCCCTGCGGCTGTTGCGCACCCTCCACGGGCACGGCCTGGTCTACCGCCAGTCCGACCAGCGCTACCGCCTCGGCGCACGGCTCTTCGCCCTCGCCCAGGAGGCGATGGAGAGCCTCGACGTCCGCGAGATCGCCCACCCCCACCTCGTACGCCTCAACGAGACGTGCGGGCACACCGTGCACCTCGCGGTGCACGAGGACGGCGAGGTGCTCTACATCGACAAGGTGGACAGCCGCTACCCGGTGCGCATGTACTCCCGCATCGGCAAGCCGGTCGCCATCACCGTCGCCGCCGTGGCCAAGCTGCTGCTCGCCGACCTGCCCGAGGGCGAGCGGCGCGCGGTCGCGGAGAAGCTCGACTATCCGATGTACACGGTCCGTTCGACGCCGAACGCCGCCGCCTTCCTCAAGGAGCTGGCGACGGTGCGCGAACAGGGCTGGGCCACCGACCTCGGCGGCCACGAGGAGTCCATCAACTGCGTCGCCGCGCCGGTCCGCGGCGCCGACGGCCGGGTGGTCGCCGCGATGTCCGTCTCCGCGCCGAACGTCGTCGTCACCGCCGACGAACTCCTCACCCTGCTCCCGCTGGTGCGCCGTACCGCCGACGCGATCAGCGGTGAGTACTCCGGAAGAACGCCAGTGAAAGGCACCGCCGAATGACCGAGAAGGCTGCGAAGACCGAGAAGATCGCGCTCACCCCCAGCACCCGCACCACCCCGCCCGCGAAGTTCTCCCACGGGGTGCGGAAGGGCAACATCCTCCAGGTCGCCGGCCAGGTCGGCTTCCTGCCCGCCGAGGAGGGCAAGCCGCCCACGCCTGCCGGCCCCACCCTGCGCGAGCAGACCCTCCAGACCCTCGCCAACGTCAAGGCGATCCTTCAGGAGGGCGGCGCGACCTGGGACGACGTGATGATGATCCGCGTCTACCTCACGGACGTGGACCACTTCGCCGAGATGAACGACCTCTACGACGCCTACTTCGAGGAGCAGGGCCTCACCCAGCCCCCCGCCGCCCGCACCACGGTCTACGTCGGCCTGCCCCCGGGCCTCCTCATCGAGATCGACGCGCTCGCCGTGCTCGGCTGATTCGGAGGCGTCTTCGGGTGTCTTCGGGCATCTTCGTATAACGAAGTCGGGGCTGGCTGTGTCCGGCACAGGATCGTCGACCATACTGCCCGCTGTGGAGCAGCGCATAGGTTCGAGCAGCCAGCCCCTGAAGGCCGAGCCCGTGAAGGGCGCCGGATTCGACCCGGCGTACATCCCCGGCCTCACCGCCCCCGCGCCCGCGGAACCGGAGGACGCCCGGCCGCGGAAGGCCGAAGAGCCGTCCGAGGTGGAGGACGCGGTCCCGGAGGACACGGAGACCACCGAGGAGCCCGGACCGGAGGGACTCGGAACGGAGGGGGAGGAGGAACACCCCACGGACGGCCCCGTCTTCGAGGCCTCCGACCGCCGGGCCCGTGTCGTCGCCGATCACAAAGGCATGGGCCTGTCCCTGGACGACCAGGAGTGCGAGTTCCGCTGGGACGAGATCGGCGCCGTCGAGACGGCGGTCTCCCGCTTCGGCAAGCGGTTCACCGTCACCGTCCACACCCCCGACCGCCGCTGGTACCCCATCGAGATCGACGCCCCGGCCAGGGCGAGCGTCCCCGAATGGGAGAAGCAACTGGACGCGGTCCTGGACGCGTACTTCGAGGACGGCGAGACCGAAGAGGAAACTCCGGCCACGGAGGAGTGAGCGGACGCCGGAACGGGTGCCGCGCGGTGGCGCGGCACCCGTTTCTCAGCTCGGGGTCCGTGCTACGGGAGTGCGTGCACGTGCGGACCCACCGTGTTCGACCAGGTGTTGCCGGCCGTCGCGTCCCAGTTGGTGGACCAGGTCATCGCGCCGCGCAGGTCCGGGTAGGCCTTGGAGGGCTTGAAGGAGCCGCAGTTGGTGAGCTTCGTCAGGCAGTCCAGGGCGTTGTTCACGACCGTGGGTGAGACGTAGCCGCTGCCCGCGCCACGCGTGGAGGCGGGGACGCCCAGGCCGACCTGGGAGGGGGCGAGGCCTCCCTCCAACTGGATGCAGGCCAGGGCGGTGAGGAAGTCGACCGAGCCCTGGCTGTAGACCTTGCCGTCGCAGCCCAGCATCGAACCGCTGTTGTAGTACTGGGTGTTGACGACCGTGAGGATGTCCTTGACGTTCAGCGCGGTCCGGAAGTAGCCGGCCGACGTGGACTGCATGTCGATCGTCTGCGGAGCCATCGTGATGATCAGCGACGGGCCCGCCTTGGCCGACAGGGCGCGCAGGGCCTGCGTCATGTAGGTGGCGTTCAGGCCGTTCTCCAGGTCGATGTCGACGCCGTCGAAGCCGTACGTCTGCATCAGGGAGTGCACGGAGTTGGCGAAGTTCGTCGCGGAGGCGGAGTCGTTCACCGAGACGGTGCCCTTCTCGCCGCCCACCGAGATGATGACCTTCTTACCGGCGGCCTGCTTGGCCCTGATGTCCGCCTTGAACCGGTCGACGGTGTAGCCGTTCAGACCGGCCGAGTCGAGGTTGAAGGTCACCGCGCCCGGCGTGCCCGTGGCATCGGCGAAGGAGACCGCGATGATGTCGTACTGGGACGGGACGTCCGAGATCTTCTGGACGGCCGCGCCGTTGTTGAAGTTCTGCCAGTAGCCGGTCACGGCGTGCTTCGGCAGGCCCGTACCGCCGCCCCCGCCGCCGCCCGTCGTCGTGCCGGTCACGGTCGCCGACCTCGCCGACTCGCCCGCCGCGTTCGTCGCCGTCACCTGGAAGGAGTACGAGGTGGAGGCCGCGAGCCCGGTCACGGTCGCCGTCGTGCCGGTCACCGCCGTGACCTTCGTGCCGCTGCGGTAGACGTTGTAGCCGGTCGCGCCCGAGACCGTGTTCCAGGCCAGGGAGACGGACGACGACGTCGTGCCCGTCACCTTCAGGCCGCCCGGTGCCGCCGGGACCGTCGGGGCCGGGTCACCGCCGCCGCCCCCGTCGGGGCCGAAGACCGAGACGTCGTCGGCGTAGTACGCCGCCTGCCCGTACCAGCCGTGCAGGTACACCGTCACCGAGGTCGTCGAGGAGCCGGTGGTGAAGGTGGTCGACAGCTGCTTCCAGCCCGCCGAGTCCGGCGTCCACGTCGACACGTCCGTCGTGCCCGTGCCGGCCGCGCCCAGGTAGGTGTAGCCGCCCTGCACCCAGGCGCTCAGCGTGTACGTCGAGTTGGGTTTGACCGTCACCGTCTGGGTGCACTTGGCGTTGTCCTGCCCGGCCGGTGTGGCCTTCAGCGCGGCGGAGCCGCCGTGCACGGGGGAGGAGACGGTCGTACCGCTGCCGGCCGAGCACGTCCAGTTGTTCAGGCCCGACTCGAAGCCGGCGTTCCTGGCGTTGTTGACGTCCGCCGCCACGGCCTGGCCGGCACCGGCGAAGGGGAGGGCGAGGGCGAGGGCGGCGGTGACGGCTCCCGACCACAGGCGCAGCCGTCGTCTTCTGGGTCTGGGCATGCCGGATACGCGGTCCACTGGGGCCTCCGGTGGGGGAGAGGGGAGGAAGGCAGGACAGACGGTGGCCACCGCTTGGTCGTACAAGGTGGTCCAGACCATTTCCGTTGTCAAGAGGTCCAGACCAAATCGGGCCCGTCGGCTTCGAGGCGCCAACCTCCCTGCCGCGCACGCCGGTTACGGGCGCCCTTCCTCCCGCCACCGGTCCAGCAGCAGCCCCAGCGCGCACCCCGCCAGCAGTACCCCCGTCGACATCCACAGGGCCAGTGACGACAGGCCCGTACGCTCCCACCGCAGCGACACCGTCAGCAGTTGCGCCGCCACCGGCACCGCGCACGCCGCCACCGCGTGCCGCGCCGGCACCTCCCGCCACGGCGCCGGGTGGACCCGCGCCGCCGCCCAGGTCGCCAGCACGACGCACACCAGGTTCGGCAGGTGGACCAGGGCCAGCGCCGCGCCGAACGAGCCGACGCCCCGCGGGCCGACCAGGTTCCCGTACACCACCGTCATCTGGACGTACTCGGTGACGACGAGCACCACCACGCCCACCGCCCAGGCCCGGACCAGCGGCATCACCGCGCCCCCGCCCCCACGCACACCCCCGCCCCCACGCACACCCCCGCCCGCACCATCACTGGACCTGCACCGAGTCGATGATCTTCTTCAGGTCCGTGGACGGCAGCGCGCCCCGCGCCGCGTCGATCCGCACCGCGAACGCCTGGCCGTTGGAGTCCAGGCCCGCCAGGATCACGCCCTTGACCGGCGTGCCCTTGGGCGGGTTGCCGTCCTCGCCGGTCGAGGTGAAGGTGAAGTCGATGCGCTTGGCGTGGTCGGTGTCGGCCAGCTTCACGTCCTTCTCGCCCTGCACCTTCGCGCCCATCCGGATGCCGGCCTCCGCGGCGATGGCGGCCTGCTCGACCGAGCGCGCCTGGGTGAAGTCCAGCTGAACGGTGATCATCGACACCGTCCGGCCCGACTCCTCGCGCACGGCCGCCGCCGCGTTGTACTTGCTGCGCTCGGCCGGGCTCTGCTCCACGTACCCTCCCGGGCCCTGGGGGTACGACACGGAGACGCCCCTGGTCTTCAGGGTGCCCCAGCCCTCGGGGACGGAGGCCGTGTGCGTACTGCGCTTTCCGCAGCCCGCGAGGGCCACCACGGCGGCGAGCAGGCCCGCGGTCAGCAGTCGTGTCCTCATGATCAGGCCCTTCTGTCGGCGGAATCGGCGGGATCGGCGGGATCAGTTCGCACAGTAGCTGTAGGGGACGTAGGACCGGCTGTCGCCGTTCGGCGCGCCGAGGAACTGCGCGTTCGTCAGCGTCTCCGCCTTCTTCTCGGTGCCGACCGACAGGCCGAGGCTGAGGCCGAGGTTCAGCTCGAAGCCGAACTCGGCGGCGTCGACCTGGCCGGTGTACGTCATCCTGCTGGACGTGCCCTTGTCGAACATCAGTTGGCCGAAGGGGTCGTGGGCGCCCGGACGCCGCGTCGGCGCGTGGTCGTCGAACATGTACTGGAACGGCGTCCCCAGTTGTTCGTCGGCGCTGTTCAGCCACTGCTCGGCGATGGCCCGGTCGTGGTCGCCGGCGGGGCCCGGATCGAAGTTCAGGGAGTTGGTGACGACCTGGATGCCGGTGCTGCTGTCGGTGCCGTTCGCGCTCACGCCCGCGCCCCGCTTGTCCTTGCCCGACTTGCCGTTGTCGCCGCCGAGTCCGGCACCGTCCCGCTGCCCGCCCTGCTCGACGGTACGGGTCATGTCGATGCCGACCAGCTTGCCGGTGCCCTTGTCGTAGGTGACGGTGATGGTGCCGGTCCGAGTGGTGGAGGCCGAGGCGTTGCCGCTGAGCGGTCCGGCCTCGTAGCTCACGTCGGTGCCGTACTGGATGGACGAGGCGTACGTGTACGACTTGGTGCCGGCGTAGGCGTTGTCGGTCCAGGTGATCCCGGGGGCGTAGCTGAAGTTGCCGCCGAGCGCGGCGCTGAGCTTCTTCTCGTCCCCCGCCGAGATCTGCAGACCGGCCGCCGCGGAGGCCTCCAGGCCCACCGTGCCGTAGGTGATCTTCCGGTTGTCGCCCAGCGCCTTCCTCACCCGGTTCTCCGTGTCCTCCTCGTCCTTGAGCGGGCCGGTGCCGAACAGGTAGAGGATGCTGTCGCCGAGGCTCGCGTCCGCACCGCCCGGCGACTGGCGCCGTATCCGGTACATCTCCAGCTTCTCGATGTCGTCGCGGAACTTCCGCGCCTCCTCGGGGCTCTCGAACACCCAGGTGTCCCCGTTGGTGACCTTGATCCCGGCGCCCAGCTCCACCTTGTCGGTGCCGAGCTTCCCCATCTTCACGCCGGGCTTGAAGTCCTTCTTCGCGCCGACGGAGGCCGCGTCGGTGAAGGTGAGGTGGACCAGTTCGTCCTGGTCGTCGACCTTGCCGTCGTGGTTGACGTCCGTGTGCGCCTTGAGGCGCTGCTCCTGGAAGCCGTACTCCTTGCCGATCTCCCAGAAGGCGATCTTCGCCTTGGAGCCCGCCTTGTCGGTGACCGCCGAGACCTGGCACAGCGACGGCTCGAAGTCCGCGTCGGTCAGCGGCGGGTGGCCCGCCTGCCCGGTCCCGGTCCCGGTGCCGCAGTCGCCGCCGGTGACCTTGCAGATCTCCGCGGAGATCTTCTCGTGGACGGTCCGGCCGATACCGGTGGCGGAGATGCCGAGCACCACGGCGACGGCGACCACGATCATGCCCAGGTATTCGGTGGCACTCGCGCCCGAGTCGTCGTACCGGTACGTCCTGCGACAGGTCCTGCGACAAGTCCTGTTGTACGTCCCGTGACGCATCCGTCTGCCGCCCCCGCCGGCCATACGGCACCCCTCCTCGCACAGTGGCAAGCGCCTTCCAGGGCGGCGAGCGTAGGCGCGGAGCGAGCCGGGAGGCGTGGGCCCGGGGGCCCAAACGCGGGCCCACAGTCAACCGGCCGTACGGGGCCCATGCCTTCGGGTCGCGAAAGTATGCTCAACCTGCCCCGGTTTGACGTGACTTGCGCATGAAGCGTTGCGATCCAGGTGCAGAATCGCTGTTCTCCGGCCCCGGAGGCGTGGATACAGTGCTGAGGTAGTCACGCAGCGAAGTCAACTCGGCTTGCCTGAGGAACGACGGCGGGCCGACAGGGCGTCAAACGGGGAGCAGCGCGTGTCAACTGCCATTGCTGTGACGAGCGCCGACATGGCGCTGCCCGCGCAGGACGAACGGACCGTGCCCGCCGTCGTCCTGCAGGACCTGGACCGGCAGCCGCTCGAACAGGCACTGGACGGGATGCAGACGCTGATCGACCACCACGGGCATGTCGTCGTGGTGTGCTCGCGCGCCGCCCCCCGCGGGGTCGAGCGCCGGCTGCACACGATCCGCTCCCTGCTGGAGAGCGACCGCATCGCCCTGTTCCGGCCCGGCCTGCCCCCGCTCGGACTCGCCGTCCTCGCCCGCCAGTTGCGCCAGCTCGCCTCCTGCGACCTCAGCCCCGGCGTACTCGCCTCGGCCGCCCGGCTGCTCACCCACTACATCCACTCCGGCGCCGTCCTGGGCTCCGTCACCCGCCTCGACCGCGTCCCCGTCGACCTCAAGGCGCACGCCAAGTCCTGGGTTCCCGGAAGTCAGTTCGGCGTGATCGCCCACCCCGAGCCGCAGCTCGTCAGGATCGGCCCCGAAGCCACCCTGGCCGGGCCGGACTTCGGCACCTGGATGCTGCTGGCCAAGGGCCGGCTCCAGTCCGACTGGGCCGGTTCCACCCTCGCCCCGGCCTGGAACGTGCAGGGACTGCGCGAGACCGCCCTGCCGGCCGAGTCCGCCACCTGGTGGGGGACCGGAAAGCTGATCGAGTTCTGCACCTACCTGCCCGACCTGTCGGTGCTCTACCAGCTGGTCACCTCGGTCCGCCAGGGCGTGTGCCACTGGTGCGGCATCGACGTCATCGGAGACCGCTGCGTCTTCTGCTCCGCCACCCCGCCTCCCGCCCGAGAGAGCCCGGCACCCACCGGGTTCGGGTGAGCCCCGAGCCACCGCCCATCGATCCCGCTCGACACCGCCGACCGACATCCCCCATGAGGTTGCAGGGTTCATGAACTCCCGTCAGCGCCGCGGCGTGATACTCCTGATTCTGTCCGTCATCTGCGCCCTCGGCGCGTTCGCGGGCGTGCTCTCCGTCATCAGTGACGTGAAGTCCAAGGTCGGCCCCGAGGTCACGGCCTACCAGCTCAAGACGAACGTGCCGCCGTACACCGCGCTGAACACGGGCCAGTTCGAGAAGGTCAGGATGCCCAAGCGGTGGCTGTCGCCGAACGCCGTCACCGACCTCGCGCAGATCCAGGGCAAGATCGCGGTCACCACCCTGCGCCAGGGCTCCCTGCTGCAGAGCGACATGATCGTGGACCGGCCCGCCCTGCAGCCGGGGCAGCAGGAGGTCGCCATCATGATCGACGCGGCGACCGGTGTGGCCGGCAAGATCACGCCGGGCTCCACGGTCAACGTGTACGCCACCTTCGGCGGACAGCGGCAGGGCGACCCCGCCCAGTCCAAGATCATCGTGACCAACGCCAAGGTCCTGGACGTCGGCCGGATCACCGCGCTGCAGCCGAACGCCGACGACCGCGGCCGGCAGCCCACCGACGCCGTCCCCATCACCTTCGCGCTGTCCGCCATCGACGCCCAGCGCATCACCTACGCCGAGTCGTTCGCCCAGCGGGTCCGGCTCGCGCTGGTCGCTCCCGGCAGCGACACCAGCGTCTCGCCCAAGGACCGGACCTACGAACTCGCGAACGACAAGTGAGAGGCCCGCACGCATGCCCACCAGGATCCTCCCGGCAGTCGGCGACGCGGACGCGGCCCGGTCCATCGTCACCCTGCTCAGCCAGCTCCCCGACGCCGAGCCGGTGCCCCCGGTCGCCGACTCCACCCAGCTCATCGACACCCTGGCGCGCCTGGCCGCCGAGTCCGTCGACGAGCTGCCCGAGATCGTGGTGGTGCACGAGCGGATCGGCCCGGTCCCGGCCCTGGAGCTGATCCGCGAGGTGGCCCTGCGCTTCCCGGCGGTCGGCGTCATCCTCATCACCTCCGACGCGAGCCCCGGCCTGTTCTCCGCCGCCATGGACTCCGGCGCGCGCGGCCTGGTGGCGCTGCCGCTGAGCTACGAGGAACTGGTCAGCCGCGTACAGGCGGTGGCCCAGTGGTCGGTGGGCGTACGACGCCACCTCGGCCACGGCGGTGACGTGTTCACCGGGGCCGGCGGGCGCGTGGTGACGGTGAGCGGCGCCAAGGGCGGGGTGGGCGCCACCCTCGCCGCGATACAGCTCGCCCTCGCCGCCCAGACGTCCGGCCACAGCACCGCCCTGGTCGACATGGACCTCCAGACCGGCGACATCGCCTCCTACCTGGACGTCCAGTTCCGCCGCTCGGTCGTCGACCTCGCCACCATCACCGACATCTCCCCGCGCGTCCTGGCCGACGCCGTCTTCCGCCACGACACCGGACTCGCGCTGCTGCTCGCCCCCGGCGAGGGCGAACGCGGCGAGGAGGTCACCGACCGCGCCGCCCGCCAGATCGTCAGCGCCCTGCGCTCCCGCTACGAGGTCGTCGTCCTGGACTGCGGCGCCCAGATGGGCGGGGCGAGCGCGGCGGCCGTGGAGATGGCCGACACCGCCCTGCTCGTGACGACCCCGGACGTGGTCGCGGTGCGCGCCGCCAAGCGGACCGTACGGATGTGGGACCGGCTGCAGATCCGCAAGGCCGAGGAGACCACGGTCGTGGTCAACCGCCACACGCGCGGTACGGAGATCCAGCCGCCGCTCATCCGGAAGATCACCGGCACGGTGGTGGCGGCCACGGCCGTCCCCGCGGCCTTCAAGGAACTCCAGGGCGCGGTCGACGCCGGCCGCGTCCACGAACTCGACAACCGGAGCACGGTCAAACAGGCCCTGTGGGGCCTCGCGGGCGAACTCGGCATCGTCAAGGCCCCCGAGGGCGCCCACAAGGGCGGCGGCCGGCTGCGGGGTGGCGACCGCGGGTCGGTGAGTTTCCGGCGGCGCAGGGAGACAGGGGGATGAGAGGGGGCATGAAAGGGGGCATGAAAGGGGGATGAGGATGCGGGCAGGCACAGGGGAGAGACGGTTACGGCGGCGGCTGGGCTCCGACAGCGGGCAGGTCGCCGTCGAGTTCCTCGGCATGGCGCCGACGATCATCATCACGCTGGTGCTGCTGTGGCAGTGCGTGCTCCTGGGATACACGTACACGCTCGCGGGGAATGCTGCGGACGAGGCGGTACGGGCGGCGACGGCGGCGAATCGGGGCAGCAGGGCCGCGGCCTGCCAACAGGCGGGGTTGGACAAGCTGTCGGACGCGTGGAGGGGTGGGGCGCGGGTGGACTGCGGGACGAGCAACGGCTACGTGACGGCCGACGTCAAGCTGAGGGTTCCCGTCCTCTTCCCCGGCCTGATCGGCTTCCCGATCCCGGTGACCGGCCACGCCGGCGCCGTCGAGGAGGCGACGGACTGACATGCCGTACGACCGCGGACGACACCGCGACCACGACCATGACCGAGACCGAGACCGCGATCGCGACCGCGGTCAAGTGGCCATCGAATACCTGGGGTTCATCCCGATCCTGATGCTGGTCGCCATGGCCGTCATCCAGATCGGCCTGATCGCGTACACCGCCCAGCAGGCGGGGACGGCGGCCCGCGCCGGGGCGCGCGCGGCCTCCCTGAGGCAGAGCTCCGAGCAGGCCTGCGCGAGCGCGGTCAGCAGCTGGCTGGCGGACGGCACGAGCTGCCCGGCCTCGTACGGCGGCAGGGAGGTCACCGTCACCGCCGGCGTCGACATCCCCTCGATCGTCCCCGGCTGGGACTTCGGCCGGGCCCACAAGACCGCCACCATGCCGCTCGACCACTGACCAAGGACGTACCCATGAGCCTCCGCGCACGCATCAACTCCCCCGAGGAGCACGGCAGCCGGGGCGAGGACGGCCACCTGGTCGCCTCCTACCGGGCGAAGCTGCTGGAGGAGATCGACCTCGCGGAGATGAGCTCGCTGGCCGCCGCCGAGCGCCGGGCGCGCCTGGAGCGGGTGCTCGGCCACATCATCAGCCGCGAGGGCCCGGTCCTGTCCACCGTGGAGCGCTCGCAGCTGATCCGCCGCGTGGTCGACGAGGCCCTGGGCCTGGGCATCCTCGAACCACTCCTGGAGGACGCCTCCATCACGGAGATCATGGTGAACGGCCCCGACGCGATCTTCGTCGAGCGCGGCGGCCGGGTCGAGCAACTGCCGCTGCGCTTCGCCTCCAACGACCAGCTGATGCAGACCATCGAACGGATCGTCTCCACGGTCAACCGCCGCGTGGACGAGTCCAACCCGATGGTCGACGCCCGCCTGCCCTCCGGCGAACGCGTCAACGTGATCATCCCGCCGCTCTCCCTCACCGGTCCCACCCTCACCATCCGCCGCTTCCCGCGCTCCTTCACCCTCCAGGAGCTGATCGGCTTCGGCTCGCTCGACGAGCACATGCTGTTCCTGCTGGCCGGTCTGGTGCAGGCGAAGTTCAACATCATCGTCTCCGGCGCCACCGGCACCGGAAAGACCACCCTGCTCAACGCCCTGTCCGGCCTGATCCCCGGGGGCGAGCGCATCATCACCATCGAGGACTCCGCCGAACTCCAGCTCCAGCAGTCGCACGTGATCCGCCTGGAGTCCCGCCCGCCCAACGTGGAGGGCCGCGGCCAGATCACCATCCGCGATCTCGTCCGCAACTCGCTGCGCATGCGCCCCGACCGCATCGTCGTCGGTGAGGTCCGCGGCGGCGAGTCCCTGGACATGCTCCAGGCGATGTCCACCGGCCACGACGGCTCGCTGGCCACCGTGCACGCCAACAGCGCCGAGGACGCGCTGATGCGCCTGCAGACCCTGGCCTCCATGTCCGAGGTGGAGGTCCCCTTCGCCGCCCTGCACGACCAGATCAACAGCGCCGTCGACGTGCTCGTCCAGCTCACCCGCTTCGCCGACGGCGCCCGCCGCATCACGGAGATCGCCCTGCTCGAAAGCCACGGCAGCGAGCCGTACCGGCTGGCGACCGTGGCCCGCTTCGCCGCGCAGCCCATGGCGGCCGACGGCCGGATCTACGGCGCCTTCGAGTACCACCCGCTGCCGCGCCGCACCGCCGACCGCCTCTACATGGCGAGCCAGCCGATCCCCCAGGCCTTCGGCGTCGCCCAGTCCGCAGACCAGCTGGCCACCCGAGAAGCCGGGTAGACAGGCAGACAGGTAGGAACCGCCCCCATGGATCTGAGCACCCTCGTCACCCTCACCACCGGCGCCACCCTGCTGACCTGCGTCCTTGCCGTCATGGGCCTGCACGCCCACACCACGGGCAGGGCCCAGCGGGCGGCCCTCGTCGACCGCCTCTCGCAGACCGGCGAGATCACGGCCGGCCGCAGACGCCGCTTCCGCACCCTCGACCGCCGTCTGCGCCGTACGCAACCGGGCCGCAGGCTGGAGCTGAAGCTGGCCGCGACCGGCCTGGACGTCACCCCCGGCGAGTTCTTCGCCTACATGCTCGCCACGGTGGCCGCCCTGTGGCTGATCGGCCAGGCCGCCCTGGCCCCCTTCTTCGGCCCGCTCGCCGGACTGCTCGGCGTCTGGGCGGCGGTGCAGTTCCTCAACTGGCAGCGGCAGAAACGCATCGAGAGGTTCATCAACCAACTCCCCGAACTGGCCCGCATCCTGGCCAACGCCACCCAGGCCGGCCTGGCCCTGCGCACCGCGATCGGCATGGCGGCGGAGGAGCTGGAGGCCCCGGCGGGCGAGGAACTGGGCAAGGTGGCCCACCAGTTGGCGCTGGGCGCGTCGATGGACGACGCGCTGGGGGAACTCGCGGACCGCCTGCCCTCACGCGAACTGGTGGTCCTGGTCACCACGCTCGTGTTGTCGAATCGGGCGGGTGGCCAGGTGGTCGGCGCCCTGCGCAACCTCACCGAGACCCTGGAGGAGCGCAAGGAGACCCGCCGCGAGATCCGCACCCAGCTGTCCCAGGTCAACATGACCTCGTACGCCGTCCCCGTGCTGGGCGTCGGCGCGCTGTTCCTGATGAACGGTGTCAAGGCCGGCGCACTGGAGCGTATGACCGGCTCCCCGTTCGGCCAGGCGGCGGTGATCATCGCCTTCGCTCTGTACGCCGTCGGCTTCGTCCTCATCCGCCGCATGTCCCGCATCGACGTCTGAAGGACCGGAGGGAAGGGAGGGGAGAGAGATGGCACTGCTGCTCGCATTGGTGACGGGCCTGAGCGTCTGGGGCGTCTTCGCCGGCATCCGCATGTACCGGGCGGACGCCCGGCTGCCCGGCGACCTGCAGCTGGCCCTGGAGGTGGGCTCGACCCGCACCGGCGCCGTGGACTCGGTGATCGACCGCCTCGGCATGCGCTACGCCCCCGCCGTGCTGCGCCTGATGGGCCCCGGACTGGTGGCCAAGTACCGCCGCAAGATCGACCTGGCGGGCAACCCCGGCGGCCTGACCATCGACCGCTACGCGGCCCGGCGCGCGGTCTACGGCTTCCTGGGCGGCGTGGGCGGACTGGTGTTCCTGCTGCGCGGCCAGTTCTTCGTGGCCCTGCTCCTGTTCGCCTTCGGCGCCTTCTGGACCGAGGTCGGCATCTGGTCGGCGATCCGCATCCGCAAGGACGAGATCGAACGGACGCTGCCGGACTTCCTCGACGTCCTCGCGGTCGTAGTGAGCGCCGGACTGGGCTTCCGCCAGGCCCTGGACCGCGTGGCCGACAAGTACGAGGGCCCCTGGGCGGACGAGCTGCGCATCACGCTCCGCCAGATGGACCTCGGCATGAGCCGCCGCCATGCCTTCGCGGAGTTACGGCGGCGGAACGACTCCGAACAGGTCGCCATGTTCGTGACCGCCCTCCAGCAGGGCGAGGAACTGGGCGCGCCGATCGTCGACACCCTCGTCTCCCTGGCCAAGGACATGCGCCGCACCGACGCGCAGAACGCCCGCCGCAAGGCCGCCCGCGCGGTGCCCAAGGCCACCATGATGATCACCACGTTCATGGTCCCGGCCACGATGATCCTCCTCGCGGCGGGCCTGCTCCTCGGCTCCGGCGTGGACTTCGGCTCCCTCACGGGCACGGGCGAGTAGGGGGGGGCGACGACGGACATGGCGACGATGGAGGAACGCACGGGACCGCTGCGCCGCCGCCCGAGGGCGCCCGAGATCACCACCCCTCCCGCGGGCACGGTCCTCCCGGCCCACGTCCGCACGGGCGCGCCGGACATCCCGGTGACGTCGGTGACGCCGGCGTTGCCGCCGGGGTGGGAACCGGCGAAGCCGCCGCGGGAACGGGAAGCCGCCGACGGTGAACGACCCCCACAGGGGCCGCCTGAGCCTGCACCGGCGCCCGCGCCTGCGTCGGCGTCCACGCCTGTGCCCGCGCCCGCGCCTGCACCGGCGCCCACGCCTGCGTCGGCGTCCACGCCTGCGTCGGCGCCCGCGCCTGCG
>NZ_QFDQ01000154.1 GCF_003270085.1 Streptomyces triticisoli | reverse complement strand
TGGGCGCGGCGGCTGGCCGGCGGTCGCGCCGGGCAGGCGGCGGACGGGCACGAGCCGTACGACGACACCGCCGCCGACGCGCCCGCGCAGGACCCGTCCGCCCCGTGCGCCGTACCGCAGCAGCCGGAGACCTGGCCGGACCCGGCGGCGCTGCTGCTGGCGGCACTGGGCCCGGGACCGCGGCTGTGGGAGCGCGGCCCCGGGCACCCCGAGGCGCTCACGGTGCGGCTCGGCACGGCCGACCGGCCGGCCCCCGACGGCTCGGGGCTGCTGCCCGCGGTCCCGGTGACCACCGGCCTGCGCGAGGTGGGGGCGCTGGGCCTGGCCGGTCCGCGCGCCCGCCTGTCCGGGCTCGCGCGCGCGGTGCTGGCCCAGCTCGCCGCGGCGCACTCCCCCGACACGCTCGAGGTCGTCCTGCTCAGCGCCGACCGCACCCGCCCCGTGGAGGAGCGCACCGCCGAGTGGTCCTGGCTCGGCTGGCTCCCGCACGTCCGCCCTGCCCACGGACAGGACTGCCGCCTCCTCCTCGCCTACGACCGCGAACAGGCCGCCGCCCGCACCGACGAACTCCTGCGGCGCCTGGAGGACCACCCGAGCGCCACCCCCACCGCCGGCGGCCCGGGTGCGGCCGGCGCGCGCGCTGCCGCCCACAGGCCCTCCTGGGCACGGGACGACGACCCCGCCGACGCGGGGGGCTTCGCGGGGCCGTACACCGTGGTGGTCGTGGACGGCGACCCGGGCGGCCCCGAGGTGCGCGAGGCGGTGGCCCGCCTGGCGCAGGAGGGGCCCCGGGCCGGGATGCACGTCGTGTGTCTCGCCGAGGCGCCGCCCGCCTCGCCCGCGTCCCCGGTGACGGACACCTACGAGACGGCGTGCGCGGTGTCGCCGGTGTTCCGGGAGTGCGGAGCCGTGGCCCTGCTCAGCGGCGACGTGGCGACGGCCCTGCGGCTGATGCGCGTCGCGGCACACCCGACGGCCAACGAGCCGAGCTCCGGCGCACCCGTCCGCCCCCCGGCGGCGGAACCCCCGCTTCCTACCCCCGTGGCCCCCGGTACCGTCGCCGTCGTCGACGCCGTGTCCGGCGCGTGGGCCGAGCGGTTCGCACGGGCCCTGGCCCCCCTGCGGACGGACGGGCCCGCCGGAGACCGCCCGGCCCGGATGTCGGCGCCGCTGCCGCTGTCGGCGCGGCTGCTGGACGAGCTGGGGCTGGCCCGGGCCACCCCGGCGTCGCTGCAGGCGCGCTGGGCTGACGCGGCCGACGACACCACGGCCCTCGGCGGGCGGGCCTGGGCGATACTCGGCGCCGGTCCGCGCGGGCCGGTCTGTGCCGACCTCGTGACCGACGGACCGCATCTGCTGGTCGGGGGACCGGCGGGCAGCGGCCGTACGGAGCTGCTGCGCTCCGTCGTCGCCTCGCTCGCCGCCGCCGAGCGCCCCGACCGCCTGGGCATCGTGCTGGTGGACGGCCGGGGCGGCGGCGGCGAGCGGGGCGACGGCCTGCGGGTCTGTACGGACGTGCCGCACGTGACCACCCACCTCACCGCCAACGACCCGGTCCGTATGCGGGAGTTCGCGCAGTCACTGAGCGCGGAGCTGAAGCGCCGGGCCGAGCTGCTGGGGCGGTCCGACTTCGCCGAGTGGCACACCCGGCGCGCGGTGTCCGGCCGTATCGTCGCCCAGCGCACGGCGACGACCCGCGGCATATCCGCTCCGGGGCGGGCCGGCGCGGGACCGGCCGGAGCACGACCGGCCGGCGTGGGCTCGGCCGGTGCGGGCGGCGCCGGTGCGGCCGATCTCGACACCC
>NZ_QFDQ01000153.1 GCF_003270085.1 Streptomyces triticisoli | reverse complement strand
CCTCATCATCCCCGTCATCATCGACGCCTGAGCCACAGCCCGGCAGCACGGTCCCCGGTTCCGGACGCGGCCCCGCGAGCACCAAGGTCGGGCACGGGAGTCAGCACCGGCGGCTCGGTCGTACGGCTGGGGGTGGCGGGCGGTGTCGAGACCGATGAACCCGCCCGGCGCATCACGCTGCGGGGCACCCTGTACGACGACGTGATCCGCACCCAGCGGCCGAGCGTGGAGGACAAGGGCGAGGGCGCGCTGGTTCGGATCGTCGCCCCTGTACCCAATCGCGGGGACGCCATCGGGCTCCTCGAACTGTTCCTGCCCGCGGCGTCGGGGGACACAGCTTCTCGTCCTCCCCCGGCTCCTGGGTGTCACTGGCAACCATGCGGTCATGCTGGGAAACCTCACCCGGACACATGACGGGAGGCCGGTCCAGAACCCCAGCCACGTCGCCGGGCCCGGGCCGGTTCGCCACCGTGTGAACTCCAGCCCCGTGGGCGCTGCCGCCGATTGGGCCTGCCGAAGCCGAGTAGATCGACCGGTCATGGGAACGATCAGGGCTTACGAACGGGCATCTCCGCTCGCCTACGCGCAAGGATCGCCGATGCTTCCTGAGGTCCGCCCCCACGTATCCGCTGCCCTGGCACACCAGTTGGAACATCAATTGGGTCTGGCTTCGCGTCTCGAAGCCGCCCATCTCGATGTGGAGGGCGTCGCCGGCATCGCAGTCGTCGCGGCTGCCCACTCCGATGGCTATGCGGCCACCGGCCATCTTCTCGGGCTGCTGGCCGCTCTGCCTGCTCCCACCAAGGCAGGAGAACGCTTCTGGTCGGACCTGTGGAGGTCTTCGGGCACCGCTTACCTGCTACCCGTCAACATCAAGGCTCTGGTGCTGCGTTCTCTGGCAGGAGAGGGAACCGCCCTGGCCCGGCAGATCCTCTCGGCCGTCGATGAGATGACCCCGCCCCAGCGCGTCGCAGCCGGGGAGGTGATCGGTCAAGCCCTCGCCGAGTCCGACCATTTGCCCGACCTCAGGACACAGGTCATCGGAGAGTTGTGGCTCCGGGATCTCGAACTCACCGCCTGGCGCGTTCTGCATGCGGACCGCAGATGGGACGATCCGGCTGGACGGCAAGCTTTCGTCGACGCCTGGACGGGCGCCTGACCGTCTGCCTCTCCAAGCTGCACGAACAGCCGCGCAGGGCATGCGGCACCCGAGCCCAACGACGCTTGAAGCGACTGAGGTCAGGGGTTCCGGGCCCAGGTCGCACCGGCCCCCGCGCCTCAACAGCAGGGCCGCGCAGCAACGGCTGCGCGGCCCCTGATCCTGTGCACGCCCGGCACGAGAGCAGGCGCCTTCGTCCAAGTGGGCGGCAGGGCCTGCACGGGCGGCGGCCACCGGACGCGGCGTGCGCGATCCCTCGCGCAGGGCCGCGAGGTCAGGCCAGGTTGATGTTCTCGGCCTGCGGACCCTTCTGGCCCTGGGTGACGTCGAACGTCACGGCCTGGCCCTCCTGGAGCTCACGAAAGCCTGTGGAGTTGATCGCGGAGTAGTGCGCGAAGACATCCGGGCCGCCGCCGTCCTGGGCGATGAAACCGAAGCCCTTCTCCGCGTTGAACCACTTCACTGTTCCCGTTGCCATGTCCTATGCCCTCCAGTCGATGAACGCCTCCCACTTCCTGTGGCAGACGGAGGTGATCGCCCTGGTCCCTGCGTCACAGCACAGCAAAACGCCCACACCAGAGGCGCGGGCAAGAGGGAATTCCGAACCACGACAGCTGACGCATACGCTACACGCCCACACACCGCGTCACCATAGGAAACGATCACTCCGCACACCGAGACCGTGCGTGCGATGCCCGCCCGACGCTGACGGGCACGCTCATCTCATGCTGCTGCCGTTGGGCGCTGAGGGTCTGCACGGTCAACGGTGTAACTCCCGAGCTGGAAGCGACAGTTGATGACTGACGTGATGAGTGACACCGAGGCCGGGGAGGCCGCCGTGGATGCTGTGGATGACAGTCTGGTTGCCGAACTGGTGGCCAGGGCGCGGCAGGTGAAGCCGAACTGAGTCACGGCCCGGAGGACTTCTGCGGCGCTGAAGTCACGGCGGTCCTGGCGGGTGATGACTTGGCCGACTTGCTTGACGGGGTAGTGGCGACGGCCGATGATCACCGATTCTCCGGCAACCGGTTCGGGCTTGATGCCCTTCATCGATTCCAGCACTCCGCCCTTGGTGAGCTCGAAGGAGAAGCGGGCGATGACGCAGCGCATGTGGCCTCACAGAGAGAAGGGAAGAACGGTCCGACCAGGGGCGAGGCGTTTCAGCGGAAGAGGGCGAGGATGCCCGGGGCGCTGCCTTGCTCGTCTACGACTCGCAGAGCACCGAGCCGACGGGAGCGCATCACGTGCTCGGCTTCGCCATCGCGGTCACGGGTGAGGTGAACGATCCGTGGTCGCCGAGGATGTCGCGCAGGCGGACGCGGTCCGTGTGAGCGCCGCTGTCGCGGACGGCGGTGAGGTCGGTTCGGGTCACCAGGCCGATGCGCTGGTCGTCCTGGTCGCAGACGACCAGTCGGCCCGTGCGCGCGGCGTCCATGACGGCCAGCGCCACCTCGACGCTCATGTCGTCACAGACCTGCGGGTCCGGCTGCGTCCATGACCTCCACCGCCGTCCTGTGCACGGTGTTGGCGTCCGCCGAGCGGGGCTGCATCTGAATCAGCGTCAAAAGGTGCCTCCTGCAGAGATGGGTCAACTTCCTGATCACGAAGGTTCTAGGCCACCGTTTCGAGGACGGGCTGGCGTACGGGGGCGCGCCGGGTCGCCGAGGAAGAGCGGCGTCGGCCTCGGGAGGAGGCGCTGCGCTTGGGGCGTTCGACCACCGGTGCGGTGATGACGACCGGGATGCCGGACGGGGCCTGGGCGCCGGTGATCCGGCCCAGGGCCTCGTCTCCCGAGCGGATCTGGGTGGTCTGCGGCCGGATTCCGGCGTCCGACATGAGACGGACCATGCCGCGGCGCTGGTTCGGTGTGACGAGCGTGACGACGCTGCCGGACTCGCCGGCGCGGGCGGTACGGCCGCCGCGGTGGAGGTAGTCCTTGTGGTCGGTCGGCGGATCGACGTTGACGACCAGGTCGAGGTTGTCGACGTGGATGCCGCGCGCCGCGACATTGGTTGCCACCAGCACGGTGACGTGCCCCGTCTTGAACTGCGCCAGCGTGCGGGTGCGTTGCGGCTGCGACTTGCCGCCGTGCAGCGCGGCGGCGCGTACCCCGCTGCTGAGCAGGTCCTGGGTCAGCCGGTCGACGGCGTGCTTGGTGTCCAGGAACATGATCACGCGGCCGTCACGGGCGGCGATCTCGGTCGTGGCGGCGTGCTTGTCGGCGCCATGGACGTGCAGGACGTGGTGCTCCATCGTCGTGACCGCACCGGCCGACGGGTCGACCGAATGCACGACGGGGTCGGTCAGATAGCGGCGCACCAGCAGGTCGACGTTACGGTCCAAGGTGGCGGAGAACAGCATCCGCTGCCCCTCCGGACGCACCTGGTCGAGCAACGCGGTGACCTGCGGCATGAAACCCATGTCGGCCATCTGGTCGGCCTCGTCCAGCACGGTGATGTCCACCTGGTTCAGTCGGCAGCCGCCGCGGTCGATGAGGTCTTTGAGCCGGCCCGGGGTCGCGACCACGACCTCGGCTCCGCCTCGCAGCGCGCCGGCCTGCCGACCGATGGACATCCCACCCACCACTGTGGCCAGCCGCAGCTTGACGGAGCGGGCGTACGGCGTGAGCGCGTCGGTCACCTGCTGCGCCAGCTCACGCGTCGGTACGAGGATCAGCCCCAGCGGCTGGCGGGGCTCCGCACGCCGTCCAGCGGTGCGGGCGAGCAGGGCCAGGCCGAAGGCGAGGGTCTTGCCGGAACCGGTGCGTCCGCGGCCCAGTACGTCACGGCCCGCCAGGGAGTTCGGCAGCGTCGCTCCCTGGATCGGGAACGGTGCGGTCACACCCTGCTTGCCGAGTTCGGCCAGGAGCTGCTCGGGCATGTCGAGATCGGCGAACGCCTCGACGGCGGGCAGCGCGGGGGTGATCGTCCTGGGCAGCGCGAACTCGCCCTGCACTGCGGCGGGCCGGCGGCCGTAACCGCCGGAACGGGCAGGCCCGCCGGAACGGCGCGGTGCCTGCGAGCCGAAGCGGCTGCCACCCTTCCCGGCGTCGGCACTGCCATTACGGGCCCGGGCGGAGCGGTCGTTCGTGTGTGCGCGGTTCATGCGGAACCTTCCTCGATGTGGCACATATCAAGGAATTCCCGCAGCGATGAGCGACATGGAGAATTACAGGTATGGACCGATGACAAAAGAAAGCAGATCTGGCCGGCGGAAACCTCCGGGGCCACAGGTGCTGAAATGAGTGACGCGATGGGGACGCAAGATCCGGGCGCCGACTGCGGTGCAGCTCTTCAAGATGCGCCTGCACCCCTGAAGGAAGAGCCGCGCATGGTGGGACCGCGGATTCCTCCGCGTCGTCCCGCGGGTGAAACCGCTGCGGGAGATGCCTGCAACTGGGGTCCGCACCCCGAAGGATGCGGACCCCAGCTACAAAATGTGCGTCAGCGTCAGGCCGGAACGATGTTCTCGGCCGTCGGGCCCTTCTGGCCCTGCGCGACGTCGAAGGTCACCTTCTGGCCCTCGAGCAGCTCGCGAAAGCCCTGAGCGGCGATGTTTGAGTAGTGGGCGAACACGTCAGCGCCACCACCGTCCTGCTCGATGAAGCCGAATCCTTTTTCCGCGTTGAACCACTTCACGGTACCAGCAGCCATGTCATATCTCCTTTGGGGCAACACATCGGAATCCGCACTGCACGGACGCCTTGTCGCCGCGATGATTACCCCGTCCGGAAAATGACCGGAAATACAAAAGCGCTCCCGCCGGCAAGAACCGATCGAGGGCACTTGAAGTTTCGGGAACCACAACTGCAACTGAGACCGACAGTAGCACGCTGGAACAGTCTGCGCACGTTGCATAATTCCACTCTGCTCATCGCGGCAAGAACTCTCACTACATGGTCCGTCAAATTCTCACTTCGCGGGTATAGATATTAATCCAGTCAGAGTGCAACGTTCCAGGAAGAGCAGTCTCACCGACTGCAGCCAGGACCGCAGGGCGCGACGACGTACGCGGCTATCCGTAAGACGCCTTTCGGAAGGCGTCCAGCAGCTCGTATCGACATGCTGAGGGCCGGATCCCGCGGTACGACTACTTCCCCGCTGCCCGCCTGAGGATCTGCTTCAGCGGTGGGGTCAGGACACCTCCATGGCCAAGCTGTCCTCTCGACCCGTCGCCTGTGCGGAAGCAGGTCGAGCAGACCGACAACTACCGTACCGAAAGTCGCAGGTCAGAGGAGTTGCTTAGCCGGTTCTGGAATCGTCACACCACTCGACGTGCGAGGTCATCGGGAGCAGGTCGATCCGCGACGGCGGTCGAACTCCGCGGGGCCGCAGCCGGCGACCGGCTGGGCGGTGAGCCCCTCGCGGACGCGCAGGTAGGTGCGGCGTACCGCCTCCGCGCTGCCACCGAGGGCGGAGCAGTCCGGATGGGCGGCGGTCCAGGCGAAGAAGGTGTCGCGCTTGCGCAGCAGTGCCTGGCTCTGGACGACGTCGAAGTCGTACCAGTCCCACGGGCCGACGACGCTGTCGAGGACCATGCGACCGGTGCGATGCGGTGCGGGGAGCGGGCCGCACAGGCCGCCCCGCACGCATCCGCGCCACCTGGGCGGAACGGGGAGCGTGGAAAACGCCTCCAAGTCGTTGGGGTTCTCCAGGGCGAAGGGCTACGACCTGGCTCGTCGCGGGGAGTTTCCGTGCCGTGTGCCAAGCGTCGGCCGTAGCACGCGTGTCGTCACCGCCTCCTTGCTCCGCGCGCTCGAAAGCGGAGAGCCGGAGTGCGACGGCGCGCCCGCCGGACGCTGCACCCCGTCGTGGCCCGCTGCGCACAGAAGCCCCGCTGGCATTCCGGCGGGGCTTCGTCGTCGCACGCGCTCTCACACAGGTCTCACCAACTGTGCGGACTCCCCCGGGCTGTGAGGCCCTGAACTGGTCATTACGCGCCTGTGCTGGATCGACTGGACACCCCTGGACGGTCTCTACAACCTGTGCCATGTGGTACCCAGTGAGGGAGCCAAGATCAGGACAGGGGCTTCTTCCGGCCCGTCAAAGCGGTATTGCAGGGTGTTCGTCGGTGTCTCACTCACGCCCTGCACGCTCTCGCACCTCACGATTTCTCACGTACCTGGGTCGGAACCCCGCGCAACCCGCCCCGTGTTGTGGCGGCTTCGCGAAGATCCTCCGCGTCCGGCTCGACGGACCGCCTCTTGGCAGCATGTGGCCGCCTTGTCAGGCCGGGCGTGCCCTGCGGGCCAGGTGGCGCAGTCGCAGGGCGACTTGGATTTCGAGGGCCTTGCCGGGAGTGTTCCAGTCGGGGCCGAGGAGTTGTGCGACGCGGTCGAGGCGTTGGACCACGGTGTTGACGTGGACGTGGAGCGCGTCCTTGGCCCTGGCCAGGCTGGCACCGTTGTCGAAGTAAGCGGTGAGGGTGCGGGCGAGTTCCGTGCCTCGCTGGGTGTCGTAGGTGAGCACGGGGCCGAGGGCGCGGTCCACGTACCCGGTGATGTCTGTCCGGTCGCCGAGGAGGACCCCGAGGAAGCCGAGGTCGGTCAGGGCGGCTCCGTCGCCGGTGCGGCCGAGTGCTTCGAGTGCCTGGAGGCAGCGGTGTGCCTCGTCGTGGGTGTGGGGGAGGTGTTCCGGACCCGTGGCGGGGCCTGCGGCTCCGACCGTGATGGGGGTGCCGAGGCCGCGGGTCAGTTCGTGGGCGAGTTCCTGGGCGAGTGCGCCTGGCTGCGAGGTGGAGGCGAGCAGGGCGATGTGCCCGTTGCGGGTGCCGGCCAGGCCGCCCAGCGCGCGCGCACGGCGTGCGGCCTCGGTGAGCAGGCGTGAGCGCAGGGCCGGATCGCAGTTGAGGACCAGTACCGCGTGGGGCCGGGCGAGATCGATGTCCAGCTTTCTGGCGCGCAGCGTCAGGCTGCCCGTGTTGCGATGGCCGCCCGGCTGTTGGGCGGTGAGCAGGTCGTCGAGGAGTTCGCCACGGACGCGGTCCTCCGCTTCGGCCACCGACCGGCGCAGGAGGAGCAGCAGAGCGGTGACCAGACCGGCTCGTTCGAACAGGCGTCGGTCGGCGTCAGTGAGATCGGCCCGGCCGGTGAGGACGAGACTGCCGAGGAGTTCCGGGCCCGCCAGGACGGCGCACACCCAGTTGCCGTCGACGGGGACGGCCCGCCCACCTCTGCGGGAAGCTTCGATTCCCTGCTCGGGCAGGGTGACGGGGCCGGTTTTCAAGCGGGCGAGTTCGGTGCCGTCCGCGTCGTGGACGGCCAGGCCTCCGTCGAGGAGGGCCGCGATCTCGCGGGCGACCTCGTCGACGGCACCTCCTCTGAGAACCAGGTCGGTGAGCCGGTCGTGGGCGTCGGCCGCGCGGTGCAGGGCGTCGCTGTGGGCGCGAGCCGTTTCGTTGGCGGCGTTCAGTTCGACAAGAGCGGAGCGGGTCTCTTCCAGCAGGCGTGCGCTGTCGATGGCCACGGCGGCGTGGTCGGCCAGGGAGGCGAGCAGGGCGATGGCCTCGGGGGTGAAGTCGCGCGGAGTGCGGTCCGCGGCGAACAGGACACCGATCACGCGCCGGCCGACGCGCAGGGGCACGCCGAGGATGCCGCGCAGGCCCTCCTCGTCGACTCCTTCGTCGATGGCCCCGGTGTGCTTGAAGCGGCGGTCGGTGCGGTAGTCGGGGCTCGCGTAGGGGCGGGCGGTCTGCGCGACCAGGCCGCCGAGGCCTTCCCCCATGCCGAGGCGCAGTTGCTGGAAGGTGGCGGAGACCGAGCCGGCGGTCACCCGCATGAACGTGTCGCCTGCGACGGGGTCGTTGAGGGTGAGGTAGGCGACATCGGTGCCCAGCAGGGTGCGGGCCCGGTGCACGATGGCGCGCAGCACGGCGTCCAGGTCGCGCAGTGCGGCCAAGTCGCTCGCGGTGTCGAACAGGGCGGCGAGTTCGGCCTCCCGTCGCCGGCGCTGGGCCAGGGTCCGGTGAATGCTCAGTGCGGTCCGGGTGGCCTCGGTTATGACGTCCTGTTCGTGCGGGTCGGCACCGGCGGCACGTGCCTGTGCGGCGGGCTGGGCCAGTCGCTCGGCCGGAGCGCCGGCGGCGAGCAGGGCGAGCAG
Organism: Streptomyces triticisoli; assembly: GCF_003270085.1. Taxonomy (GTDB): domain Bacteria; phylum Actinomycetota; class Actinomycetes; order Streptomycetales; family Streptomycetaceae; genus Streptomyces; species Streptomyces triticisoli. Next base: position 40,386 of record NZ_QFDQ01000153.1, on the reverse strand, counting down.
TTCCCGGAGTGCCGCCGTCGCTGCGTCGGCGGGTCCGTTCCCGGTGGTCACGTCGGTCACCGTGGCAGTCCTCCCTTCCGGCTGCGCGGCTGGGTCGCGGGTCGGCTGAGGTGCCGTGCGTGGCGCAGTACTTGATACTGGCGCGGGTGCGGTCCGCCCTGTCTCCTCGACAGAGCGGACCGCACCCGATGGCGTGCCTCTCAGACCCGATCGGTACCGGCCATCGACGACTCCCGTCGTCGCGGTGCCGGCGTCGACTCCTTCGCCGACACGGTCAGGTCGCGGCCGAGGGTCTCCTTGATGACGGCGACGGTGACGGTGGTGACCACCGCGGCGGCACAGAGATACACGGAGATGGGCGTCGAGGACCCGTAGCTCCTCAGGAGTTCGACGGCGATGATGGGAGCAAGGGCGCCGGCGACGATGGAGGCGAGCTGTGAGCCCATGGAGGCTCCGGAGTAGCGGACCTTGGTGTCGAACATCTCGGAGATGAAGGCGGCCTGCGGTCCGTACATGGCGCCGTGGAGCAGCAGACCCGCGGTGACCGCGAGGGTGATCACGACGAAGGACTCCGTGTCGAGCAGGGCGAAGAAGGCGAACGCCCAGACGGCCATGCCGACCGAGCCGATCAGTGTCACGGGCCTGCGACCGAGGCGGTCGGAGAGCGCTCCCCACAGCGGGATGACGAAGAAGTGGACGGCGGAGCCGATCAGGACGGCGTTCAGTGCGGTGCTCTTCGGCAGCTCCAGGTGGGTGGTGACGTAGACCAGCACGAAGGAGGTGAGGATGTAGTAGGAGACGTTCTCACCGAACCGGGTGCCAATGGCCCCGAGCACCTCGCGCCAGCTGCGGCGGAAGACCTCGATGACGGGAGCCTTCTCCTTGGCCCCCTCGGCGGCTTCCGCCTCGGCCTTGGCCCGGGCCGCGAGGAAGACCGGCGATTCGGACACCGAGACGCGGATCCACAGGCCGATCACGACCAGGACACCGGAGAGCAGGAAGGGGATGCGCCAGCCCCAGGACAGGAACGCCTGCTCGGACTGAACGGCGGCCAGCAGCGCGAGAACACCGGTGGCCAGCAGGTTGCCTCCGGGGGCGCCGGACTGCGGCCAGGAGGCCCAGAAGCCGCGGTGCTTGGCGCCGCCGTGCTCGGAGACGATCAGCACGGCGCCGCCCCATTCGCCGCCCAGGGCGAAGCCCTGGACCAGGCGCAGGACGGTGAGCATGATCGGGGCGCCCACCCCGATGGTGCCGTAGGTGGGCAGCAGGCCCATGGCGAAGGTGGCGCCGCCCATCATCAGCAGGCTGAGGACGAGCAGCTTCTTACGGCCGATCTTGTCGCCGAAGTGTCCGAAGACCACGCCGCCGAGCGGCCGGGCCAGGAAACCGATCGCGTAGGTGACGAACGCGATCAGCGTGCCCACCAGCGGATCGCTGGTCGGGAAGAAGAGGGTGTTGAACACCAGCGCGGCGGCGGAGCCGTAGAGGAAGAAGTCGTACCACTCGATGGTGGTGCCGATCAGGCTCGCGCTGACGATGCGGGCGATGCCGCCGGAGCGGGGCTCGTCCGGCTTGGCGGTTGTGGTCTCGGTCATCGATTCACCGGTTCTCGGGTGCGGTTGCGGTTGCAGGGACAGACGTGGGGGGGAGTCGTGGGGACAGGGACGGCGCATGGGCGTCGCCGGAGGCGCCGGGTCAGTTGGCTCCCCAGCCACCGTCGAGGGGCAGGGAGGTGCCGTTGATGTAGCTGCTGTGGTCGGCGCACAGCCACAGCGCGGCCGCGGCGACCTCCTCCGCCTCCAGCAGGCGCTTGATGGGTGAGCGGGGCAGCAGCACATCGGTCAGGACGTCCTCGGGGCTGATCCCGTGAGCGATGGCCTGGTCGCGGATCTGGTTCTCCACCAGGGGGGTGCGGACGTAACCGGGGTTGATGCAGTTGCTGGTCACGCCGTGGGGGGCGCCCTCGATCGCGACCACCTTGCTCAGGCCCTCCAGCGCGTGTTTGGCAGCGACGTAGGCCGACTTGTAGGCGCTGGCCCGCAGTCCGTGGACGCTGGAGATGTTGATCACCCGCCCCCAGCCCTGTGCGTACATGTGCGGCAGGCTGCGGCGCATCAGCAGGAACGGGGCGGTCACCATGACCTGCTGGATGAGGGCGAACCGCTCCGGCGGGAACTCCGTCACGGGCGCCACGTGCTGCAGACCCGCATTGTTGACCAGGATGTCGGCCTCGGCCGGCAGCGCGTCGATCGCGGCCGGGTCGGCCAGGTCGGCGATGTGTGCCTCGCCGCCGATCTCGGCGGCGACCGCCTTGGCCGCCTCTGCGTCCCGGTCGACCACGTACACCATGGCACCCGCCGCTGCCAGCGCCGCGGCGCACGCCTTGCCGATACCGCTGCCACCGCCGGTGACCAGGGCAGCCCGGGGCGTCAGGTCCACACCGGCGCCCGTGGGCGCCGAGCGGACGGTGGGAGGACGGGATTCGCTTGTCATGGCCGGAAACAGTAGGCACGCCGTCACGCCACACCTATGTATGCGGCTAACACAATGACGCCTCGGCCTGTAGCGGGCACCACCACAGACCGAGGCGTTCAGTCGGGCAGGGCACGCGGCGGCCGTGGCGTAGGGCCGCGGCCACCGGGTGACTACCCGTCGAGACGGCAACTGGTGAGCAGGCTCGCCGGGGTGGCGCCTTCGGGCCGGGCGACGGTGTGGTTCGCCGGCGGGCGGTGCCCGGTGGTGAGCCAGGTCTCCAGGGCGGTGAAGGCCGAGCGGTGGCACGGCAGCAGGGGCCGGCGGCGCGGTCGGGGGCCGGCCGGGCCGAGGCCGGCGAGGGAAGCAGGGCTGCGGCGGCGGCCAGGGCGAGAGCACCGAGTGCGGTGCGCCCTCTCCTGCTCGAAGTGACACCGATGGGCAAAGCCATGAAAGCCTCCAGCGGGCGGCGTTGGACGGACGGGCTGGAGGCTGGGCGGCAAGCCCTGCACGGGAATATGTGTGTGCCCGCCACGGCGGCGGCTTCTCTCAGGTGGGCCGCCACCATGACGGGCACGTGACCGTGGACGCTGAGGGAAGCGTCCGCGGCTGTGACCGGTTCCGCGTCAGGGACAGGTTCCGTCCGCGAGGGTGAAGTAGCCGGCGGGTGACTCCTTCAGGGTGTGGGTGATGAATGTGTTGTACAGACCCATGTTCTGCTGGGAGCCCTTGGCGTAGGTGTAGCCGCCGCTGGTCGTGGCGCGTCCCGCCTGGACGTGGGCGTAGTTGGTGGCGGTCCAGCAGGCGGTCACGGTGCCGGTGGTCCGCGCGGTGACCGTGCCGGAGAGCTGTCCCGCCCTGCCGTCGGCGTCGCGGGCGGCGACCGCGTAGGTGTGGGAGGAGCCCGCGGTCAGGCCGGTGTCGGTGTAGGACGTGGAGTCCGCCGTGGCGAGCGGGACACCGTCGCGGTGGACGGCGTAGCCGTCGGCGCCGTCGACGGGGTCCCAGCTCAGGCTGATGGTGGTGTCGGTGGCTCCGGTCACGGCCAGGCCGGTCGGAGCGGGCAGGGTACCGCGCTCGGGGCCGGAGTCCTGCAGGCCGAAGAACTGGGTGATCCAGTAGCTGGAGCAGATGGAGGCCAGGAAGTAGGCGGCGCCGGTGCTGCCGCACTGCTGGGCCCCGCTGCCGGGATCGACCGGTGTGCCGTGCCCGATGCCCGGGACCCGGTTCACCTCGACGGCCACCGAGCCGTCCGCGGCGGCGTACTCCTCGTGCCGGGTGGAGTTCGGGCCGATGACGGACGTGCGGGTCGGCGTCTGGGACAGGCCGTGCAGTGCGGTCCACTGGTCACGCAGTTCGTCGGCGTTGCGCGGCACGACGGTGGTGTCCTTGTCGCCGTGCCAGACGGCCACGCGCGGCCAGGGACCGGACCACGAGGGATGGGCGTCGCGGACCCGCTGGGCCCATTGGGCCGGGGTCAGGTCGGTTCCGGGGTTCATGCACCCGTAGGCGCCGGCGACGTCGTTGGCACAGCCGTAGGGCAGCCCCGCGACGACCGCTCCGGCCTGGAAGACGTCCGGGTAGGTGGCGAGCATCACCGACGTCATGGCGCCGCCGGCGGACAGGCCGGTGACGTAGGTGCGCCGGGCGTCCGCGCCGTAGGCGGAGACGGTGTGCGAGGCCATCTGGCGGATCGACGCGGCTTCGCCCTGCCCCCTGCGGTTGTCGGCGGTCTGGAACCAGTTGAAGCACTTGTTGAAGTTGTTCGACGTCGTGGTCTCGGCGAACACCACCAGGAACCCGTACCGGTCGGCGAGTTCGGGCAGACCGGAGTTGTCGGCGTACGTCTGGGCGTCCTGGGTGCAGCCGTGCAGCGCGAACACCACCGCCGGCCGGGCGGGCAGGGACGCGGGCCGGTACACGTACATGCTCAGTTGGCCGGGGTCGGCGCCGAAACTGGTGACCCTGGTCAGGCCGACCGCGGCGTGGGCGGTCGGCGCCGGACCGGCCAGGGCGGCCGTGAGGACGAGGACCACGACTGCCACGAGACGGGACAGCAATCCGCGCCCCGCACCCCCCGACGTGCGCGGCGACGCAACGACGGGCGGTGTGGACGGGATACGGGACAGCGGGGCGGCGGCTCTCCGAAGTGGCGGCGGCTGCATGGCGGCTCCCTGGGTGTCATGGGGGGACACCGGACACTCCCCCGGCGTGGTTGAGGCGGGAGCGCCCGGTGTCCGAACCGTAGGGGCGGCCGACGAGCCGCGGTATGGCAGGGAGCCCTACAGCCTGCTTGCCACGACGGGGACGCACAGGGGTTGTGCCGTCAGGAGACGCCTGCTAATCAGACACCGGCAGGCGCCTCCAGATGTGCGGGCACGAGCAGATCGGCTACGTGCCGGCCGTCTCCTGCCGCCACCGCGTCCCGACCGGGCCCGGCCGCTTCCGCGCCGACGCGCCGGCCACCCGCATCCCGCGCACCGCCTGGCAGAGGATCTCCGCAGGCGCCGGCGCCGAAGGACACCGCTCCTACGACCGGGCCCGGCTCGACCCCGACCCCGACGGCCGCCCAGGCCGGCCTCGGATGCTCATCCGCCGCAGCCAACGCGCCGGCGAACTCGCTTTCCACCGCTGCCGCACGCCCACACCCGTACCGCTGCATGTGCTGGTCCGGGTGGCCGGACGGCACTGGAGCGTGGAGGCTCGATCGAACCCGGAACGGTTCACTCCTGATGTGAGGCGGACGCTCCTCACGTTGCGTGATGTGGCCGAAGCCGAGCTCCGACCGGACCCGGATCCCGCGCCGTCGCCGACTCGGTCGCCCGGTCGCAGCGCCGGTCGGCCGTGGACCCGCTCGGCACCGGACCTCTCAGCGGTGGAGGTGCGCGCCCGGGACGGCGTGCGGATCGTTTCGGACCTCAGCGGAGTTCGTCTCGGGCAGGAACCACGCGCTGGCGAAGGTGATCAGCCCCATGACCATGATGTAGGCGGCGACCGGCATGGTGCTTCCGGTCTTTGCGATGAGTGCTGTCATGAGGAACGGGGTGCCGCCGCTGACGATGATCGCGGAGAGCTGGTAGGCCAGTGATGCGCCCGAGTAGCGAACGCTGGGCGCGAAGAGCTCGCCGAGGAAGCTCGCGATCGGGCCGTAGGTGAGGCATTGGAACACGAAACCCACCACCACCGCGACGAAGATCAGCGGCAGTGACGCGGTGTCGACCAGCCGGAAGTACGGGAAGGCCCAGACGGCAACCCCCAGACCGCCGACCAGGATCAGCGGCCGACGACCCACCTTGTCCGAAATGTGACCGGACCAAGGGAGGGTCACGAGCATCGCCACGGAGCTGGCCAGCACGACCGCGAGCAGGGGGTTGCGCTCGATTCCGAGAGAGTCGGTGCCATAGCTCAGGAGTCCGGAGACGCTGACGTAGAAAAGGCTGTTGGTGGCTGAGAGGAGCCCGCAGCCGAGGAGGATGGTTCCCCACCTGTTTCGAATGACCTGTGCCAGCGGAGCCCGGACCACCGCGCTCTCCGGCCGCGACGTCTCCCGCTGCAGCTCGCGGAACTCCGGCGTGTCCTCCACCTTGGTCTGGATGTAGAGAACCACCAGGAACATCACGACACTGAGCAGGAAGGGGATGCGCCAGCCCCAGCTGAGGAAGGCGTCATCCGGCATCAGGCTGCCGGCAGCCACGAAGATCAGGTTCGAGATGATCACGGCGACCGGGACACTGGTCTGTCCGAAGGTTCCGGCGAAGCCGCGTCGTTTGGGACTGGCGGACTCGGTGAGGAGGAGCACGATGCCGCCCCACTGGCCGCCGGCCGCGATCCCTTGTACGAAGCGCAGCGTGACCAGCAGCGTCGGGGCCAGCACGCCGACGGACGCTGCGCTGGGAAGGCAGCCGATCAGGAAGGTCGCGGCCCCCATGAGCACCAGGCAGGTGACGACGACCGGCTTGCGTCCGTATTTGTCACCGAAGTGTCCGGCGAGCACCCCGCCGATCGGACGCGCCACGAAGCCTGCCCAGAACGTGCTGAAGGCAAGGAGGGTCCCCATCAGAGCCGAGGAGTGCGGAAAGAACACACGGGGGAACACCAGTGCGGCTGCGGTGCCGTAGAGGAAGAAGTCGTACCACTCGATCGAGCTTGCGATGAGCCCCGCGGCCAGCAGCTTGCGGGAGGCTCGACTCCGAGCCGTGGACAGGCCGGCGCCGAGGCGCTCGGACCGTCCTTCGGGTTGGGCGAGCGGGGTTGCCATACATGCCGCCTTCGTGGATAGCGCAGGAAGATGATGACGGTGACATTAAGGCGCCGTTACTCTGCGGTTGAGGTGTACATCACCCACACCTCGCGCCGGTTCGGTGGGGCTTTCTCCCACCCGATGCTGAGGAGGGACGGCACCGTGGTCAGCTACCCCGGTGGCGAGGCGAAGTCGTGCGGCGAGGCGGAGTCCTGCTCGCTCGTGCGCCGACAGCGCGAACTGGCGTCGTTGTATGCGACTGCCAAGTCGCTCACCGCGCTGGGCGAGCTCGATGAGGTACTGCAGTCGATCGTCCACCATGCCCACGATCTGATCAGCGCCGACTTCACCTACCTCTCGCTGGTCGGCGCGGACGGCAGACTGTCGGCCAGAGCGTCGGAGGGAACGATCTCTTCCTCCTTCCTCGCGGCGTGTATACCGGCCGGTGTGGGGCTTGGTGGCAAGGTGCTGGCCTCCCGAAGCCCGCACTGGGTGCGCAACTACGCCGCCACGACCCTGATCGTCCGCGATCCGGACTTCGACCGCCTGGTCGCCACCGAAGAACTCGTCGCGCTTCTCGGTGTGCCACTGGTCATACGAGGTGAAGCGGTGGGCGCCCTGTTCGCCGGGGACCGTTCCGAGCGATCCTTCCAGGCCGACGAGATCGCACTGCTGAGCGCATTCGCCGATCATGCCGCGGTCGCCCTCGACAATGCCCGTCTCTACGAGGCGAGCCGGACTGCCCTGCAGGAGTTGAAGAGCGCGTACCGGAAGATCGAGGACCACATGGCCGTCATGCAGCGAGCGCAGGCGATCCACGAAGCCCTGACAGGTGTTGTGCTGGGGGGCGGGACACCGGGCGATGTCGCGCAGCTTCTCGCCGATCAACTGGGCGGAGGCGTCACACTCCTCGACAGGACCGGTACCGCTCTCGTTCACCGGGAGTCGGCGTCGAGTCCGTGCCGGACCCCGGCGGAGGCCGACCTGGCCGATGCCGTCAAGAAAGCGCGCCGCTCAGGCCGCTGCACGACCTCGGTCGGCACCGTCGGAGTCGCCCGCAGTGTGGCTTCGATCCAGGCGGGCGACAACTACCTCGGCGCACTGGCGTGGAGCCGAGAGGCAGTCGCCGACCACGGCACCCCGGACGACACGGACCTGCGGACCCTTGAGCGGGCCACCCACATCCTGGGGCTGCTCATCCTCAAGGAGCGGGCCGTTGCCGAGGCCGGCGAGCGACTGAGCGGAGAGCTCCTGACCGAACTCATGGTCGGCAGCCCCGGGATCAGCCCTGCCCAGCGCGCCCGCACCCGGGCCCGCAACATCGACACCGACCGCCTGGATCTGGTCCTCGTCGCGGACTCCCCCACGTTGTCGTCGACCGATCTCTCGCACCACCTGCACGACATCGCCCGAGACCGCTCCGGACTGGCCGGCGAACATCTGGGCAAGGCCACGATGATCCTCCACAGCATCGACGACGACCGGACCGTCGAGGAGGTCCACCAGCGACTGCGCCGCACGCTGGGTGACCCCGTCCTCGTCATCGGAGAACGGGTGGTCAATCACGACTGGTCACGCGCCTTCTCCCTGGCCAGTCGCTGCGGCGCTGTGATGCGAGCGATCGGACACACCGACCTGGGCGCCACAACTGGTCGATACGCCCTCTACGCCATGATCTTCGACACCGAACGGGCCCGCGAGCTCGACCGTTTCATCTCCGACTCCATAGGCCCGCTCCTTGACCACGACCAGCGACGCGGTACCGACCTCGTTGACACCCTCAGTGCCTACTACGCCCACCGCGCCAACGTCACGGCGACCGCCCGAGCGTTGTACGTGCACGTCAACACGCTGCTCAAGCGACTGGACCGCGTCAGCAACGTCCTCGGCCCCGACTGGCGCCACGAGAACGAACTGGAACTGCAACTCGGACTCCGGCTGCACCAACTCAGAACGATCGCAACCGCCCCATCGTGAGACGCCGCGCCGTCCGTATCCGGTTTCCCCGTGCACCAACGAAGCGCTGTCGGCCGGTACGCGGCGCCGAGTTCCGTGTCACCCGCCGGAATCCGTTCCGTGGGCAGCGCGGCGAAGCCAAGTCGGTTCGGCGCCGCCGGCCGGCGCAATGTCGGCACCGCCCCCGGCGTAACGCGCATGGCGGCCGGCCGGATCGCCTGCAGACCCGAACCGCACAACCGGTTGACGGTGCACCCTGGCACGGTGGCCGACATCCCGGCAGCCGGCGCCACCCGGCATGCGGCCCCCTCCACGCTGACGATGCGGTCGTCACGCGCAGCGTTTCCTCTCTCGTCCGGTCCCGTCAGGTGTACTGCGGCTCAGGCGATACGCGTCGAGTCCCGCAAGGCGCTCTTCGAGAGCTTGCCGGTGCCCGTCTTGGGCAGTGTGGTCATGAAGACGAATTCGTCGGGCAGCCACCACCTGGCGACCATCGGCGTGATGTGCTGCAAGAGTTCTTCGGCCGTGGCGGCGCTGCCGTCGCGCAGGACGACGTAAGCGACGGGGCGTTCCATCCACCGCGGGTCCGGGCGGGCGATCACGGCGACTTCGACGACGTCGGGGTGTGAGGCGATGGCGGCCTCGAGCTCAACCGAGGAGATCCACTCGCCTCCGGACTTGATCAGGTCCTTCACCCGGTCCACAAGTCGCAGGTAGCCATCGGCGTCGATGGTGGCCAGGTCGCCGGTGCGCAGCCAGCCGTCGTCGGTGAAGCTGTCACCCCCGTCCACATGGAAGTAGCCACCCGCTACCCAGGGTCCCGCCACCTGCAGCTCGCCGACGGCGCGGCCGTCGCGCGGCAGCTCCCGGCCTGTCTCGACATCGACGATCCGCACGTTCACGAGTGGCAGGGGCTGGCCCTGGGCGGCCCGCACGGCCACCTGCTCCTCTGCGGTCGCTTCCCGGTGCTGGGTGCGCGTACCGCCGATGGCCCCGACGGGGCTGACCTCCGTCATCCCCCATGAATGGGTGATGGGTACTCCGAGCGCGGCGCGGTAGGTCTCGGACAGCGCCGGGGGAACGGCAGAGCCGCCGCCGAGCAGGAACCGCGTGGCGCTCAAATCGTAAGCCCGCAACTCGGGCACCAGGCTCGTCCACACCGTGGGAACGGCACCCGCGACAGTCACCCGCTCGGCCTCCATCAACTGCAGCAGGTGAGCCGGATCCGCGGAGGTGCCGGGAAGGACCAAGGAGGCGCCCGCCATGATCGCGCCATAGGGAAGGCCCCAGGCGTTGGCGTGGAAGAAGGGCACGATCGGCATCACGACGTCGCTCTCGCTGAGGCCGATGAGGCCGGCCGCGAGTGTCCCCAGGCAGTGCAGGACCGTCGACCGGTGGCTGTAGAGCACGCCCTTGGGCGGTCCGGTCGTCCCGGAGGTGTAGCACAGCCCGGAGGCCAGGTTCTCGTCCGCAAGCGCGAACGTGTCCTCGAATGATCCCGCGAACGGATCCCCACCGGAGATCAGCTCGTCGTAGTCCAGGATGCGGGGGTCCACCGGGATCGCCGTGTCGCTGCCGTCGGGCAGCACCACCCAGTGCCGCACCCGCGGGAGCTGGTCGACGCTCGGCCAGATCCGCGGAAGCAGCCCACGATCGACGAATATCACGTCATCCTCGGCGTGGTTGACGATGTACTCAAGGTGCTCCGGTGAAAGCCGGATGTTGATCGTGTGCAGCACCCGCTTGGTGGCCGGTACCGCGAGATAGATCTCGAGGTGGCGTCGGTTGTTGCTCGCGAACGTGGCGACGCGGGCGCCCACCGGGACACCGAGGGAGTCCAGGACGGTTGCGAGGCGCCGGGTGTGGTCGGCCACGTCGGCGTACGTACACCGCTCGGCGCCGGCCGTTGCGACGTGCTTGTGTGCGTAGAGCCGCTCGGCACGCTCCAGGATGTGAGCGATGGTGAGCGGCCGTGGCTGCATCAGCCCGTCCATGACGTCGATTTCCCCGGCCGCCCTCAGCACCTGGGACCACCCGCGGCGTGCAGGGTCTGGCTGGTGGTGCGGGAGGCTTCGTCCTTGACCGAGAAGGAGACCGCGGTGGCGACTGCCGTCTCGTCGTCGCCGTCCGTCCCCGGAGCGACGGCGGAGCCACCGGGGGTGACGCCGGCGCCTACGGCCGGCTTGCACGCGGTGGCGTCCAGGTCGAGTGCAGCGACACGGTGGCCGTCCCGGACAAGGTGCTCGGCGACGGTGGCACCGATGCCTTGAGGGGCTCCGGTGACGATCGCGACGTGGGACTGATCAGGCATGGGTCTTCTCTTTCGGTCGTCGGGTCTGCCCCAGGAGACGGGCTCGGATCGGGAGATGGGTGGAGGATCTGGGCCGGTGGGCCGGTACGGGCAGGGAAGGCCCACTCGGACGACCTTGCTCCGGCCCTGCTGCTCCTCGGTCTCCGTGGGCTGCCGGGGAGATGGGCGGGAAGAGGCCGGTTGCGACGGACCAGACCCGGACGCCGCCCTCACCCTCGGCGCAGCGGCCGTCGGGGGTCGAGGAGCCCTGCGGAAGCGGTGCCCGCAGTCGCTTGTCGCGCGGCTCTCCCTGCTCGCCGAGGTCGGAGGCGGTCAGGCGCGCTGCCCAGGTCTCGGCGACCATCAGGGTTCGCGGGCCGGGCAGGACCACGAAGCCGTTGGAGAAGACCATGTCCGACGCCACGACATGGGCCTGTCCGCTCGCCATGACCGTGGAGACCGGTCCCGGCTGTTGGGGCGCGTCGGCGTACGGTCGCAGTCGAGGTCTCCCACGTGGACTGTGCCGGTGTCGTCGATCACCATGTCGTTGATCGGGGCGGCCGTCGTCGCCGATGGGTCGGCGTGGACGGCCTGGCTGCCCCGCAGGTCGTCCTTGCGCCCGGCACGACGAAGCACAGAGTTGATCGGCAGCGGTCCGTCGCCGGCCGGCGGGTTGGCCGTCGACACGTGTGACGACCTCCGGCGTCTCATCTCCGTCCGGGCCGATACGGAAGTTCGCGCCGGTGTGCGTGTCGGAGACCCGGAGTCGGCCGTCGTGCCGGCGGCCTCTTCCGGGAAAGTGGAAGCCTTCGTGGAGCGCGGTGGGTGACAACAGGTGTGATCCATGTTCATGAGTGGCTTCTCGACGCGGCATCCGCCACGTGCCGCAAGTCACCCTAGGTACGGTTGCGGGACCAGGAGAGGTGAGAACCTCCCACTCATTCCCTCGCTTTGGCAGCGATTCCTTACACTCCGGACCAGTTCTGAGGGACGTGAAGAGGAGAGTCGGACGGCTTCACCGGCCGCTGGGCATGAAACTCCTGCTCTGCGAGCCACGGGACCCGGAGGCCGAGGGCCTGGCCGAACGGGCCAACGGCTGTCTGCCGATCGTTCTCACAGCCTGACCGACTGACCTCACCCACGAGTCGTTTTCCCGTGCCGGGCCCTTGCCCCGGGACGGCGCCGGCTGTCATGGGGCCGGCGTGCGACTCGCTGGCCTGCCGTTGCACGCCTGCCCTGGATCGACTGGACGCCCCTGGACGGTCGTTACGACCTGCGCCACGCGGTACCCGGTGAGGCATCCAGGCTCAGGGCAGGGGCTTTGCTCCGGCCCGTCAAAGCAGTACCGCAGGACGTTCGCCGGTGTCTCGCTCACGCCCTTGCACACCCTCACGTCCCACACTTCCTCGGTCGCCTGGGCCGGGACCCCGTGCAGGCCGTCCCACGCTGTGGCGGCTCCGCGAAGATCCTCCCCGTCCGGCCCGGCAGACCACTTCCCGTTGGTCTTCACGAAGGATCCCCATGAGCCGGTATGCGGGCAGGGTGCCGGCCGTCGCCCTCGACCGCCGCCCGGGGCACACTTGTTTAAACGGGCAGGTCTGGGCATATCCCTCAGAGCATGGACAACCGCGACATGTCGGCGCAGGGGCCGGCCTGCTCGGTCGACCTCTCCCATCGTGTCCGGGGGCACTGCCCCGTGGGCAAGGGGCCCGAGGCGGTCGTCGTCGATCCCGACCGGCGGCGCGCCTATGTGGCCTGCTCCCGCAGCAACGCGGTCGTGGCGCTGGACCTGGACCGGGCGGCCCCCGTCTGGCGGGCCCCGGTGGGACGTGAGCCGATCCCGGTCGTCCTGGACCGGCCGACCCGGCGGCTGTTCTCGGCGGACGCCCGCTCGGACACGGTGACGGTGCTCGACGCCGACACCGGCGCGCGCCTCGTGCGGCTCCCCGTCGGCAGCTACCCCGCCGGACTCGGCCACCACTCGGGGTTACGCCGGGTCTACGCGGGCAACACCGCCGACGGCACGGTCACCGCCATCGACGCCGACCGTCTGGAGGTGATCGGTACGGTGCCCGCCGAACTCGGGGCGGGCAGCGTCGCCGTCGACGCCGGGCGCGGCCTCGGCTACTGCGCGAACTTCATGGCGGGGTCCGTGACCGTCTTCGACGCCGCCACGCTGCGGCCCCTGCGGAGGATCGCGGTGCGCGAGGGGCCCTGCAAGGTGGTGTCCAACCCGGCCGTCGGACACCTGTACGTGGCCAGCTCACTGCACGGCACGGTCAGCCGGGTGTCGCTCGACGACGGCACCGTGCTCGACGAGGTACCGGTGGAGCGGGCCCCCGTCGGCATGTGCGTGGACGCCCCCGGCGAGCGGCTCTACGTCTGCAACCGGGGCGCCGGCACGGTCAGCGTCCTGGACACCGCGGCAGGGCGGGAGACCCATCGCGTCACGGTGGGCAACGCCCCCGGCGACTGCGCCCTGGACCCCGTCTCCGACACCCTGCTGGTGTCCAACGCGGGCAGCGGCACCCTCTCCTTCGTCCACCGGCCCTGGCTGCCCGGCCCGGTACGGCCCGCCGTGCACCCCCTGGTGGGCCGGCCGCTGCCCCACTTCGCGCTGCCGGACCTGCGCGGCGGCCGGATCCGCACCACCCGCGAGTGGGCCGAGAAGAAATACGTGATCAACTTCTTCGCCAGTTGGTGAGGCCCCTGCAACGCGGAGGCGCCGGTGCTGGAGCAGCTGCGCCTCCGTACGGCCCGGTTCGGGCTGGACGTGATCATGATCAACGTGTGGGAGAACACCGACCCGCGGGAGGAGGCCGCGAACTTCGCCGCCGTCTGGGACATCGGCGCCACCGTGCTCCTGGACGGCACGGGCGAGTACGCCGCCCGCCTCGGCATCACCGGCGTCCCGACCAATGTGCTCGTCGACGAACACGGTCTCGTACGCGCGGTCGGCGACACCACACCGGCCGAACTGCACGCGGCGGTACGGGAACTGCTGGGCGAGGACTGAGCGGTACCCGGTACTCGGCGGCCGGCTTCAGCCCGCCCGCTCGCGGCCTCCTCACCGGGACTCCTCGATCCGCCGGGTGGACGCCTCCGCGGTGACCACGTCGCGGGGGTAGCTGCGCATCGCGACCAGGCCGAGCAGGCCGGCGGCGACCAGGGTGACGGTCGGTGAGCAGGCCGACGGGAACGGTGAATACCGCGCCGGTCAGCGCGGTGACGGTGACCAGCAGTCCGAGCTGGGTGTTGTTGATGCCGAACGCGTGGGTGAGCTGGGGCGCCACCGCCGAGACGGTGCCCTTGTCCGCGCCGTCCATCGCCAGGGCACCGGCGAGTGTCAGGACGACCCTGGTCCGCGCGCGTCCGCCCACGGCCTGGATGCCCCGTTCGGCAAGCGCCCGGACCCGCCGGCGCGGCTTCACCCGGTGCCTTTGGGCCGTGCACCGGTGGGCTCGTCGTGGCCGGGCCGGTCGGTGCCCTCGTGCTGCCCGCCTTCGCCGCTCAGCAGCGGGGAGCGGGACAGCACCATCACGGCCGCCGCGACGGCCGCGGCCGCCAGAACCGCCAGCAGGACGAACAGGCCCCCGCGGACCCTCTCGTGGAAGACCAGCACTCCCCACAGGATGGCGATCACCGGATCGGCCATGGTCAGGCCGGGCTGGGTGGCCAGCAGCCTGCCCGCCTGCATCGCCGACTGCAGCAGGAACATGGCGCCCGCGCCGGCGGCGACCATGGCCCACAGCTGCCAGCCGGTGAGCAGGGCGGTCAGACCGTGGGAGAACGTGTTGGTCATGCCCTTCATCAGCGCGGCGGTCAGGCCGAAGGTGCAGCCGGTGGTCACTCCCAGCACAGCCGCCCGCCGGGCACCCGACACGGTCCGCGCCCACAGCACTCCGGCCGCGATCAGCAGCCCGTTGGCTCCACAGCCGATCAGCCATCCCACCCAGGAGACGGACGAGATGTTCCCGCCGCTGGGCCCGAGCGCGATGAGCAGACCGGCCACGCCCACCGCCATCACCGCCGAGGCGCCCCACTCGCGCCGTCCCAGCCGGCTGCCCAGCAGAAGGCCGGACAGGATCAGCGCGCACGGCAGCTCCAGGGCGAGCAAGGGCTGCACCACGGAGATCTGGCCGTTGCCCAGGGCGACAGCCTGCAGCAGGAAGCTCACGATGATCGACAGGATTCCGCCGAACCACACCGGGCGGTGCAGCAGGTGCCACACCAGGCGCAGGCTCAGGTTCTCCTCCTGGGGCTCCTCACGGGCGGCCTTGCGCTGCAGCGCGGAGGCCAACGCATTGCCCATGGCCGCCAGCACGGCCAGCAGGACGCTAAGCACTCTCCCGCCCGACACCTGCGAGCGGCGGCGCCGACCGGCGACCGGTGCCGGCGAGGAGGAGGGTGAGGAGGGTCGTGAGCAGAGGCACGCTCACTCAGTAACCGACTTCTGTCGGATCACACCAGACCCCAGGGAAAACACGCAAATGCCGCGAACCGGAGGGAAGCCGTCACAGGTCGCTCGGTGTGCCGAGGCCGGTCAGGGCGCCGACCGGGTCGAGGTCGGGGGTGCCGCGGGGCCACCAGTCGTCGCGGCCGGGCTCGGATTCGTACGCGTACCACAGGCCGTCGCGGCCCAGGCGGAGCTGGAGGTGGCCGAGGGGGTGGGTGAGCCGGTTGTGCCGGGGGCGGAAGGCCGGCAGGTCGGCGGCGAGGAGCAGCGGGCGGGCCCGGTCGAACCGGCCGGCCGGCGGGTCCCAGGGCTCTTCCAGGACGGCGAGTCCTTCCGGGCCGCCCTGCCGCCAGGCCGCGACCGCGCGCGCCAGGTCGGCGGGGGTGCGTCCGGTGGCGGAGGCGAGGGAGGCGTACAGGGAGCGGGTGGCGGCGGTCAGTCCGGAGCCGGGGCGGGCGGCGGCGAGGCGCACGGCGTCCTGCCACGGCGTGAGCCCGCCGACCGGGTCGCGGCCGGTGGTGAGCAGGGCGTGGGCGCGGGCGGCGGCGTCGGTGGCCAGCTGGTCGAGCGCGAAGGGGTCGGGACCGCCGGGCGCCGCCGGGTACACCGGGGGCTGTTCGGGGTGCGGGGGCGGCGGCAAGGGGTCGGGCGGCGGCGGAAGCCGGCGCCGGGCCTGCTGGGTCAGTACGTCACTGGCGCGCACCCTCGGCAACGGCTCCGGTTCCTTCTCCTGCGCGGCGCGGGCCGCTCGGGTGGCGCTCAGCCGGGACAGGGCGTCGAGCAGTTGGCGCTCGCCGCGGCCGCGGAGCAGCAGCAGGACGAAGGGGTCGGCGTCCAGCAGGCGTGCGGTCCGGTAGCAGAGGGCGGCGGCGTGTTTGCAGGGGTGGCCGCGGTCGGGGCAGCTGCAGTGGGGTTCCAGGTCGCCGGGGCCGGGGAGCAGGGGGACCCCGCAGTCGGCGAGGGACTGGGGCATCTCCTTGTCGAGGAGTGCGGCGATGTGTCCCGGGCGCTCGGCGGCGGCGTCCAGGAACCGGTCCCAGTCGGCGTCGTCCAGTGTCCGCAGCCGCACCTGCACCCGGTAGGGGCGCGGGCGGCTCCCCTGCACGTACGCCAGGACCAGCCCCGGCGTCACGGTGACGGCGTCCACGTGCCCCGTCTCCGCGTACGTCCGCCCCCGCGCGAGCCGTGCCGCGTCCAGTGCGCCCTCCTCCAGCGCGGTGACCCAGGCGTTGCCCCACCATGTCTCCGCGAACCGTGAGTCCCCGGCCGCTGGGGCCGCGAACGCCGGGAACGTACGCCGGAGTTCACCGTCACGGTGGGGGGAGGCCATGGTGGGAGGGACGCGGGGCACGGCCTGGGCGGTGGGGGTGGTGGGGCCGGTCGGCGCCTGCGAGGGAGCGTCGGTTCGAGGGTGGCCGTGACTCGAGGGGACCGCCGAGGGATCCCAACTCCCCTGGCGGACTTCGCTGTTGTCCCCGTCCGCCGCACCGGGCTCGGTCATTGCCGAGCCGGGCCTGCGCGATGCTCCGGCAAGCAGCTCCCGCACGGCATGTGCGCCCGGGCCTGTCCCACGGGCGGTGTCACCGCTCCGGCCCGGCGCACCGGCGGCCACTGGCCGGATCGCCCGACGCGCGGCTTCCGACGCGGACCTCGCGGCGCCCGCCGCCTCCCCGGTCGCCCCGGATACAGGCAACTCGGCCTCGGCCGCCACCGGCCCCGTCGTCCCGGGCACGGCCCCGGACGCGGACCCCGCGGCATCGGGTGCCGCCTCCTGTCCGGCCGTCCGGCGGGGGGCCGGGGCTCGGGGTGTCGCTGTGTCCGGCCGGGGCTGCTCCGTCCGTTCCTCGCGGCGGACCAGCGCAGCGCGCAGCGCCTCGCGTGCGGCGTCGGCGGGGCGTGTCCCCGCCGGGTGCCGCGGTTCGCCGCGGCTGCCGCCGGGCGGCACTTCCGCCGGCGCCGCATCGCCCGGGTGCTCCGGGGGGTGCGGCGTCGAGCCGTCGGCGGTGTTCTCCGAGGTTGCCGTCGGTGCCTCCTCGGCCGCGCCGTCCTCGGTGCGGCTGCCGTGCCGGGCGGACCGTGCATGCCGCAAGGCGTCCCGTGCGGCGTCGCCCGGTCGGTTCGTCTCGTCCGGCGGTACGCGCTCGGGGCGGGCGGGCTTCCCAGGGGCTGTGGCCGGGGGGTGTTGTCGGCGGGCGGCCCGCAGGGCTCGGCGGGCCGCGTCGGCGGGGCGGTCGTCCATCAGTCCTCCCTCCGCAGCGAGACCAGGTCGGACAGCTCGCGATCGGTCAGTTCGGTGAGGGCCGACTCGCCGGCGCCGAGGATCGCGTCGGCCAGGGCGCGCTTGCCGGCGAGCATCTCGGCGATGCGGTCCTCGACGGTGCCCTCGGCGATCAGGCGGTGGACCTGGACCGGCTGGGTCTGGCCGATGCGGTAGGCGCGGTCGGTGGCCTGCTCCTCGACCGCCGGGTTCCACCAGCGGTCGAAGTGGACGACATGGCCCGCGCGGGTGAGGTTCAGGCCGGTGCCGGCCGCCTTCAGGGACAGGACCAGGACCGGGGTGGCGCCGCTCTGGAAGCGGTCCACCATGCGCTCGCGCTCCGGGACCGGCGTACCGCCGTGGAGGAGCTCGACGGGGACCGCGCGGGCGCCGAGGTGGGAGGTGATCAGGCGGGCCATGCCGACGTACTGGGTGAACACCAGCGCCGAGCCGTCCTCGGCGAGGAGGGTGTCCAGCAGCTCGTCCAGCAGGGCGAGTTTGCCGGAGCGGGCCGACAGGCGGTCACCGCCGCCCGACGGGTGCTCCTCCTTCAGGTACAGGGCCGGGTGGTCGCAGATCTGTTTCAGGGAGGTCAGCAGCTTCAGGACCAGCCCGCGCCGGGCCATGCCCTCGGCCGTCCCGATGGCGAGCATCGACTCGCGCACCACCGCCTCGTACAGCGCGGCCTGTTCCCGGGTGAGCGGGACGGGGTGGTCGGTCTCGGTCTTGGGCGGGAGTTCGGGGACGATGCCCGGGTCGGACTTCCGGCGGCGCAGCAGGAACGGGCGCACCAGCCGGGCCAGGCGCCGCGCGGCCTCGCCGTTCTCGTCGGCCCCACCGTTCTCCACCGCGCGTGCGTGCCGGGCGCGGAAGGACTGCAGCGGGCCGAGGAGTCCGGGGGTGGTCCAGTCGAGGAGGGCCCACAGCTCGGAGAGGTTGTTCTCCACGGGGGTGCCGGTGAGGGCCACGCGCGCGGGGGACGGGATCGTGCGCAGCGCCTTCGCGGTCGCCGAGTAGGGGTTCTTGACGTGCTGGGCCTCGTCGGCGACGACCATGCCCCACGGCTGTCCGGCCAGCAGGGGTGCCGCCGACCGCATGGTGCCGTACGTGGTGAGCACGAAGCCGCCGTCGAGGTCGTCCAGGGTGCGGTCGGGGCCGTGGAAGCGGCGGACGGGGACGCCGGGCGCGAACCGGGTGATCTCCCGCTGCCAGTTGCCCAGCAGGGAGGCCGGGCAGACCACCAGCGTGGGTTCGCCGCGCGCCCGTTTGAGGTGCAGCGCGATGACGGTGACCGTCTTGCCCAGGCCCATGTCGTCGGCGAGGCAGCCACCGAGGCCGAGGGAGGTCATGAGGTCGAGCCAGGCCAGGCCGTGCAGCTGGTAGTCGCGCAGGGTGGCGTGGAGTCCCTCAGGCGGTTCCGCGGGCCGTACTCCCGCCGTGATCCGGTCCCGCAGGGCCGCCAGCGCGCCGGCCGGCACCGCCTCCACTGTCTCGCCGTCGACCTCCGCGGTGCCGGTGAGGGCGACGGACAGCGCGTCGACCGGGTCGAGCAGCCCCAGGTCGCGCTTGCGGGCCTTGCGGACGAGGGCCGGGTCGACGAGCACCCAGCGGTCCCGCAGCCGTACCACAGGGCGGTGTGCCTCGGCGAGGGCGTCCATCTCGGCGTCGGTGAGCGGGTCGTCGCCGAGCGCCAGCTGCCACTGGAACCGCAGCAGGTCCTCGCTCTCGAAGAAGCCCGTGCCGTCGGTGGCCGAGCCGGGCGCGGGCCGCACCACCGCCGCGGCGGTGAGTTCCTGCGCCAGGTCGCGCGGCCAGTGCACGGCGACTCCGGCCGCGGCGAGCCGGGTCGCGGCCACGCCGAGCAGTTCGCCCACCTCGTCCTCGGACAGGGCGAGCACGTCGGGCACGTCCTGCTCGCGGAGCCGGTCCAGCGGCGGCCAGACGCGGGCCGCGCGCCGTACGGCCAGGGCGGCGTCCACGCGTGCGCGTGGGCCGAAGGCCGCGTCCGCCTCGCCCGCCCACAGGGCCACCGCGTCGGCCACGAGGGTGGGGTCGGCGAGGCTGTGCACCTGGACGACCGCTGCTCCCGCGGCGCGCACCGCGCCGCGGGCGCCGTCCTGACCGCCCCGGCTGTCCCGGCCGTCCTGGCCGTCCTGGCCGTCCTGGCCGTCGAACAGGTCGTAGGCCGACAGGTCCAGCCGCAGCGAGATCCGTACGCCCGCGTCCATGCCGGCGGCGACCTCGGCCGCCCAGTCGTGGGCGTGCGGCAGGTGCTGCGGCCGGCGGTCGGCGAAGGGCTTTCCGCAGGTGTGGGGCGCGGCCGGGGTGCGGGGCAGGGTGTCGGCGACCGCGTCGAGGAAGGTGCGCAGCAGCGCTTCCGGCTCGGGCAGCCGGAGGGGGCCCGAGCCGGGCAGCGGGACCGCGTGGCCCTCCTGGGGCAGGGCGGCGGCGATCGCGCGCAGGTGGGCGATGTCGTCCGGGTCGAGGGGACCCGCCCGCCAGGCGTCGTGCCCGGTGGCGGTCAGACCGGGCAGCAGCCGTCCACGGGCGGTGAGCCGCAGGGCGTGCAGTGCGGCGGCGCCCCAGCAGGCGGTGGCGGGATGGGCCGCCGGGTCGTGCCGGGCCCGCACGAGGTGGGGCAGCGCCTCCTCGATCGGCAGCGACAGCGCGGGGGCGCTCCTGCGGCGGGCACCCGTCCCGTGCCGCCGTACGACGGTCAGCTCCGTGTGCGCGGGCCGGTGCCCTGCGGGGCCGTCCGCCGGCCACACCTCGCCGTCCGGGTCCCAGAAGGCGAGGCGCCCCTCGCGCGGCAGGGGTGCGGGCAGGAAGACGGCGGCGAGCCGCACGGACACGCCGTCCGCCGCCTCGTCCGTCCGCACCGCGGCCGTGTCGCTCATATGTCCTGTCACCTCCCGCTCACCGGTCGAGTCAGTCGTCTCCGACGATACGGGCGGGGTCTGACAACCGGTCCCGGCGGCGGCCGTTCCCGCCCCGTCAGGGCACGGTCCGGGAGACCACGTAGACCATCGGCAGGACCGGGTCGGACATGTTCACCACCACGTCCTGCGTGGGGGCGGGGTTCTTCTGTCTGTGCGTCAGGCCCCACCAGGGGCCCGGGCCCGTGAACGTCCAGCCGGTGATCTGCTGATCGCGGGCGTTGATCGTGAGGTCGCCCTTCTCGAGGTCGCCCCGGTTGACGCCCATGGCCTCGAGGAAGGTGTCCAGTCCGGCCTGGGTGGTCCGGAACTGGACGTAGAGACGGCTGGTCTTCCAGTTATTCGTCTCGTACGAGGCGACCCGGTCGGCCGGGTGCGGTATCGGCACCTGGTAGAGGCGGCGCTGGACCTTGGCCGGATAGGTGGGGGTGAGGCCGGTCGCCGCGTACTTGGCCTCCTTGTTCTTGCCGCTGTCGCGGCTCTGGTTGGCCGAGATCACCAGGTAGCCGGCCGGGACGCCGATGAGCAGCACGATGATCAGCAGGGTGAGGGCCCTGCGGCGGATGCGGTGGCTGCGGTCCTCGACGCGCGGGGGCTGTGGCCCGCCCGAGGACGCCGTCTGGCGTGGCAGCGACATCGTCACAGCGCCTCCCGGGCCGCCCGCCGGGCCTCCGCGTACCGCTCGTAGCGCTCGTACCGCTCGACCCGGCGCCGCTTGGCGCGCCGGAAGCGGCGGGCGACCAGCCGGGCGAGGTCGGCGGCGCCGACCATGCCTGCCTCGGGGCCCAGCTGGGCGCGGGCGATACGGGCCTCGGGCCGGTAGCCGCGGCCGGTGAGGTGGCGTTTGAAGGCGTCCCGGGCGGGGCCGATCAGCAGGTCGCCGGCCGCGGAGACGCCGCCGCCGATGACGAAGCAGGACGGGTCGAGGGCGGCGGCGAGGTTGGCGATGCCGATGCCGAGCCACTGGCCGATGTCCTCGAGCAGTTCGATGCACATGGCGTCGCCCTCGCGGGCCAGCTCGGTGATCATCGGGCCGGTGATGGCGGAGACGTCTCCTTTGACGTGTTCGATGACCCCGTAGGCGACCGGGGAGTCGGCCGCGGCCAGCTCGCGCGCCTCACGCACCAGGGCGTTGCCGGAGCTGTACTGCTCCCAGCAGCCCCGGTTGCCGCACGGGCAGCGGTGGCCGCCGGGCACGACCTGCATGTGCCCGAACTCGCCGGCGACGCCGAACTTGCCCCGCTTGACCCGGCCGTCCTCCAGGATGGCGCCGCCGATGCCGGTGCCCAGCGTGATCATGACGAGGTGGTCCTCGTCACGGCCCGCGCCGAAGCGCCACTCGGCCCAGGCGGCGGCGTTGGCGTCGTTGTCGACCAGGACCGGCACCGACAGGCGGTCGGAGAGCCGGTCGCGCAGCGGCTCGTTGCGCCAGGACAGGTGGGGTGCGAACAGGACGCGGTTGCGGTCGGCGTCGACCCAGCCGGCCGCGCCGATGCCGACCGCGTGCACGTCGTGCCGGTCGGACAGGTCCAGGACCAGTTCGACGATGGTGTCCTCGACGACCCTCGGACTCTTGGACTTGTCCGGGGTCTCCGTGCGGAGCCTCTCCAGGATGTTGCCGTCGGCGTCGACGACGCCCGCCATCACCTTGGTACCGCCGATGTCGATGCCCACCGTGGGCACGCGGGGTGCGGTCAGGTGGGAACGGCGCTCCCGGGTGCCCACGGTGCGCAGTACGGGGGCACGGCGGGAGCCGATGGGGGCGGTGAGGTCGCGGTAGGTGCTCATCGGGGCCGATTCTGCCGCACGCTGGGTAAGGGTGCGGTACGGGGGAGCGGAGGGGTGGGTGCGGTGCGTTACCGAGCGCGGGGCCGTTGTGGCTGGTCGCGCCCACACGGCGGAGCCGCGTGTCAACCCGGTCCCGCACCCCTCAGGTCTCTTGCGGTTCATGGCGTGGATCGTCCGGCTCACTGCCGCCCGCCGTCCGGCGGGTCAGCTCGTCCGGAGTGATCCCGTCCCGTGTGCGGCTGCCCACCGTCGTGCCCCGCTTCAGCAGGACGAACCTGTCCCAACCGTGCCACGAGGCCGTGCCCTTCTTGCTGCCCTTGCTGCTCTTGCTGCTCTTGCTGTGTTCGAACGTGCGGACGGGGCCGATGAAGATCCCATCAACCCTGATCGTCCTATTGTCGGACATCGGTATCCGTGACTCCGCGGCGGGGAGCGGTAGCGGGTCAGATTGTCCGGACATGACATGACGAGCGCCTGGACGTGCGACGTCCGTCACGCATGCGCGACGGACGGGGGCCCTGGGCTGAGCACGGTCAGGACCGTACGAGCAGCTGGAACTCGAAGGAGTAGCGGGACGGCCGGTAGGTGTGGGTGCCGAACTCCACCGCGCGGCCGGTGTCGTCGAAGGTGACGCGCTCCATGGTGAGCAGCGGGGCACCCTCCGCCTCGCCGAGCCGCTCGGCCTCGGCGGAGGTGGCGGCGCGGGCGCCGATGGACTGGCGGGCGCTGTGCAGGGTGATCCCGGCGGCGCGCATCAGCCGGTACAGGCCGGTCGCCTCCAGATGGCCGGTGTCCAGGTCGAGCAGGCCGGGCGGCAGGTAGTTGGTGAGGTACGCCATCGGCTCGCCGTGCGCGAGGCGCAGCCGTTCGATGCGGTGCACCTCCTCGCCCTCGGCCACCCCGAGGGCGGCGGCGACCCCGCCGGACGCGGGGACGACCGTGTTGACCAGGACCCTGGTCGCCGGGAGCTGTCCCGCGGCCTCCAAGTCGTCGTAGAGGCTGGTCAGTTCCAGCGGACGCCGGACCTTGCTGTGCACGACCTGCGTGCCGACGCCGCGGCGGCGCACCAGGAGGCCCTTGTCGACGAGCGACTGGATGGCCTGGCGGACGGTGGGCCGGGACAGGCCGAGCCGTGCGGCGAGCTCGATCTCGTTGCCCAGCAGACAGCCGGGGGTGAGGGTGCCCTGCTCGATCGCGGACTCGAGCTGCTGGGACAGCTGGAAGTACAGCGGCACCGGGGAACTCCGGTCCACACTGAGCTCGAGCGAGACGGTGGGGTCCACTTCTGCTTTCGGCACGGCCCGAGCGTAGTCCTGCCGCCGGTCGACGGGAAGCGTGTGGTCCGATTGTCCTGACATACTGATTGACAGCGTGTGGGGTCCGCCCCCACTTTGTTCCCATGCGCATCGGGGTCATCGGTACGGGCCGCATCGGCACCATCCACGCGAACACGCTCAGCCATCATCGCGACGTCGGCTCGTTGATCCTCACGGACGCCGATCCAGCGCGGGCGCAGGAACTCGCCCACCGGCTGGGCGAGACGGCGGCGCCGGGCGTGGACGAGATCTTCACATGGGGCGTGGACGCGGTGGTGATCACCACGTCTACCTCCGCCCACGCCGAACTGATCGGCCGGGCGGCGCGGTCGGGGCTGCCGGTGTTCTGCGAGAAGCCGATCGCACTGGACCTGCCGGGCACGCTGCACGCGCTCGGCGAGGTGGCGGCGGCGGGGACGATCCTGCAGATGGGCTTCCAGCGGCGCTTCGACGCCGGCTACACCGGCGCCCGCGAGGCGGTGCGCTCGGGGCGGCTCGGCCGCCTGCACACGGTCCGCGCGCTCACCTCCGACCAGGCGCCGCCGCCCGCGGCGTGGCTGCCGCTGTCCGGCGGGCTGTTCCGGGACACGCTGATCCACGACTTCGACGTGCTGCGCTGGGTGACGGGCCGTGAGGTCGTGGCCGTGTACGCGGCCGGGTCCGACGCCGGTCCCGCGATGTTCCGCGAGGCCGGTGACGTCGACACCGGCGCGGCACTGCTCACCCTCGACGACGGCACCCTGGCGACGGCCACCGCGACCCGGCTCAACGGCGCGGGCTACGACGTCCGCATGGAGCTGGCCGGGGAGCTGGACCAGATCGTGGTCGGCCTCGACGACCGTACGCCCATCGCGTCCACCGAGCCGACCGGGCCGCCGGCCGCGGACAAGCCCTGGACCGGCTTCCTGGAGCGCTTCGGCCCCGCCTACGAGGCCGAGCTGTGCGCCTTCGTCGAGGTCGTGCGCGGCGAACGCCCCAACCCGTGCGACGGCCGCGAGGCCCTGCAGGCCCTGCGCATCGCCGAGGCCTGCGAGATCTCCCGCCGCGAGCACCGCCCGGTGCACCTGGCGGAGATCCCGGGCGGGGCCCGGGCGGTGTTCCGGTGACGGGCCCACGGCCGCTCCGGTAACGTCTGCGCGCCCCGCGGCCGGGTGGGGCACCGGCGGGTACGGGCCGGGGGTACGACTCGGCCGGCCGGAGGCGACTCGGCCCGGTGCGAGGCGACCGGCCCACACCGGCGGACGTGCCCCGCCCGGACACGAAGCGACCGCCCCGCACCCGGCGAGCACCGTTCCACCGGGCCGACGACGACCGGGCCGGGTCACGTTTGGCTCCGCCGGGCCGGGCAGGGAATCGGCAGGCTGGGCCGCACGGTCGCCCCGCACGGCACGGCGGTCCCCACCGGGCCGGACACCAGCAGGTTCCCCCGGGGCGAAGCACCGGCGGACGCGACCGCACCGCCGACCCGCCCGGCACAGCCCGTTCCCCACCGGACCCGGGCCACCTGCACACCGGCACGACCCGGGCCGTGCCACGACCGGCCCCGCACGGCAGGGCGGAGTGCCGGCCGCCCCTGCGCTACCAGCGCACCGGCAGGCTGCGCCTGCCGCGGATCAGCATGCCCGGGAGCCATTCGCCGGGTGGACCGTCGAGGGCCAGGGCGGGGGCTCGGTGGAGGAGGGTGCGCAGGGCCGTGCGGGTTTCCAGGCGGGCCAGGGAGGCGCCCAGGCAGTAGTGGACGCCGTGGCCGAAGGCGAGGTGGCCGCGGGTGTCGCGGTGGATGTCGAAGCGGTCGGGGGCCGGGTAGCGGCCGGCGTCCCGGTCGGCGGCGGTGAGGCCGATCATCACCGGCTCGCCCTGGCCGATGGTGATGCCGGCGATCTCCAGGGGCTGGGCGGCGAACCGGAACGTGGCCGTCTCCACCGGGCCCTCATGACGCAGCATCTCCTCGACTGCGCCGTCGATCAGATCCGGGTCCGCGCGCAGCTCCGCCAGTTGCTCCGGGTGGGTCAGCAGGGTGTACGCGCCGTTGACGATGAGGTTGACCGTGGTCTCATGGCCCGCGATGAGCAGCAGGAAGGCCATTCCGCGCAGTTCGCCGTCGGAGAGCCGGTCGCCGTCCTCGGCCGTGGTGCGGATCAGGGTGCTGAGCAGGTCGTCGGCCGGCCCCGCGCACCGCTTGTCCTCGACCAGCTCGGTGAGGTACGCGCCGAGCCGGTCCGCGGCCCGCAGTTTCGCCTCCTCGCTGGTGGGGGCGACCACCTCGTTGGACATCTCCCGGAACGCGGCCCGGTCGATCTCCGGCACGCCCAGCAGCTCGCAGATGACCGTGATCGGCAGCGGGTACGCGAACGCCTCCACCAGGTCCGCGCGCCCGCGCGGCAGCATCGCGTCCAGCAGTCCGTCGGTGATCTGCTGGATCCGCGGCCGCAGCGCCTCCACGCGGCGCGCGGTGAACGCGCGCGTGACCAGTGAGCGCAACCGCGTGTGCTGCGGCGGGTCGGTGATCAGCATGTGCCTGCCGAACACCTGCTCGTCGAGCACGGAGATGTCGGCCGCGCTGACGTCCTTGGTCAGCCGGGGGTCGGCGAGCGCGGCGCGCGCCTCCTCGTACCCGACGACGAGCCAGGTGTCGTAGCCCTCGGGCGGTGGCAGCCGCACCCGGTGCACCGGGCCGAGTGCGCGCAGTTCGGCGTAGACCGGATGCGGGTCCGCCCGGAATCCCGCCCCGTACTCCCCCAGGTCGATCACGTCCGCCATCACCACTCCTCCTTCGGAGTGTCGGAGTGCGCAAGACTTCCCGTGACCGGTCAACGCACGGTGGACCCGGGAAGTGCCGGACCGCCGGATCTCAGGGCGCGTCCTGTTCGAGGAGTCCCGCGTCGTGGGCGAGCAGGGCGATCTGTACGCGGTTGTTGAGGCCGAGCCGGGCCAGGACGCGTGAGACGTGGGTCTTGACGGTGGCCACGCTCATGAACAGCTCGGCCGCTATCTGGGCGTTGGCCAGTCCGCGGCCGACCCGGACGGCGACCTCGCGCTCGCGGTCGTTGAGGGCGGCGAGGCGCTCCCGCGCGCGGGCGCGCCGGTCGTCGGCGGCGGTGCCGGCGGCGTGCCGCATCAACTGGCGGGTGACGGTGGGCGAGAGCACCGGGTCGCCGGCCGCGACCCGGCGTACCGCCCGCACGATCTCGGCCGGCGGGGTGTCCTTGAGCACGAAGCCGGCGGCGCCCGCGCGCAGGGCGCGCAGTACCTGCTCGTCGGCGTGGAAGGTGGTGAGGACGACGACCTGGGGTGCCTCCGGGTGCCCGCGCAGCCGTTCCGTCGCCGTCAGGCCGTCCACGCCCGGCATCCGTACGTCCATCAGGACGACGTCCGGCCGGGTGCGGTCGACCAGGGCCTGCACCTCGCTGCCGTCGGCAGCCTCGCCGACGATCTCGATGTCGTCGGCGCCGCCCAGCATGAGGGACAGACCGGCTCTCACCAGCGGGTCGTCGTCGACGAGAAGCAGTCGGATCGCGCTCATGGACTCCACCCAACCAAAGCACGGGCTTCGACGGCCACCCCGAGTTGGTCCTGCACGTGAGAGCCGCTGATCCTGAATGTGTGATGTCGGCGAGCCGTTGCGGCTCGGGCCGGTGCCGGATCTGCTTCGGCTTGCGCTTGACGGCTCGGGTGACCTGGGCGGGGTCAGCGACCGCGCGGTTGCCGACCCTGCGCCTGACCGGCGACCGGATGCCCTCCTGCGGGCTGAGGTCCGGACCGTGAGCGGGCAGTTGGAGCATGGTCAGCCAGTCGGAGGACTTCCTGATGAACTCGCTCATGCCGCGGATGAGGTGCGGGCGGACCTTGTCCCGGACCGGCACGACCGGACCGCCGAGCCGGATGCGGGCCCGCACGCGGAGGCGGCAGAAGCCGTGGCCTGTTCAGTCGTATGCGTGCCTCGGTGCGGGCGGGTCGTCCGGGTCGTCCGGGTCGCCGAAGACCCCGTCCGCACCATCCGGGAGCAACGGCGGGCCAGTCCCTCGACCGTACGGCACGGCGGGTGCCGACGACCCGTCATTCACCGTCCCCACCAGGGCCTGTCAAGGCCGGTGGACCCCTCAGCCGCTGGTCGTGTTCTCGCTGACGCCGAGGGGCGTCCGCACGGTTGTGCTGAACAGTCGACCATGCTGTGCTGGCCGACCGGTGTACGTAGCCAGGTGGGCACCGTCGAGTGAGGCGGGAGAGCAGCATGACGTACAGCAAGGTGAGTCGGGTCGACGTCCGGTTCGACGCGGACGAGCTCTGCGGGGCGCGGTTCGTGCCGACGGCCTCCGTCCGGTACCCGGAGAGCATTGAGGTGTACCGGATGGGGGCGCGGTACGCGTGGGGCGATGTTCTCTCATGCTCACGGGCGGATCTCGAGCGGTGGGACGCAGCCGTGCGCGACTGCCTCGACTCTCTCTCCCGCGCACTGGAGGACCTGTATCGGGCACATGGTGGCCGGAACTGCAAGGTGAACCTGTACGCGCGCGAGCGGAACTGGACGCACATCGCCGGGCCGCGCCACTGGCCGGGGTGGCAAAGACGGCTGGCGGAACGGTCGGAGCAGGCCCAACTCGCCTTCGCCGCCGCCGTGCAGCGGGCGGAGGAGGAGTACCGGCCGGTCCGGGAGGAGATCGCAAGGCGGCTGGCCGAGCACAAGGCACAGCAGGAAGCGCGCCTGCTCGCGCGCCGCAGAAAGGCGGAGCGCAGGCGCTCCGTGCTGGACACGGTTGCCGCCAAGCGGGTGTGGCTGTTCAAGGTGGCCGAGGCCGGCTCACCCATCCTCGTCCATCGGACCGACGTACCGGCTGCCCGCGCGCTGCCGGATCCCCCGGCCGGATCATCCCCCGAGGATGGCATGACGGCGCGTCAACTCGAGAAGAGCCTCCTGGTGTTGGTGCGCAAAAGTGGCCATACCTCCAAGATCCGGTGGGACAGGACGGCCCGGGCCGAGGTGGAGCGCGAGTGCCGCGCGCTGGGTGTCACCCTCTCCTTCCCGGAGTGGTGGCGCGCGGTGACGAAGAAAGTCTGGAAGGACACCCGATACGGCCCTCAACCCTCCCCGCCCCCTCCGCCCTCCTCGTCGAGGCCGTCCCGCATCGGCGGCAGCGGAGTGTCAGGAACGGGCGGCTACATCGGTGGTCACGGCGGCCACGACGGCTACAGCGGTTACGACGGCTCCGGCGGCTACGGCCACTTCTGACCGGTGCCGGGCGCGCCGGTGAAGGGGGGCACGACGGACAGCGCACCACCCCGCTCGTCGCTGCCCCCGGTGACGAGGACGAAGCCGATGCGGGCGGCCTCCACGTCATGGCGCCGTCGGCAGCCGCTCCACGAGTCCGAAGCCGTCCGGGAACGCTTCCAGGAATTCACGGCGCCCGGGATCGGTCTCGGCCACGGTCATGCCCTCGATCACCTGCTGGAACTCCGCACGCTGGGAATCCGACATGCGGCCCACCACCGCAGCGACACCCTCCAGTGCCTTCACCGCATCGTCCTGATCCATGTGCTCGTCGTCCGCGCTCTCGACGAACCAGGCGAGGTCCACGAGCGCCTCCGCCAAGGCTCGGGGCAGCGATGGGTACTGGGACATGGTCTCCCCGAAGGTGACGGCCGCGGAACTCTCCGCACACCCCGTCACATGCGGCCGACGACACTCGGCGTCGCCGCTCCACAGTAGTCGGACCAGAGCCCGGATTCCGTCGGCAGAACCACCGAGCGCGCGCGGGGAGCGGTCTCGTGGCTGTGGATCTCCTTGACGTGGGCGAGGGCCGAGCGCACGCGCGCGTGCAGAGCCGCCCGGTGGGAGAATTGCCGTTCATGCGTGCCGCTTATGTCGAACAGCTGGGTCCGCCCGACCTCATTCGCTTCGGTGAGCTGCCCGCTCCCGTGCCGGGTCCGGGCGAGGTGCTGGTGGATGTGCTGGCCACCGCGGTCGACCCGGTGGACACGTTCGTCCGCTCCGGGGTGTTCCGTACGCCGCTGCCGTTCCCGTTCGTGGTCGGACGCGACCTCGTGGGCACGGTGGCCTGCGCCGGGTCCGGTTTCGCCGTGGGCGAGACGGTGTGGTGCAACAGCCTCGGCCACGACGGCCGGCAGGGAGCCGCCGCCGAACAGGCCGTGGTGCCGGCCGACCGCCTCTACCGGCTGCCGCCGGGCGTGGACCCGGGGGAGGCGGTGGCCGTGTTCCACCCGGCCGCGACCGCCCACCTGGCCCTCTTCGCGCACGGCGGGCTGCGGTCCGGTGAGACGGTCCTGGTCTGCGGCGCGGGCGGCAACGTGGGCAGCGCGCTGGTGGAGTTCGCGGTCCGTGCGCACGCGCGCGTGCTGGCCACCGCCGCGCCGCGCGACCACGGCCACGTCCGGTCCCTGGGCGCGGCCGAGGTCGTGGACTACCACGCCAGCGACCTCGCTGCGCGGCTGGCGGCCCTCGCCCCGGACGGCGTCGACGTGCACATCGACACCTCCGGCCACAACGACCTTCGAACCGCGGTCGGCCTCCTCGCCCACCGCGGCCGCATCGTCGTCATGTCCGGCGCCCGGGACGAGCCGGTCCTCCCGGTCGGCGCGCTCTACATGAAGGACGGCTCCGTGCGCGGCTTCGCCATCTCCAACGCCACGACGGCGGAACTGGCCGACGCGGCGGCGGCCGTCAACGACCTCCTGGCGGCCGGCGCACTGCGCCCCCGCTCCGTGGAGTACCACCCGCTGAGCGCCACGGCTCGGGCGCACAGCCGCATGGAGCGGGGCGAACTCCACGGTCGACGAGTGGTGTTGCGCCCCTGAGCGCTCCGTCCCCGCACCTGCCTCCCTCCCGCTCACCTGTTCGGGCTGTGGCACAATCCGCGGATGTCTCACCGCCCGACAGGAGTGTGATGGACGGCCGCATACCCGAGGGACCGCAGGTCTCGCCGGTCCGCGAGTGGCTGCTGATCGCGGCCATGTTCGCACTCGCCTGGCTGCCCCTGGCCGGCTTCACTCTCGTGGTGCTCGCCGTGGGGCTCGTCTGGGGAGTCTGGCAAGCCGCCGTACTGCCACTGCTGTGGGTGCTTCCGGCCCTGTACGGGGCCATCGTCCAGGACGCCCTGCCGGGCCGGGCGGTACGGCCGGGTGAGGAGCCGGAACTGGCGGCGCTGATCCAGGACATGACCGAGCGGACCGGCTTCCGCGCCCCGCTGCTGGTGCGGATCGTCCCGGAGCCGACGGTGGCGCTCGGCCGGGTGAAGGTCGCGGGCGTGCGCACGTACGCGCTGCTGCTCGGGCTGCCGGTCCTCCGGGCGTTCTCCGCCGCGCAGCTGGCGGCGGTGATCGCACACGAACTGGCGCACCAGCAGCACGTCGACGACCGCCGCACACGGTGGCTGCTGACCGCACGGGGCGCGCTCGCGGAGCGGCTGGAGGGCCGCTTCCGTCCGCTGGCGCCGCTGGCCGCCCCCCTGCTCCGCGCCACGCAGCCGCGGGTGTGGCAGACCGAGTCGGCAGCCGACGCCGACGCCGCACGCCTCGTCGGCGCCACGGCCACCCGCGAGGCGCTGGAGCGGACCGGTGTGATCGACGAGGCGTTCACCGGGATCGCGGAGTTCTGGGTGGCGGACCTGGTCGAGGACGGCAGGTACCCACTGGACTTCTACGACGCGCTCGACCTCGCGCTCAAAGACCCACTGGTGGCGAGCTGCTGCGCCCGCGACGCCGCTGAGGAGCACACTCTGGACGCCTACGCCACAGCCGACCACCCACCACCCGCCGAACGGGTGGCCGCACTGCCGCCCACCGATGGCTGGACGGCGTACGGCTCCGATCCGGTCGTCCTGCGTGACGCGGACGCGATCGCCCGGTGGTGCGTCCTGCAACTCGCCTGCGCGGACGATCCGGAGGCCGGCCCGGCGTCCCGGAGCAGCATCCGGCCGGAGGACCTCAAGCCGGTGCGGCTGCTCGATCTCGACGCCGACGAACTCCGCGGTACCGCCGACGAGGGGCCGGGCGCACAGGCGCTGACGGCAGCGACCCGGCAGGTCTCGCCCGCCCAGGCGCTGCGCGTGGCGCTGGACGCCGTGGCCGACGGCCACTGGCACCGCCTGGCCCGCCGTGTCGCGCCCCGGCTGAGGTGGCTGCCGTCCGCCGTACACCCGGCGGCCGGCCGCCAGATGCTGGCCGATGCCATGGGCGCGGCTCTGACGCCGTTGCTGCTTCGGGCCGGCTGGTCCTACGCCAGCCGCTGGATGAGCACGGTGCTCACCGCGCCGGACGGTACGGTCGTCGACCTGTACGAACTCCTCGTCACCGCCGTGGACAGCGGTGACCCGGCGCCCGTCCGCGCCCTGCTGGAGAAGACCGGGACCGAGGAGGCGGAGCGAGTATGAGACGCCCTGGCCCCGCCCTGCGCGTCGCCCTGCTGGGGGTGACGGCCACCCTGACGGGGTTCGCGCTGCTCGCCGGCTGGCTGGGCTGGCACGCGTACGCGTACGACAAGGCCCGCGACCGTGCCACGGCCCGGGTCTCCGGCCTGATCGTCGAGGACGGCATCGGCGACGAAGAGGACATCCGGGTGCGCTGGACCGACCGCACCGGCCGTGAACACGTGCAGCGCTTCGCCATCTACGACACCGACCGGTACACCAAGGGCCGTCACTTCGCCGTCGTCCACGACCCGCACCAAGCGGATCCGCGCGGCTTCCCGGGCGACCCGGAGGAGACGGCCGAAGAGGACGACCTGCTGGTTCCGATCCTGCTCGCCGGGATCGTGGCGGCCGGGCTGTGCTCCGTGTGGGCCTGGCGTGGCCTGCGGTTCCGGTGGGCGGCACGGCGGCCTGGCCGGCCGATGACCGCGACGGTGTGCCGCGGCAGGCAGGCACGGGGCGCGGGGCAACTGTCGGAAAGTGTGTGGCTCACGCTGACGGAGCCGGGCCGTGAGGACGGGCCGGTCGTCCGGCAGCGGGTCATGTGGCACCCGGCGCTCGACGACCACACCGGCCCGGTGGAGGTGACCGCCCACCACAAGGCGGGCACGCGCGGCGCCCTGGTGGCGCGGCTGCCGGACGGCACTCGTCTGGTGCCGTTGGGACGCCTGCGGCGCCGGCCGCCGCGGCGCGTCGTCCTCGACACGTACGCGACGGTCCGTTCGAGCCTGCGGGACTCGTTCACCCCGGTCGACGCCACGGCACTGTCCGCGCGGTTCTGGTGGCGGCCGGCCGCCTGGATGGCCGGTGTCGGTCTCGTCGTGGGCGGCCTGTTCGGGGGGTTCGTGGTCGGCGGGAGTGCCGTCGCCGCCGTCGGCATGGCGCTGTGCCTCGCCACCCTGCTCACGGCCCTGTGGTCGCTGAGCGCACCGGAGCCCTGACCTGCGCGGCCGTACGGTCACCCCCACGGCAGCCGTCCCCGCACCTCGAACCCTCCGTCGGGGGTCGGGCCGTGTCGCAGGGTGCCGCCGGTCAGGGTGGCGCGTTCGGTCAGGCCGATCAGGCCCTGGCCGGAGCCGGGAACGTGGGGGACTTCGTGCTCGGGGGCCGGGTTGCGTACGTGGATGTCGAGGCCGTCGCCCGGGGCGCCGGTGACGGTGACCGTGACCTCCGTTCCCGGGGCGTGTTTGCGGGCGTTGGTCAGGGCCTCCTGGGCGATGCGGTAGGCGGTGCGGCCTGTGGAGGCGGGGACGGCGGCCGGATCGGTGACGGTGTTGGTCAGGGTGACCTTCATGCCGGCCTCGCGGGACTCGGCGGCCAGGGCGTCCAGCGCGGCGAGGGTGGGCTGGGGGCGGCCCGCGTCGTCGGGGTCGCCGGCCCGCAGTACGCCGATGATCTCCCGCAGGTCCTGCAGGGCCTCGTGCGCGCTCTCCCGGATGACCCCGGCCGCCCGTGCGACCTCCTCGCGGGGTGCCCCGGGCCGGAACTCCAGGGCGCCCGCGTGCACGCTCAGCAGGGTGAGCCGGTGGGCGAGGACGTCGTGCATCTCCCGGGCGATGGCCTCGCGGGCGAGCCGCTGCGCCTGCTCGGCCCGCAGCCGCGCCTCCGTCTCGGCGCGCCGGGCCCGGTCGCGCAGGCTCAGCACGAGTTCCCGCTTGGACCGTACGAACATGCCCCAGCCGATGACCGAGAGGGTGAGCAGCACGGAGAAGACGACGGCGCCCGCATACGGCAGGTCGGGGTCCGGGCGCCACCAGTAGAAGACCGGGATCAGGGCGAGCGCGGCACCGCCGGTCCAGGCGACGTACCGGAAGGGCCGGTGCACGGCGAGCGTGAAGAGCGCGACGATCTCGGCCCCGGCCGCGGTGGTCGCGACGAAGGAGACGGGGAGCATGGCGACGGCCAGGGCGAGGGGCCGGCGGCGGCGCAGCCAGACCGCCGCGCAGGAGAGCGCACCGAGCAACTGGTCGGCGACGGCCAGGGCGTGCGGGGTGTGGGGGTCGTGGCGCAGGACGTCCGCGGAGGCCAGGCCGATGAACACGGCCAGGAGGAAGCAGCAGAAGTCGACGAGCCAGTCGCGCGCGGTGCGCCGCGACCGGCCCCGCCGTCCGGCATCGGGGTCGGGGCCGGTGTCGGGCACGTCGGTCAGTTCGTCCGCCACGGCGGACGGCAGCCACCACCGCCGCGCCGTGAACACCGGTGGTTCCCGCGTCGTCCCGTCACTCGTCACGTTCGGCCAATCTACGCAAGCCGCCGCGCCCTTCACCGCCCCGTACGGCGGATCGGCGACCGAAGTCGCGACGGCGTGAACTTTCGTCGCGTCCGCGGGCCGCGGCCGTGAACTTCCGTCGGTGACGGTTCACCCCACGGCCGATGTACGAGGAGGCTTCGCGGGGTGAGGGTCGTGACATGAAGAAGTTGCTGGGATTCCTCGGGTTCGTCGCCCTGGTGCAGGGCGTGCTCGGCCTGGTGAACGAGTTCACCGACTGGCATGCGGGCCTGGTACGGCGGATCGGCTTCCTCGACGGCTACGAGGTCTATGCGAGCGTGGCCCTGATCGTGCTGGCGTGCGCGCTGTTCGCCGTGGCCGAGAGCCGGAAGGCCGAATGAGGGACCGTGGGTCATCGGACGCGGTCGCCGCCCAGTTCCTGGTGGCGGGCCGTCACAGCCGCCGCGCCCTCCTCGGTCAGGGAGCCGAACAGGCGCAGCCGGGAGATGCCTCCGTCGGGGAAGATGTCCACGCGCGCGTGCGTGCCGACGGCCGGGACGGGCAGCACGAAGCGGTGGTTGGTGTCGGGCTGGAGGCGGGTGCGCGGCAGGATCTCGGTCCACCCGCCGTTCTTGACGTCCTCGCCGTCCTTGGCGTCCTCGCCGTCCTTGGCGTCCTCGACGTCCTCACCGTTTCTGACCAGGACCGCCGCCCAGCCGGCGCTGTTGCCCTTGAGGCAGGCGGTGTCGATCTCGACGGCGCGGATCCGGGACTGGGCGACCAGTCGGTAGCGGATCCAGTCGTGGCCCCGGTCGCGGCGGCGCCGGGTCTCCCAGCCGTCGTCCATCCTGCGGGAGCGGCCCGGCTGGATGGTGTGGGTGGCGGGCGAGTAGAAGAGGTCGGAGGCGTCCTCGACCCGGCCGCCGTTCTCCAGGGCGACCACGTCGAAGGTGCCGAGCGCGTCCAGCCACTCGGGGTCGGGCACGACCTCGCCGTACACGCGCAGCCGTGCGATGCCGCCGTCGGGGTGCTGGTTGAGGCGCAGGTGGGTGAAGCGCTGCTCCACGTCCACCTCGAAGCCGTTTGCCGCGTGCCCGCCGACCGCGGTGCGCGGCACGAGGGTCGTCCACGTGACGTCGGCGGCGAGGAGCTCTTCCGGGGACGGGAAGCCCGGCACGCGGGTGCCCTCGACGGAGACCTCCTGCGGGTGGTTGCCGCGGAAGTGGGCGGTGTCGACGACGACGCCCCGTACGACGCCGGACGCGCCGAGCCGGACCAGTGCCCAGTCGTGGTCGTCGGCGGCCGGCCAGGGGTGGTCGGAGCAGGCGCCGCGGCGACGCCGGGTCTCCCAGCCGTCCATGACCTTGCCCTTGTGCCCGAAGTGCCCGGGGTCGAACTCGGCGCGCTCGGGCACCAGCAGGTTCTCGCGCTGGGCGAAGAACTCGTCGCCCGCGGCGACGACTCCGGCGCCGAGCCGGCGGTCGGCGAGGTTGACGGCCCGGGTGAAGGGGAAGTCGGCGGTGCGGTAGTCCGCGTACGGGTCGCCGCCCCGGTAGGGGTTCGCGTCGCCGGTGAAACGAGGAGTCGCCGTCACGGTGATCAGGTCCTTCTCTCCGGAGCCGGCGGGCGCCGGCTCACCGGGGGTCTGGTCAGCAGTCGGCCCTTCGGCTCGGTGAACTCGCCGTCCGCGACGATGCGTTCGCCGCGCAGCCAGGTGGACCTCACCACGCCGTGCAGGGTGCGGCCCGCGTACGCGGTGACGTGGTTGCGGTGCTGGAGGGCGGCCGGGTCCACGGTGAAGGTCTCCTCGGGCGCGAACACGGCGAAGTCGGCGTCGCGGCCGGGCTCGATGGCGCCCTTGCGGTCCAGGCCGACGAGGGCGGCGGTGCGCGCGGACATCCAGCGGGCGACGTCCTGAAGGCCGTGACCGCGCTCGCGGGCCGCGGTCCACACGGCCGGCAGGCTCAGTTGCAGGCCCGAGATGCCGCCCCAGGCGGTGGCGAAGTCGTTCGTCTTCAGGTCGGCGGTGCAGGGCGAGTGGTCGGTGACCACGCAGTCGACGGTGCCGTCGGCCAGCGCCTGCCAGAGCAGGTCCTGGTTGGCGGCCTCGCGGATCGGCGGGCAGCACTTGAACGCGCAGGCGCCGTCGGGGACCTCCTCGGCGGTCAGGGTCAGGTAGTGCGGGCAGGTCTCGACCGTGATCCGTACGCCCTCGGCCCGGGCCTCGGCGATCAGGGGCAGCGCGCCGCCGGAGGACAGGTGGAGCACGTGCACGCGCGCGTGGAGGCGTTTCGCCTGCGCGATCAGGGTGGCGATGGCGGTGTCCTCGGCCTGGCGCGGGCGGGAGGCGAGGAAGTCGGCGTACCGGGGGCCGCCGTGCCGCGGGGCGGCGGCGAGGTGGTGCGGGTCCTCGGCGTGCACGACGAGCAGGCCGCCGAAGCCGGAGATCTCCGCGAGGCACCGGGCGAGCCCGTCCGGGGTGTGGTGCGGGAACTCGTCCACGCCCGAGGGCGACAGGAACGCCTTGAAGCCGAAGACGCCGGCCTCGTGCAGCGGACGCAGGTCCTCGACGTTGCCGGGCAGGGCACCGCCCCAGAAGCCGACGTCGACGTGGGCCCTGTCCCGGGCCACGTCCTGCTTGACGCGGAGGTGGCCGACCGTGGTGGTGGGCGGGAGGGAGTTGAGCGGCATGTCGATGAGGGTGGTGATGCCGCCGGCCGCCGCCGCGCGCGTGGCGGTCCAGAAGCCCTCCCACTCGGTGCGGCCGGGGTCGTTGACGTGCACGTGGGTGTCGACCAGGCCGGGCAGCAGGACGTCGTCGCCGAGGTCCTCCAGGTGGGCGCCGGCGGGGAGTTCGGCGTCGTGGGGCCGTACGGCCGTGATCGTGCCGTCGGCGACCGCGACGGACGCGGGGCGCGTCCCCTCGGGCGTGATGACGCGCGTCGAGCGCAGCACCAGTTCGGCGTCGGACACCCGGACCCCTCTCCGGCGTCAACGTTCTGTTGAACGAGTTTTGACTCCCGCCCACGCCCCGTCAAGAGGGACGCCACCGCAGGGCGGCACAGGACCTACATCCTGGATACCTCCACGATCCGGAACTAGCATTCCAGCAAGCAGAGCGGGCCTCCGCATCAGCAGGGTGGTCGACCGGGCCCCTGGATAGGCTCTGTCCTTCCCCGCCAGCCCCGAAAGGAACGCGCCGTGCCGACGTCCAGCGCCAGCACCACCGGCTCCGCCAAGCCCACCGCCCACGGCGGGGTCCAGTCCCTCGAGCGCGCGTTCGACCTGCTGGAGCGGATGGCGGACGCGGGCGGCGAGGTCGGCCTGAGCGAGCTCTCCGCGTCCGGCGGGCTGCCGCTGCCCACCATCCACCGTCTGATGCGCACGCTCGTGGCCTGCGGATACGTCCGCCAGCAGCCCAACCGCCGCTATGCGCTCGGCCCCCGGCTGATCCGCCTGGGCGAGTCCGCCTCCCGGCTGCTGGGCACCTGGGCCCGCCCCTGCCTGGCCCGCCTGGTGGAGGAGACCGGCGAGACGGCGAACATGGCGCTGCTCGACGGCGACGAGGTCGTGTACGTGGCGCAGGTGCCGTCCAAGCACTCGATGCGGATGTTCACCGAGGTCGGTCTGCGCGTCCTGCCGCACTCCTCTGCCGTGGGCAAGGCGCTCCTCGCCCACACCCCCGACGACGAGGTGCGCGCCCTGCTCGCCCGCACCGGCATGCCCGCCGCCACGGAGAAGACGATCACCACCGCGGAGGGCTTCCTGGCGGCCCTGGAGGACGTGCGCCGGCTCGGTTACGCCATGGACGACAACGAGCAGGAGATGGGCGTCCGCTGCCTCGCGGTCACCGTCCCCGGCTCCCCCACCGCCGCCGCCCTCTCCGTCTCCGGCCCGTCGGGCCGTGTGACGGACGCGGCGGCGGAACGTATCGTCCCGGTCCTCCAGCAGGCGGCGAAGGAGCTGTCCCTGGCCCTGGCGAACCCGCCCCCGGCCACCTGACCGCCCCCTCGGCGCCAGGGCCGGGACGCACGCCTCAGCCGATCAAGGCCGTCAGCCGTCCGTCCCTCATCTCCTGCACCGTGTCCGCCTCCTCCAGGTGGGCGCGGTCGTGGGTGACCAGCACCGTCGCCGTGCCGCGGTCGCGGGTGAGGTGGGTGAGGAGGTCGAGGACGGCGGCGCCGCGTTCGTGGTCGAGGGCGCTGGTGGGTTCGTCGACCAGGAGGACGGAGGGGTCGTTCATCAGGGCGCGGGCGATGTTGACGCGCTGGCGCTGGCCGCCGGAGAGCTGGTGGGGGCGCCGGTGCGCCTGGTCGGCGAGGCCGACGGCGGCCAGCAGTTCCCGTGCCCGGCCGGCCGCCGCCCGGCGTCCGTCCAGGCGGGCCATCACCTCCAGTTGCTCCGCCGCCGTCAGCGAGGGCAGCAGGTTGGGCTGCTGGAAGACGATGCCGATGCCGCGTCGCCGCAGCACCGCCCGCTCGGCGGCGCTCAGCTCCCCCGTCGGGACACCGTCCACGCACACCCGTCCGCTGTCCGGCGTGATCAGGGTGGCCGCGACCGCGAGCAGGCTGGACTTGCCCGAGCCGGACGGCCCGACCACCGCGGTGACGGTGCCCGCCGGCACCTCCAGCCGCACCCGGTCCAGGGCGGTGAGCCTGCCGTCGCCGTCGGGGTAGGTCAGGGTGATGTCGTCCAGAAGCAGGCTCATCGCACGCCTCCCAGCGCGGTCAGCGGGTCGACGGCGGTGATCCGCCGGACGGAGAGGCCGGCGCCCAGCACACCCAGGACGATCATCACCGCGGCGGGCAGCAGGACGGTGGGCACGTCCAGCACGAACGGCACCGCTCCGCCCCGTACGAGCACGCCGGCCAGGGCCGCGAGCCCGGTGCCGAGCAGCGTCCCGACGGCCAGCAGCACCCCCGCCTGCCCGAGCGCGTCGCGCAGCAGGTAGCGGGTGGAGGCGCCGAGCGCCTTGAGCACGGCGATGTCGGGGGACCGCTGGATCGTCCACACGGTGAAGAACGCCCCGACGACGAGGGCGGAGATCGCGAACAGGAAGCCGCGCATCAGCTGCAGCGAGCCGTTCTCGGCCTGGTAGGAGCCGATCGCGGTCAGCGCGTCGCCCTTGGCGAGGGTCTTCGTACCGGCGGCCCGGTCCCCGGCGGAGAGGCCGGCGCCCTGCGCGCGCAGCGCGATCACGGTCGCCCGGCCCCCGTCCCACGCCGTCCAGACGACCGGCGTGTGGCTGTACGACGCACCGCCCGCGACGGCCGCCACGGTCCAGGAGGCGGAACCGAGGCGCACCCGGTCCCCGGCCCCCACGCCCAGCTCGGACGCCGCCTTGGCGGAGAGCACCGCCCGCCCGGGCGCGACGCCGTCCGGTGCGATGCCGGCGTCCGGGCGGACGCCGAACACGGACACCGCGGCCGTACGGCTTCCGGCGGACGCGTCGAGCGTGCGGATCGCGACCGGCTCCGCGTACGGAACCCGCTCCGCCCACCGCTCGACGGCCTCGGGCGGCAGCGAGGAGCCGGTGAACGACACCGACTGGCCGCCGGACGGCGCGGCGAAGGCGAGATGGTCGGCGGGCAGGCCCTTGACCGCCGAGGTGTTCTCCTCGGCGAGCCCGGCGGTCAGCCCGGACAGCAGCCCCACGAGCAGGGTGATCAGTGTGACCACGGTCCCCATCAGGGCGAACCGCCCCTTGGCGAACCGCAGGTCTCTCCATGCGACGTACATGTCCCCCACCCTGCGCGGGCAGGCCCCCGCCGGGCATCGCGCCCGGGCACGGTTCGCGCGGATCGAAGGGCGCAGCCGGTTTTCAACCTTTCGGTTGACCGGCGCCCCGCCCGGCCCGCCTACCCTGGACGCGTCATGGACGTCCGCCCCCACTCCCCCGTCGTCGCCGCCCTGCGCCTGTGCCTGTACGCCCTGTTCGCGGGCCTGCTGGCACTCGCCGCGGCCCGCGCGCCCGGCGCGGCCACGGTGGCTGCGGCGCTCGGCACGGGCGCGGTGTTCGCGTGGGGCGCGCTGAGCCCGGCGGTAC
>NZ_QFDQ01000152.1 GCF_003270085.1 Streptomyces triticisoli | reverse complement strand
GGGGCCTGGGCGGTCGGCTGCGCGGGCACCCCGGGCGCCGGCCGGGGCAGCGGGCCGCGCGCCGCGTACACCAGCACCGCGTGCAGCCGCTCCTTGCTGGTCGGCGGACCCGGGTGGAGCAGGAACACGCCCGGCAGGAGCTGCTGCCAGGGGCCGCCGTCGCGGCACCGTTCGGCCGTCTCGGCGGCCGACACTCCGTGTGCGCGCAGCTGGGCGGTGGTCAGGACCCGGCGGTGCGCCCCGGCGAGGTGGTGGAGGGGGCGGGGGGAGAGGGGGGTGTTGTGGTTCATGTCCGGCACGTTTCCCGGGCCGGAGCCGGACTGTAACCGCTGTTACAAGAGCGGCGCTGAACCCGGACATCCCCGCCCTAAAGGACGGACGTTCGGATGCCGAAAACCCCTGGTCCGACCAGGTGGGACCAGGGGTTACGGTGTGTCTTGACCGAATTTCGTAACGGTTACTGCACGCCTGAGCTTTGGCCAGAGCTATGCCGTGTCAGGCCGCCCCGTCAGGCCGCTGCCTCCGCCGCCTCGTCGCACGCCTGTCCACGCAGCGCCCGCGCCAGGTCGTCCCGCGCCTCCAGGACCAGCCGGCGCAGGGCGGGCGCGGCCTGCTCGTGCGCGGCGAGCCACGCGTCCGTCGCCTTCAGGGTCTCCCGCGAGTCCTGCAACGCGGGGAACAGACCCCGCACCACGTCCATCCCGATCTGGATGGACCGCTCGGTCCACACCCGCTCGATCGCCTCGAAGTACTTCGGCGCGTACGGTGCGAGCAGCTCCCGCTGGGAGGGCTGGACGAAGCCCGCGATGGTCGCCTCGACCAGCGCGTTCGACAGCGCGTCGGACTCCACCACCTGCGCCCACGCCCGCGCCTTGACGGCGGCCGAGGGCCGCGCGGCCAGGCAGCGCACCTGGTGCCGCTTGCCGGAGGCGGTGTCGTCGCGGGTGAGCTCGTCGGCGAGCGTCCTCTCGTCCGCCACCCCGTGCGCCGCCAGCGGCTCCAGGAACGCCCAGCGCAGCTCCTGGTCGATCTTCAGCCCCTCGATCTCCTCCGTGCCGTCCAGCAGGCCCTTCAGCAGTGCCAGGTCGTCCGGGGCGGAGGCCGCCGTGGCGAAGAAGCGCGCCCACGCCAGCTGGTGCTCGCTCTCCGGCTCGGCCTGCCGCAGCTCGGCCAGCGCACCCTCGGCCAGCGCCCGCCCGCCCGTCTCGCGCCACCGCGGCGCCGCGTAGTGCACGAGCGCCGACTCCGCCCACGCGTGCAGCATCTGGAGCACGCCGATGTCGGACTCGCGGCCCGCGAAGCGCAGCACCAGGCCGATGAAGTCGCGGGCCGGCAGCAGCGCGTCCCGGGTCATGTTCCACAGCGCCGTCCAGCACAGGGCGCGGGCCAGCGGGTCGGTCAGCGCGCCCAGCTGCTCGCGCAGGGTGGCCAGCGAGGTCTCGTCGAAGCGGATCTTGCAGTAGGTGAGGTCCTCGTCGTTGACCAGCACCAGCTCCGGGGCGTCCTGACCGGCCAGCTCCGCCACGACCGTACGGGCGCCGTCCACGTCCAGCTCGGCGCGCGCGTACTGCTCGAGGGCCCCGACCTGGGAGCGCCGGTACAGGCCCACCGCCACCCGGTGCGGGCGCAGCTCGGGATGCGACTCCGCGGCCTCCTGTACGACGGCCAGCTCCTCGATGGTGCCGTCGGCGCCCAGCACCACCTGCGGGGTCAGCGAGTTGACGCCCGCCGTCTGCAGCCAGGCCCGCGTCCACGCGCCCAGGTCCCGGCCGCTGGTCTCCTCCAGGACCGCCAGCAGGTCACCCAGGCGGGTGTTGCCGTAGGCATGCCGCTTGAAGTAGCGGCGGGCGCCCTCCAGGAACGCGTCCTGGCCGACGTACGCCACCAGCTGCTTGAGGACGGACGCGCCCTTGGCGTAGGTGATGCCGTCGAAGTTCAGCTTGGCGTCCTGCAGGTCGCGGATGTCCGCCGTGACCGGGTGCGTGGAGGGCAGCTGGTCCGCGCGGTACGCCCACGCCTTGCGGCGGTTGGCGAAGGTGATCCAGCCGTTGGTGAAGCGGGTCGCGCCGACCAGTGCGAAGGCGCCCATGAAGTCGGCGAAGGACTCCTTCAGCCACAGGTCGTCCCACCACTCCATGGTGACCAGGTCGCCGAACCACATGTGCGCCATCTCGTGCAGGATGACGTTGGCCCGCGCCTCGTAGGAGGCCCGCGTCACCTTCCCCCGGAAGATGTACTCCTCCCGGAAGGTCACCAGGCCCGGGTTCTCCATCGCGCCCAGGTTGTACTCCGGCACGAACGCCTGGTCGTACTTGCCGAACGGGTACGGGTAGTCGACGTGGTCGTGGAAGAAGTCCAGGCCCTGCTTGGTGACCAGGAAGACGTCGTCGGCGTCGAAGTACCGGGCGAGCCCCTTGCGGCACATGGCGCCGAGCGGAATCTCCAGCCGCGTACCGTCCTCGAACACCCGCTCGTAGGTGTCGGTCACGTAGTGGTACGGCCCCGCCACCACGCAGGTGATGTACGTCGAGATCGGCTTGGTCTCGGCGAACCGCCACACCTTGTCGTGCCGCTCGCCCACCCCGTTGCTCCACACCGTCCAGCCCTCCGGGGCCCGCACCTCGAAGCGGAAGGGCGCCTTGAGGTCGGGCTGCTCGAAGTTGGCGAAGACACGGCGGGAGTCGGCCGGCTCGTACTGGGTGTAGAGGTAGACCTCGCCGTCCTCCGGGTCGACGAAGCGGTGCAGGCCCTCGCCGGTGCGGGAGTATGCGCACTGGGCGTCCACGACCAGCTCGTTGTCGGCGGCCAGGTCCTCCAGGACGATCCGGGAGCCGTCGAAGACCTCGCTGGGGTCGAGGTCCTTGCCGTTGAGCGAGACGGCGGTGACGCTCGGCGCGATCAGGTCCGCGAAACTGGACGCGCCCGGCTCGTTGCAGCGGAAGCGGATCGTGGTCACGGAGCGGAACGTCCGCGGACCCTCCCCGGCCTGCTCGCCCACCGCGGACCGCACGTCCAGGGACACCTCGTATCCGTCGACGGACAGCAGCGCGGCCCGCTCCCGGGCCTCGTCGCGGGACAGATTCTCACCGGGCACGGGCGGCACTCCCTCGATCGTGTTCAGAATGTGGACAGGATCGATCCTGCCACGTGCCCCTGACCCACGGCAGCCGGGAATGCGCAGGCAGACGATCCGTGTTGACCGTTGGAGGACCGACTTCTGAGGAGAGCCATGCCCGAGACCACCCCCGCCCCCGCCGCGACCCCGTCGTCCGGCAGGACCCCCGTCGACTTCTGGTTCGACCCGCTGTGCCCCTGGGCCTGGATCACGTCCCGGTGGGTGCTGGAGGTGGAGAAGGTGCGGGACATCGAGATCCGCTGGCACATCATGAGCCTGGCGGTGCTGAACGAGCCCCGCATCGACGAGCTGCCCGAGGACTACCGCGAGCTGCTCACGACCAAGGCGTGGGCGCCGGTGCGCGTGGTGACCGCGGCCTGGCAGAAGCACGGCGAGGACGTCCTCGGCCCGCTCTACACCGCGCTCGGCACCCGCTTCCACAACCGCGACGAGGGCCCCACCCGTGAGGCCATCGCCGCCGCGCTGGAGGAGACCGGCCTGCCCGCCGACCTGATCGACTACGCCGACCAGGAGGACTTCGAGTTCGACGCCGAGCTGCGCGCCTCCCACAAGGAGGGCATCGACAGGGTCGGCCAGGACGTCGGCACCCCGGTCATCGCCGTCCCCGGACCCGACGGCGAGCAGATCGCCTTCTTCGGCCCGGTCGTCACCCCCACCCCCAAGGGCGAACAGGCCGCCCGCCTCTGGGACGGCACCCTCGCGGTCGCCTCGATCCCCGGCTTCTACGAACTCAAGCGCACCCGCACGGTGGGGCCGGACTTCAGCAACCTGTGACGACCCGGCGGGTCACCGGTCACCGGAAGCGTTCGGGGAGGCTGAAGCCCTTCGCCTGGTGCCAGCGCGGCTGGACCCACAGACACCGCCCCTTGGGCGTCCGGCTCTCGCACCGCCACCAGCC
Source organism: Streptomyces triticisoli (assembly GCF_003270085.1). GTDB lineage: Bacteria > Actinomycetota > Actinomycetes > Streptomycetales > Streptomycetaceae > Streptomyces > Streptomyces triticisoli. The sequence goes on along the minus strand of NZ_QFDQ01000152.1, from coordinate 8,594 downwards.
GTGACCGTCGCGCACGCCGCGCGCCTCGTTGATGTGCTTCGCCTCCTCCGGGCCCACCCTGCTGAAGGGATGCGGCTTCTTCCCCGGGCAGTCGGGGCAGTGGATGTAGTCGGACATGCGCGTGCCTCCCGCTCCGGCCGTCGGATCGATCTGCGATGTTTGCCGGAATGGGGATCGTAAGGGCGCAGATGTCGCACCGCGAGTGCGAAACCGGTCCCGCCGGGGCGGCTTTCCGGGCGGAAGCCCCCGCGAGTCGCTCCCCCGGAAGGGGGGAGGCCCACTCGCGGGGGCTTCCGTCTTTCCGCCTGCCCGGGTGAAGGATGAGAAGGCGATCACCGGGCGCAGGGGCCCACTCAGGGCCGTTATTGCAAACGTAGTGCAGTTGCGGTCGAGCGACAACAGGGTCGCGGCGGGTGTGTCGCGTCAGCTTCGTCGCCCGCGTGTGCGCTGCCAGGCGTACCCGGCCGCCGTCAGGGCCAGCGTCATCCCGCCCGTCGAGTACAGCTGCACCCGCGTGCCGGGCTCGCGGGCCATCAGGACGAAGACGGCCGTCATACCGGCCAGGGCGACCCAGGTGAGCCAGGGGAACGCCCACATCCGCACCACCAGCTTCTCCGGCGTCTGCGACTCCAGCCTGCGCCGCAGCCGCAGCTGCGAGACGGCGATGAAGATCCAGACGACGAGGATCACCGCGCCGATCATGTTCAGCAGCCAGGCGAAGACGTCGTTCGGCCGCCAGTAGCTGAGCAGCACGCACACGAAACCGAAGAAGCAGCTGCCCAGCACCGCGATCCGCGGGACCCCGCCCGAGACCTTCGCCAGCACCCTGGGGCCCTGACCGCGCTCGACCAGCGAGTACACGATGCGCGAGGCACCGTAGACGTTGGCGTTCATCGCGCTCAGCAGCGCGACCAGCACCACCACGTTCATCAGCTGACCGGCGCCCGGGATGCCGAGCCGGTCGAGCGCGGCGACGTAGGGGCCCTTCGTCACGACCTCCTCGGAGTCCCACGGGACCAGGGTGACGATGACCGCCATCGAGCCGATGTAGAACAGCGCGATGCGCCACATCGCCGTCCGCACGGCGGTCGCCACGCCACGCACCGGGTTCTCCGACTCGGCCGCCGCGATCGTGACGGTCTCCAGGCCGCCGTAGGCGAAGACCGAGGCGAGCAGGCCGATGATCAGCCCCTCGCCGCCGTGCGGGAAGAAGTCGGTGAGGTTCGAGGCACCCGGCGAGCCGGTGCCGGGCAGCACGCCGGCGATCGCGAGGACACCGAGGACCAGGAACAGGGTGATCGCGCCGACCTTCAGCGCGGCGAACCAGAACTCGAACTCGCCGAAGTTCTTCACCGCCGCCAGGTTCGTGCCGCAGAACACCACCATGAACAGCGCCACCCACGCCCACTCCGGCGTGCCCGGCAGCCAGCCGGTGACGATCTTCGCGGCGCCGATGCCCTCCAGACCGACCGCCGTGCACAGCAGCACCCAGAACGACCAGCCCGCGGTGAACCCGGCCCACGGGCCGAAGGCCCGCTCGGCGTGCGCGGAGAAGGAACCCGACGACGGATACGCCGCCGACATCTCGCCCAGCATCCGCATCACCAGCATGACCAGCAGGCCGGAGAGGGCATAGGCGACGACGATCGAGGGACCGGCGGCGGCGATGCCCGCGCCGGAGCCGACGAACAGGCCCGCGCCGATCACCCCGCCGAGGGCGATCATCGACAGGTGGCGCTGTTTCAGGCCATGGGAGAGGGAAGCGCCGTCCGCCCGCGGGGGCCGTTCGACGGTGGTGGTGCTCGGCATGGGGGCGGCTCGTCCAGTGTGGGGGCAGGTACGAAAACCCCCACAGTCTGGGTGAGTTCCCGGCCGGCACGGAGCAGTCGTCCGTCATCCGGACGCGTTTGGTGCGCAGGGTGAGACGACGGCTACGGGGCTGCCGATGATGGGCGGTGAGTCGTTTGGCGGGATCCTACAGTTCTCGACGAGGGGGCGAGAGTGTCGGAAACCGCTCCACCTCAGTGACAGGCGTCACGTCCCACGAGGTGTACGGCCCTTCCTTTGTACGAAGGTGACCAACCGTCCGTTCCCGCCTTTGTCGAGCGCTGACGGTGATCTCCGTGCGGGCGCTGGGATAGCGTCACCGTGTCCCGAAGTACCTTCACCCCGCCCGGAGTCCCCATGAGCACCGCCGCCGTCACCCCCGCCCGTACCGGGGTCGTCCTCGCCGACCTGCTGCCGGCCTCCCGTGTCCGGGACGCCGCGCTCGTGGTGGGCGGTGCCGCGCTCACCGGAGTCGCCGCCCAGATCGCGGTGCCCGTGCCCGGCTCCCCGGTGCCGGTGACCGGCCAGACCTTCGCGGCCCTGCTGGTGGGCACCTCGCTCGGCGCCGGCCGCGGCTTCCTCGCCCTCGCCCTGTACGTGCTCGCGGGCGCCGCGGGCGTGCCGTGGTTCGCGGGCGGCGCCTCGGGCGCGGGCGCCGTCTCCTTCGGCTACGTCCTCGGCATGCTGCTCGCCGCCACCGTCGTCGGCGCCCTGGCCCGCCGCGGCGGCGACCGCAGCGCCTGGCGCACGGCCGGCACGATGGTGCTGGGCTCGGCGGTCATCTACGCGGTCGGCGTGCCCTACCTGGCCCTGGCCACCGGCATGTCCGCGTCCGCCGCGATCGCGGCCGGCCTCACCCCGTTCCTGATCGGCGACGCCCTGAAGGCCGCCCTGGCGATGGGCCTGCTGCCCGCCGTCTGGAAGCTCGTCAACAAGTGACGGCTCACGGCTTGACGTGGTGAGCGGCGGCCGGGGTTCGGACGTACATGCCCGAACCCCGGCCGCCGTTCGGTCCCCCGGTCACCGTGCCGGCGTCACGACGACCTCTCCCGCGGTCGGCTCCCGTGGCCGGCGCCGCGACCGAGGCACGTCCGTCCCGAGTGCGGTCGTGCACCCGACGGGGCTCCGCGCCGTCCGCCGTGTCACACTCGGACCATGCGCGTGTATCTCGGCTCCGACCATGCGGGCTTCGAACTCAAGAACCACCTCGTCGAGTGGCTCAAGGCGGCGGGCCACGAGCCCGTCGACTGCGGCCCGCACATCTACGACGCCCAGGACGACTACCCGCCCTTCTGCCTGCGCGCCGCCGAGCGCACGGCCGGCGACCCCGACTCCCTCGGCATCGTGATCGGCGGCTCCGGCAACGGTGAGCAGATCGCCGCGAACAAGATCAAGGGCGTCCGCGCGGCCCTCGCCTGGAGCGAGGAGACGGCCGCCCTCGGCCGCCAGCACAACAACGCCAACGTCGTCGCGGTGGGTGCGCGCATGCACACGCTGGAGGAGGCGACGAAGTTCGTCGAGACCTTCCTGGGCACCCCCTTCTCCGGCGACGAACGCCACATCCGCCGCATCGACATGCTGTCGGCCTACGAGACGACGGGCGACCTGCCGCCGATCCCGGCGCACCATCCGCAGGGTTAGGACGACGGCGGCGCCCGGCAGCGGGCCCGGGGGCGCAGTGTCCTGCGGGCCCGAAGGCAGGGCGAGGCGGAACCCCCGTCGGGCAGGGACGGAGTCCCATGGGCCTGGGACGGAAGCCCCGTGAAACCTGCGGCGGGACACCTCGCTGGGGACGCAGGGGACGAAGCCCCCGCCGGGGTCCGGGACGGAGTCCCAGGGGCGGCTCCCTTGCCCCACCGGGACGGGCGGGTCGGGTGGGCGAAGATGGGGACGAAGCCCCGAACGGGTCCGGGGCGGAGCCCCGGGGCCGGGTGCTCCCTCACCCCACCGAGTCGGGCGGGCGGGTGGGAAAAGAACCGTAGGAGAGGACACACCGTGCCGGAGGGCCACACCATCCACCACCTGGCGCAGGAGTACGCCGCCCGCTTCTCCGGCACCCCCACCCACGTCACCAGCCCCCAGGGCAAGTTCTCCGACGCCGCCGCCCTCCTCACCGGAGCGGAGCTCACCCGCACGGACGCCCACGGCAAGCACCTCTTCCTCCGGTTCCGCGACAGCGACTGGGTCCACATCCACCTCGGCCTCTTCGGCAAGGTCACCTTCGGCGACGCCCCCGCGCCCCCACCCACGGACACCGTCCGCCTCCGCCTCGCCAACGCCGCCGCGTACGTCGACCTCCGCGGCCCCACCACCTGCGCCCTGATCACCGACGCCGAGAAGCGGGCGATACACGACCGCCTCGGCCCCGACCCCCTCCGCCCGGACGCCGACCCGGCCACCGCCTACGCCCGCGTCCGCCGCAGCCGTACGACGATCGCCGCCCTGCTGATGGACCAGAAGGTCATCGCGGGCGTCGGCAACGTCTACCGCGCCGAGGTCCTCTTCCGGCACGGCATCGACCCGTACCGCCCCGGCAAGGACATCACGCCCGCCGAGTGGGGCGCCCTCTGGACCGACCTCGTCGGGCTCATGCGCGAGGGCGCCCGCGACAACCGCATCGACACCGTCCGCCCCGAGCACACCCCCGAGGCGATGGGCCGCCCACCCCGCGTGGACGACCACGGCGGCGAGGTCTACGTCTACCGCCGCGCCACCCTGCCCTGCCACATCTGCGGCACCGGGATCCACACCGCCGGCCTCGCCGCCCGCAACCTCTTCTGGTGCCCCACCTGCCAGACGAAGTAGAACGAACTCAGAACCCGTGCGGCAGCCACGGCGCCACCGCCGAGCCGAACCCCACCGACGCCCCCGCCAGCGCCCCCTGCCGCAGCTCCCGCACCCGCCCGGCCGCGGCCAGCGCGGTCAGCGGCACGCCACCGAGGTACGCCGCCCCCAACTCCCGTACCGAGAGAGCCACCTCGGCCGCATCCGACGTACGCTCGCAGGACGCCCCCTTCGCGTCCCCGCTCAGCCGCCACCGCCCGGAGTTCCACGGGCAGAAATCGTCCGCCACCTCGAACACCACGTCCACCGGCGCCTGGTAGGTCCGCGCCGCGAGCGCCGCCCCCACGTCCACGAGCCGGACGTACAGCGCGTCCTGCAGCCGCGGCCGGCACCGCCGGACGTCGGACACCAGGTACTGCCACGCGTCGTCGACCGGCCGCCTCCGCACGCTCAGCGTCGACGTCAGGTCGATGCCGAACAGGAACCGCCACAGCGCCGCCCCGCTCGCCGGGTCCAGCGCGTCCAGGTCGCTCAGCACCACCGTGCCCTCGGGCCCACCGCTGTCCCAGCTGGGCTTGACGCGGTAGCGCGCGTACCCCGTGATCTCCCCGCCCCGCTCGGCGACCACGCACTGCAGCGGCGACGCGCCGCCCCGCTCGCGCTCCGGGTCCAGCAGCGTCAGCCGCGCCCAGCCGGCCGGCCGCTCCACCATCCCGGGCCGGGCCGGCACCAGCCGCGCGTACACCGCCTCGCAGACGTCCAGCACGTCGGCGGGCGCCGCGTACCGCAGCCGTACGCCGTCGGTGCCGGCCGGGACCGACAGCCCGGCCCGGTCGGTGTCGATCTCGGCCTGCACCTGGAAGGTCGCCGCCCCGTACCCGAAGCGGCCGTAGATCGCGGGCTCGGAGGCGGTCAGCACCGCCAGCGGCTCGCCCCAGGACCGTACGTCGTCCAGCTGCCGCCGCATCATCGACGTCAGCACGCCGCGCCGCCGGTGCGTGGCGGCCACGCCGACCATCGTCACCCCGGCCGCGGACACCGGCGCGCCGCCGGGCACGGTCATCCGGAAGCTGAACGCCCCCGCCGTCCCCACGCACGCGTCCCCGTCCCACACGCCCAGGGAACGGTCGAACTCGGTGACGGACCGCCACGCCTGCCGCTCCTCCGACGACTCCGGCACCCCGCCGAACGCGCGGATCAGGTTGTCGTACCAGGGGTCCCACTCGTCCTGCCGCAGCACCCTCGGCCCGGTCACAAGGTCACTTGCCATACGCCATGCGTACCAGGGCGATACGGAACGGGCGAGCGATTTTTTCCGGGCGGCGGCGCGACGGCTCTCCGTGAAGTTCACTGGCAGTCCGGGCCTCGGACGGGGGACAAGTAGGACCTCCCGTGCCAAGCAACAGGTTCGATGGATAGGGTCCCGAACTAATGGCAGCAGGACGAGAGCGGCGCGCGGAAGCCGAGACGTTCACGGCCCGGTGGAAGATGCAGTGGCACCGGGCCCGCGTCGGCCTGCGCAGATCCGCCGTCGACTACTTCCGCGGGGACGGCTCCGACTGGATCGCGTTCGGCGGGCTGCTGCTGACCATCCCGCTGATCGCGGTGCTGACCCTCGTCAACTCGGTCTGGTTCTCGCCGGTCGCGCTCGTGCTGCCCATCGTCGCCGGTGGCCTGCTGCTGCGCCCGGCGAGCCTGCTCGGCCTGTACGCCGTCGCGGCCACGGCGCTGATCGTGGAGTCGGTGCGGCTCGGGCCGTACACCGAGGGCCCGTCCCGGGTGACACCGGGCGTGGTGCTGGTGGTCGCCGCCTGCGGTCTGTTCGGGCTGCTGATCGCCCAGTTCCGCAGCCGGGTCGGCGTGCCGTGGAGGCGTGGCGGCACCATGCTGTTCGACCTGCGGGAACGCATCCGCGTGCAGAGCACACTGCCGCGGCTGCCGGACGGCTGGCACCACGAGATGGCCCTGCGCCCGGCCGGCGGACAGTCCTTCTCCGGCGACTTCGTGGTCGCCGCCCGTACGAACGGCGGCCGCACCCTGGAAGTCGTCCTCACGGACGTCTCCGGCAAAGGCATGGACGCGGGCTCGCGGGCACTGCTGCTGTCGGGCGCGTTCGGCGGCCTGCTCGGCAGCCTGCCCCCGCACGCCTTCCTGCCCGCCGCCAACGGCTACCTGCTGCGCCAGGACTGGCAGGAGGGCTTCGCGACCTCCACCCACCTGGTCCTCGACCTGGACTCCGGCGACTACGAGCTGTACACCGCCGGCCACCCGCCGGGCCTGCAGCTCAGCGCGGGCAGCGGCCGCTGGGAGGAGAAGGCCGCCGAGGGCCCGCTCCTCGGTGTCTACGACGGCGCCCAGTTCGACCCGGTCAAAGGCTGCCTGCGGGCCGGCGACGTACTGATGCTGTTCACCGACGGCATGGTGGAGACCGCCGACCGCGACATCACCGAAGGCATCGACCGCCTCACCGGCGAGGCCGACCGCTACGTCGCCGGCGGCTTCCGGGGCGCCGCCTGGCACTTGATCGAAGCGGTGGCCAAGGACGTCAACGACGACCGCGCCCTCCTCCTGATCTGCCGCGAGGGCCCTACGGCCCAGGCGGCACGCTGAGCCGCGGGCCGTCTGGTTGTGGCGGGGCTGTGACGCAAGGCGGTTGCGAGTGCGACGGCGACTTGTGAACATGGTGTCCGCGGAAGCGTTCGATGAGAGAAGAGGCAACTCTCTTCACGGGGAGGCGAGTTCGGCGTGAAGTTCGACATGGGTGCGCAGACGCTGTCGTCGTTGATGCGCGAGTCGCGGGGATCGAGCGACGATCTGGGGGCGTTGATCCAGCAGTTGGTGCGGGCGGCGGAGCCGTTGGAGGGGAAGTTCAACGGTGCGGGCCGGCGGATGTTCGATCAGTTCAAGGCGCGGGCGGACGGGATCACGGCGGACCTGAACGGGTCGTTGTCGGCGATTCTGGGTGGTCAGTCGGGTATGGAGTCGGCGTTCTCCTCGGGTGATCAGGAGCAGGGGGACAACGCGCGGCAGCAGATGGGTGCGGCGAACTTCGATGCGGCGCGGTTCCGCTGAGTTCTGTTCCTCGCACGCGTGTTCTGTTCGGTTGATCGTTTTTTCGGGGATTCGGGGAGTGGTGTGTGATGGCGGGTTCTGGTGCGGGTGCGGATCGTCGGTCGTACGACACGGGTGCGTCGGCGGATGTGCAGGGGGGTCTGCAGGCGGTGGTGGCCCGGTTGGAGGAGGTGATCGGGCAGCGGGACCGTCAGGTGAAGGCGGCGATGGCGGACTTCACGGCGGACGGTGTGGCGGACGAGTACCACGGCAAGGAGCAGCGCTGGAACAGCGCCTCGCAGGAGGTGCGGAACATCATCCAGTTGGTGAAGTCGACGCTGGAGATGAACGACTCGACGGCGCAGTCGACGCTGGCACGGGCGAAGGCGGCGGTGGACAACATCGGCTGAGCGCCGTTGGTGTGGGTGCGGGTGAGCTGACGGGGGTGTGGGTGTGCCCGGCTGGGATCTGAAGCCGCAGGGTATTACGCAGGTGCTGAAGTCGACGGGCGAGTCGGCGTCGAAGCTGGAGAAGTACGCGAAGTCGTACGGGGAGCATCTGACGTCGGCGGCGTCGAGTGCGGGGACGATTTCGGCGGACGCCGGCAGCGGCGGCTCCGGCGGCGAGCAGGTGCAGGGCGGCCTGGTGGCGCTGGCGTTGTCGCAGTACGCGGAGCATGCGGCGAAGGATCTGCAGTTCGTCGCGGCGCGGGCGGGCAAGTCGTTGCAGGGTGTGGTGGACGCGACGACGGCGTACCTGAACGGCGATGAGCAGATGGCGCAGGAGGCGCAGCGCAAGGCGTTGAGCGCGCCGAAGGTGGACTTGCCAGGAGCGGGCAAGAGGTGATCGATCCGGGGGAGATTCCGCAGTTCACCGGGGACCTGGAGCAGCTGGAGGAGGACTGTGCCGGGCTGAAGGCGGACGCCGGGCAT
>NZ_QFDQ01000151.1 GCF_003270085.1 Streptomyces triticisoli | reverse complement strand
GTGGCCTTGCGCACGGCACGGCGGCGGGGACGGGCCGGGGCGGCGGCCTCGGCGGGCGGCTCCTCCGCCTGCGCGGGCTCGGGCTCGGCCTCCGGCTCCGGGGCGGCCTCCGGGACCGTCACCACGGCCGCCTCGGCACCCTCCGGGGAAGCGGCCGGCGCGGACACCTCGCGGGTCACGCGACGGCGCGTACGGGCCTTCGGGGCGGCCTCCTCGGCAGGCGGGGCCTCGGCCGGGGACGCCGGGACGACCGCGTCCTCGACGGCCACCGGTTCGGCCTGCGCCTGCTCGGCCGACACCGGCTGCACCGGGCGCTCGGCCGCCTCCGCCGCGGTGACGTCCTGAGCCGTGGGAGCCCGGGTGGCGTCGTCGGCATGATCCCTCGGCGCGCCCGCCGGAGCGGACACCCGACGGCTCACGCGGCGCCGCCCACGGCCCCGGCTCGCCGCGGCCTCCGCCTCGGCGACGCTGCTGTACAGCTCCTCGTCCGGCGCCATCTCGAGTGCGGGCAGGGCGACCGGCTCGGCGACCTCGGCGGCGACCTCCTCCTCCGTCTCCGCCTCCTCCTCCGCGGTCCGGGCGGCGGCCTGAGCCGCCACGGCCTCGTGCTCGTGCGGCTGCTCGGCACCCGCGCGAGCGCGCTTGCGGCGCTTGCTCCCGCCGGCGGCGGCGCTCGCCTGGTCGAGGTGGACGATGACGCCGCGGCCGTTGCAGTGGACGCAGGTCTCGGAGAACGACTCCAGCAGGCCCTGACCGACCCGCTTGCGGGTCATCTGCACCAGGCCCAGCGAGGTCACCTCGGCCACCTGGTGCTTCGTACGGTCCCGGCCCAGGCACTCCAGCAGGCGCCGCAGCACCAGGTCGCGGTTGGACTCCAGGACCATGTCGATGAAGTCGATCACGATGATGCCGCCGAGGTCGCGCAGCCGCAGCTGGCGCACGATCTCCTCGGCCGCCTCCAGGTTGTTCCTGGTGACCGTCTCCTCCAGGTTGCCGCCCTGGCCGGTGAACTTGCCGGTGTTGACGTCGATGACGATCATCGCCTCGGTCCGGTCGATCACCAGCGAACCGCCGCTGGGCAGCCAGACCTTGCGGTCCAGGGCCTTGGCGAGCTGCTCGTCGATCCGGTACGTCGCGAAGGCGTCGACCTCGCTCGTCCAGCGCTGCAGTCGCGGGGCGAGGTCCGGGGCGACGTGCGAGACGTACCCGTGGATGGTCTCCCACGCCTCGCCACCGCTGACGACGACCTTGGAGAAGTCCTCGTTGAAGATGTCGCGCACGACCCGGACCGTCATGTCCGGCTCGCCGTACAGCAGCTTCGGCGCGCCGCCGCTCTTGGCCCTCTTCTGGATGTCCTCCCACTGCGACTGCAGCCGCTCCACGTCCCGGCGCAGCTCGTCCTCGCTCGCGCCCTCGGCGGCGGTGCGCACGATGACGCCCGCGTCCTCGGGGACGATCTTCTTGAGGATGCTCTTCAGCCGGGTCCGCTCGGTGTCGGGCAGCTTGCGGCTGATGCCGGTCATCGAGCCCTCGGGGACGTACACGAGGTAACGGCCCGGCAGGGAGACCTGGCTGGTCAGGCGGGCGCCCTTGTGCCCGATGGGGTCCTTGGTGACCTGCACGAGCACGGACTGCCCGGACTTCAGGGCGGACTCGATACGACGCGGGCCGTTGGCCAGCCCCAACGCCCCGAAGTTGACCTCGCCCGCGTACAGCACGGCGTTGCGGCCCTTGCCGATGTCGATGAAGGCGGCCTCCATCGACGGCAGCACGTTCTGCACCTTGCCGAGGTAGACGTTGCCGACGTACGAGGTCGCCTGCTCCTTGTTGACGTAGTGCTCGACGAGCACGCCGTCCTCCAGGACGCCGATCTGCGTACGGTCGCCGTGCTGTCGTACGACCATCACACGCTCGACGGCCTCACGGCGGGCCAGGAACTCGGCCTCGGTGATGATCGGAACGCGTCGGCGTCCCTGCTCACGGCCTTCCCTGCGGCGCTGCTTCTTGGCCTCCAGCCGGGTCGAGCCCTTGATGGACTGCACCTCGTCGGAGGGCTCGGCGGGCTTGCGCGGCTCGCGGACCTTGACGACGGTGCGCTCGGGGTCGTCGGCGGACGGCTCGGCGTCGGTGCCGGTGTCACCGGCCCGGCGACGGCGGCGGCGACGGCGACGGCTGCTGCTGGAGCCGCCGCCCGCACCGGCCGGCTGTTCCTCGTGGTCCTCATGGTCCTCGGCCGACTCCGCGGCGTGAGCCGTCTCCTCGTCGTCGTCCTCCTCGAGCTGCTCGGCGGTGTCCTCGGCGTCCTGCGCGGCCTGCTCGGCGGTGAGCTCGTCGGTCTCCTCCGACTCCTCGTCACCCCCGGTCTCGGCGGACTCGCCCCGGCGACGGCGCCGGCCACCGCGGCGGCGGCGACGGCGGGAGCCGGTCTCCTCGCCCTCCTCGCCCTCGACGGCGTCCCCGGCGTCCTCGGCCTCCTCCGCCTCTTCCTCGGCGGACTCGTCGACCGTCTCGTCGGCGGCCTCGGCCGCCCGGGCCTCGGGCTCCTCGCCGTGACCGGGGCCCCGGCGACGGCGGCGGCGCCGCGAGCCGCCCTGCTCGGCCTGGTCCTCCGGGTGCTCCTGGGGCTCCTCGTCCTCCACGGCCCCGGCCACCGCCGCGGCGGCGGCCCGCTCCGGGGTCTGGAACATCGGCTCGGTGAAGACGGGCGGCTGGAACACGGCGACGGCGGGCCGCGCGGGCCGGCGCGGGGCCTCGGCCTCGGCGGCCGGGGTC
>NZ_QFDQ01000150.1 GCF_003270085.1 Streptomyces triticisoli | reverse complement strand
CCAGGGCGCCCGCTGGCGGACCGGCACGGCCGGGCCGGGCGAGGTCGGGCTCGCCGGACCCCGGGTCCGGGCGGCCGGCGGCCGGATCACCGCCGCCTGGCGCGACGACCTGCGCTACACCTCCCGGCAGGCCGGCTACCACGGCGGCGCCTCCCTCGCGGAGGTCACCGTGCCCGTCCTCGCCTTCGTCCCCTCCGACAGCCGTGTCCCCGCGGGGTGGACGGTGCTGCCCGCCGAGGACACCGTCCCCGAGTGGTGGCGCGCCGGAGCGGAACCCGTGCCCGCGCAGGCGCCCGAACCGGCGGCCCGCGGCCGGGGCAGGAAACCGGCGCCGCAGACCGAGAGCCTGTTCCCGCAGGACGGCCACGGCAGCCCCGGCGAGCAGACGGTGCGCAGCGCGCCGTACCGGACCCAGCGCGACTTCGTGCGGCTGCCGCCGAGCGACACGGCCGTGGCCGCCGCCCTCGACGCGCTGCTCGCGGCCGGCGGCAAGCTCTCCCCGGCCGCGGTCGCCGCCGCCGCGCAGGCCGCCACCGGCAAGTCGCAGCGCAACCCGGAGCGGTTCGTCACCGTGCTGGAGCGGCTGCTGAACATCGACGGCTACCCGGTGCTCCAGCTGACGGAGTCCGGGCGCACGGTCCACCTGGACAAGGAGCTGCTGCGGCAGCAGTTCACCGGAGGCACCACCTCATGAGCACCACCGCCGCACCCACCCCGGGCGGTTCCGGGACGCCCGGCATCAGCGCCGCGCGGGCCCGGGACGTCGTCGACGCGCTGCGCCGCGGCACCGTGCCGCAGCAGGGGCTCGGGCTGTTCGCCGTGGGGCTCGACCGGTTCGCGGAGGCCCTGGACGACGACCTGGACACCGTCGCCCGCGGCGGCTCCGCCTTCCACGCGCTGCGCGGCGAGTACGGCTCCGGCAAGACGTTCTTCGCCCGCTGGCTCGCCGAGCGGGCCAAGCGGCGCGGACTGGCCGTCAGCGAGGTGCAGATCTCCGAGACCGAGACCCCGCTGCACCGCCTGGAGACCGTCTACCGGCGCCTGGCCGAACGCCTGACCACCGCCACCCACCCGCCGTCCGCCCTGCGGGCCGTCGTCGACTCCTGGTTCTACGCGCTGGAGGAGGAGGTCCTCGACGCCGGAGAGGTCGAGGAGGACGACGAGCAGGGACTCGGCCGGGCCGTGGACGAGCTGCTGGAGCGGCGGCTCGCGGACGTCGCCCGCACCACCCCCGCCTTCTCCGCGGCGCTGCGCGGCTACCGCGACGCGGTGGCCGCCGGTGACGGAGCGCGCGCCGAGGCGCTGATCGCCTGGCTCGGCGGGCAGAGGTCCGTGGCCGCCGCCGCCAAGCGCGCGGCCGGAGTGCGCGGCGACCTCGACCACTTCGGCGCCCTCGGCTTCCTGCAGGGGCTGCTGACCGTGCTGCGGGACTGCGGGCACCCCGGACTGCTCCTGGTCCTTGACGAGGTGGAGACGCTCCAGCGGGTGCGCGGCGACGTACGGGAGAAGTCGCTGAACGCGCTGCGGCAGCTCCTCGACGAGATCGACGCGGGCCGGTTCCCGGGACTCTTCCTGGTCATCACCGGCACCCCCGCCTTCTACGACGGGCAGCAGGGCGTGCAGCGCCTCGCGCCGCTGGCGCAGCGGCTGGCCACCGACTTCACCACCGACCCGCGCTTCGACTCCCCGCGCGCCGTGCAACTGCGCCTGCCCGGCTTCGACCTGGCCTCCCTCGGCGAACTCGGCCGCAAGGTGCGCGGGGTGTACACGGCGACGGCCAGGAACCCCGAGCGGATCGCCGCGCGCGCCGACGACGCCTACCTGGACGAGCTGGCGCGGGCGGTGACGGGCTCGCTCGGCGGCAAGGCCGGCATCGCGCCCCGCCTGTACCTGCGCAAGCTGGTCGCCGACGTCCTCGACCGGGTCGACACGTTCGACGACTTCGACCCCCGGGCCCACTACACGCTCACGGTCGACAGCGCCGAACTCGACGAGGTGGAGCGCAACGCGGCGGCGAGCGCCGGGGACGTGGAGCTGGAGCTGGACCTGCCGTGAGCGCCGACGCGCTGGACCGCCTCGACCCGATCCTCGTCCACCACATCGTCAACTCGCTCGGCTGGCGTTCACTGCGCCCCTTGCAGGAGGAGGCGATCCAGCCGGTGCTCGCCGGGCAGGACGTCGTCCTGCTCGCGCCGACCGCCGGCGGCAAGACCGAGGCCGCCGTCCTCCCGCTGCTGACCCGGGCACAGCGGGAGGGCTGGAAGGGCACCGGCATCCTCTACGTCACCCCGCTGAAGGCGCTGCTCAACAACCTGCATCCGCGGCTGGAGACGTACACGGGCTGGGTGGGGCGCACAGCCGAGCTGTGGCACGGGGACATCGCCGCCACCCGGCGCCGCCGCATCCTCGCCCAGCGCCCGGACCTGCTGCTCACCACGCCCGAGTCGCTGGAGGCGATGCTCGTCAGCGTGAACGTGGACCACCGGGCGTTCTTCTCGGGGCTGCACAGCGTGGTCGTCGACGAGGTGCACGCCTTCGCCGGCGACGACCGCGGCTGGCACCTGCTGGCCGTGCTGGAGCGCCTGCAGAAGGTCGTCGGGCGGCCGGTGCAGCGGATCGGGCTGTCGGCCACCGTCGGCAATCCGCGTCAACTCCTGGACTGGTTGCAGGGGTCGGGGCGGGGCGGGCGTCCGGGCCGGGTCGTCGCGCCCGGCGTGGCGCTGCCCGAGCCGGGCTCCGGCGGCGACCCGTCGGTGTCCCTGCCGGAGGGTGAGCCCGCCACCCCGCCGCCGGGAGACGTGGAACTGGACTACGTCGGCTCCGTCGCCAACGCGGCCACCGTGATCGCCGCGCTGCACCGGGGCGAGAAACGCCTGGTGTTCTGCGAGAGCCGGCGCACCGTCGAGGAACTGGGCGAACAGCTCAGGCTGCGCGGCGTGACCATGTTCCTCTCGCACGCCTCGCTGTCCACCGACGAACGACGGCGCGCGGAGGCGGCCTTCGCCGAGGCCCGGGACTGCGTGATCGTCTCCACCAGCACCCTGGAACTCGGCATCGACGTGGGCGACCTGGACCGGGTGATCCAGCTCGACGCCCCCGCGACGGTGGCCTCGTTCCTGCAACGCCTGGGCCGCACCGGACGGCGCCCCGGCACCACGCGCAACTGCCTCTTCCTGGCCCTGGACGACGCCGGACTGCTGTCGGCCGCGTCCCTGCTGCTGGCCTGGTCGCGCGGCTGGGTCGAACCGGTGCTCCCGCCGCCCGACCCCCGCCACCTCGTCGCCCAGCAGATCCTCGCCCTGTGCCTGCAGGAGCACCGCGTCGGCGAGAACCTGTGGCAGAAGTGGTGGGGCGGCCTGAACCCGTTCGGGACGGCGGCGGAACCGGTCGTACGGCATCTCGTCGAACAGGGCTGGCTGGAACGGGACGGCGGCACGCTGTTCATCGGCCCGGAGGCCGAACGCCGCTACGGGCAGCGGCACTTCATGAACCTCACGGCCTCGTTCACCGCGCCCCCGGAGTTCACCGTCCTCAGCGGGCGCACGGAGATCGGCCGCACGGACCCGGACCTGCTCACCGAGGAGGTGGCAGGACCCCGCAAGCTGCTGCTGGCAGGCCGCAGTTGGCTGGTGACGTACATCGACTGGCAGCGCCGGCGCTGTTTCGTGGAGCCGGCGGACGAGGGCGGGCGGGCCAAGTGGAGCGGATTCGGGCCGGTGCGCGTCCGCTCCCGGGTCCTGACCCGGGCCGCTCGTGAGGTGCTGCTCGGCAGCGACCCGCCGGTGGCCCTCACCCGGCGGGCCACGGCGCGGCTCGCCGAGGCGCGGGAGGCGCACCTGCACGTCGTCCACCCGGGCTCCACGCTCATCACCCGGGACGGTGACGGGGACGTGCGCTGGTGGACCTGGGCGGGACACCGGGCGAACGCCACCCTGGCGGCCTCCCTCTCCCCCGTCACGGTCCCGCACCGGCGCGTGGACGACCGGTTCATCGCCCTGCGCGACGACCTCACGGCGCAGGCCTGGCAGGCGGCGCTGACCGACGCGCGAGCCGGCCTCACCCTGCCCGAGATCGACATCCGCGCCGTACGCGGCCTGAAGTTCGCCGAGGCTCTGCCCGAGCGGCTGGCGGAGGCCACCCTGGCGGCCCGGCTGGCGGACGAGCCGGGCGCACGGGCGGTACTGGCGGAGGACGTACGGTTCGTCAGCCGCCAGAAGGGCTGAGAACGGCACCTTCCGGGGAACGCGGGGGCAACCGCTTCCAAGGGGCGCGGGGAACTGCGCGACCAACCACGAACGACCCGCACCCGACATCGGAACCCCCGCTGGGCAGACGCCGAAACACACCGGTGCCCGGCGCCCCGAGGGGACACCGGGCACCGGTGACGTGGCTCAGCTCGGCGGAGCGGCTCAGTGGGCGTGGCCGTGGCCGTGGCCCGCGGCGGCCGGCTCTTCCTCTTCCTTCTTCTCGACGACCAGGGTCTCGGTCGTCAGCAGGAGGGAGGCGATGGAGGCGGCGTTCTCCAGGGCGGAGCGGGTGACCTTCACCGGGTCGATGACGCCGGCCTTGACCAGGTCGCCGTACTCGCCGGTGGCGGCGTTGTAGCCGCTGCCCTTCTCCAGCTCCCTGACCTTGGAGACGATGACGTAGCCCTCCAGGCCCGCGTTCTCCGCGATCCAGCGCAGCGGCTCGACGACGGCGTTGCGGACGACCGAGACGCCGGTGGCCTCGTCGCCGGTCTTGCCGAGGTTGCCCTCCAGGACCTTGGAGGCGTGGACGAGCGCGGAGCCGCCACCGGAGACGATGCCCTCCTCGACCGCGGCGCGGGTCGCGGAGATGGCGTCCTCCAGACGGTGCTTCTTCTCCTTCAGCTCCACCTCGGTGGCGGCGCCGACCTTGATCACGCACACGCCGCCGGCCAGCTTCGCGAGGCGCTCCTGGAGCTTCTCGCGGTCCCAGTCGGAGTCGGTGTTCTCGATCTCGGCCTTGATCTGCGCGATGCGGCCCTCGACGTCCTCCTTCTTGCCGGCGCCGTCGACGATCGTGGTGTCGTCCTTGGTGACGGTGACGCGGCGGGCGGAGCCGAGGACGTCCAGACCGGCCTGGTCGAGCTTGAGGCCGACCTCCTCGGAGATGACGGTGGCGCCGGTGAGGACCGCCATGTCCTGCAGCATCGCCTTGCGGCGGTCGCCGAAGCCGGGGGCCTTGACGGCCGTGGCGTTGAACGTGCCGCGGATCTTGTTGACGACCAGCGTCGACAGGGCCTCGCCCTCGACGTCCTCGGCGATGATCAGCAGCGGCTTCGAGGCGTTCGCCTGGATGATCTTCTCGAGCAGCGGCAGCATGTCCGCGATCGCGGAGATCTTGCCCTGGTGGATCAGGATGTACGGGTCGTCGAGGACGGCCTCCATACGCTCCTGGTCCGTCACGAAGTACGGCGACAGGTAGCCCTTGTCGAAGGCCATGCCCTCGGTGAAGTCCAGCTCCAGACCGAAGGTGTTGGACTCCTCGACGGTGATGACACCGTCCTTGCCGACCTTGTCCATCGCCTCGGCGATCAGCTCGCCGACCTGCTGGTCCTGGGCGGACAGCCCGGCCACGGCGGCGATGTCGGACTTCTCGTCGATCGGGCGCGCCGAGGCGTGCAGCTCGTCGGAGATGGCCTTGACCGCGGCGTCGATGCCCTTCTTCAGGGCGGCCGGGGAGGCACCGGCGGCGACGTTCTTCAGGCCCACGCGCACCAGCGCCTGGGCGAGCACGGTGGCGGTGGTGGTGCCGTCACCCGCGATGTCGTTGGTCTTGGTCGCCACCTCCTTCACCAGCTGGGCGCCAAGGTTCTCGTGCGGGTCCTCGATCTCGACCTCGCGGGCGATGGTGACGCCGTCGTTGGTGATGGTGGGGGCGCCGAACTTCTTGTCGATGACGACGTTGCGGCCCTTGGGGCCGATCGTCACCTTGACCGTGTCGGCAAGCTTGTTGACGCCGCGCTCAAGGGCGCGACGGGCGTCCTCGTCGAACTTCAGGATCTTCGCCATGGCAGCGGGAGCCCTCTCGGGAGTCTGGTGGAAAGACGCTGCGCCCCGGGCGCCCGGCCTGTTATCGGTCGCGGGGGCCAGGGGCGCAGCTCACAGCAGGAATGCTGAGGTGACTTACTTCTCGATGATCGCGAGGACGTCGCGAGCCGAGAGAACGAGGTATTCCTCGTTGTTGTACTTCACCTCGGTGCCGCCGTACTTGCTGTAGAGCACGACGTCGCCGACCTTCACGTCGAGCGGAAGGCGGTTGCCCTCCTCGAAGCGGCCCGGGCCCACGGCCAGGACGACGCCCTCCTGGGGCTTCTCCTTGGCGGTGTCCGGGATGACCAGGCCAGAGGCCGTGGTCTGCTCGGCGTCCAGCGGCTGGACCACAATGCGGTCCTCGAGCGGCTTGATGGCAACCTTGGAGCTGGCGGTCGTCACGATCCGACCTCCCCCTTCGGAGATCTCACGGGGTTAACTGTCTGAGGTGGCGACCAGGTCGATCCGTCGTCGCGGGTGCCGGACCTGCCCGTCGCTTTGTTGGCACTCTCCAGGGGGGAGTGCCAGAGCCGAGACTATGACTGCGGTTAGCACTCGGTCAAGCGGAGTGCCAATTGCCTCGTGGCGCGTCGGCCGGGAGTGCGCTGTGCTGTACGTCCGTGCAAGGTGCCGTCTCTTACGGTGACCGCCCCTGGGGGCTGCGCCCCCAGACCCCCGCTGTCGGCCCGAACGGCCTCGTCCTCAAGCGCCGGACAGGCTGGTTGTCGCCGGTCCCGGATGAAAACGTGACCTCACAGGTAGTCCTCCAGCCGGGCCACCGCGAACCCCTCGGCCGTCACGTGGTCGAGGAACCGGCGCATGGTGTCGACCATCGTGCCGTTCCACTCGCCCGGGCCCCGGAAGTGGGTGAGGACGATGTCCCCGGGGCGCATCCGCTGGTCGTCCTCGCGGAACTCCCAGTGGTCGACGTAGACCTCCTCGTTCCAGATCGGCGCGTACTCGATGCCGCAGGACTTGGCGGCGCGCAGGGTGTCCTGGTTGTAGTTGCCGT
Organism: Streptomyces triticisoli; assembly: GCF_003270085.1. Lineage (GTDB taxonomy): Bacteria > Actinomycetota > Actinomycetes > Streptomycetales > Streptomycetaceae > Streptomyces > Streptomyces triticisoli. The sequence goes on along the minus strand of NZ_QFDQ01000150.1, from coordinate 11,012 downwards.
AGGGCGGGCGGAACACCTTCGGGCGCTTGCCGAACTCCTTCCGCATGACGTCCTGCATGCCGCAGATCTCGTGCCGCTGCTCCTCGTAGGACAGACCCGGCAGGTACGGGTGGTGCAGGGTGTGGTTGTTGAGGGTGACTCCCAAGGCCTGCATCTTCCGGAAGTAGTCGTAGTCGTCCTCGATGAGGTAGTTGCTGAGGAACGCCGTGTACGGGATCTTCAGGTCGTTCATCATCCGCAGGAACGCGGGGTCCTTCTCCGTGCCGTCGTCGATGGTGAGGAAGACGACCTTGTCCTTGGTGGGGACCGTGGTGAAGACCGGGGGCAGGTCCCAGTCCTCCTGGTGGCCCACCTCGAAGCCCGGGCGGGCGGTGATCCTCGGTTTCGTGGCGGGCGGCGGCGGGGGCACCAGCGGGACCTGCTCCAGGCCCCAGCGCCTGGCGGCGGCCGCCCGCTGCGCGGAGGTGCGCAGGCGGTCTGCGTACGAGTCCGGGGCGCGGGCCGGCGGTGCCTGGAGGCGCTGCTGGCCGGGGGCCGGACTCACCGGTGTGCCCGACTGGGCACAGCCGGAGGCGAGGGCGGCGACGGCGAGAACCGTGAGCCCGCCGTGGATCCCCACCGTGCGATACAGGAACCCTTTGGGGCTCTTTTTGTCATTTTGTACTACTGGTCCCATGGCGCCGGATCCTCGCAGTCCGCCGCCCGGAACCCGGGGCGACACCGCGGCCCTGAGGCACACCATCCACCGACCGGCCCACAATGGGCCGGTGAACGACCACCTCCACGCCTTCGCCTCGCTGCTCACCCCCGAGGGCCGCGCCCTCCTGGACGAGGTGCGCGACACCGACCCCGCCGACGAACTCGCCGTCGCCACCCGGCTGCGCTGCCGGCACCCCGCCGAGCTGGTGTCGGCGGCGCTCGGCCAGGCCCTGCTGCGGCAACGGGCGGTGGCGAAGTTCGGGGCCGAGGACGCGGGGCGGATGTTCTTCACGCCGAACGGGGTGGAGCAGTCGACACGGGCGAGCGTGGCGGCGTACCGGGCGCACCGCTTCCGCGAACTCGGCGTGACCTCCGTCGCCGACCTGTGCTGCGGCATCGGCGGCGACGCGATCGCGCTGGCCCGCGCGGGGATCCGGGTCCTCGCCGTGGACCGTGACCCGCTGACGGTGGCCACGGCGCGGGCGAACGCGGAGGCCCTGGGACTCGCGGACCTGATCGAGGTGCGGGAGGCGGACGTGACGGAGGTGGACCCGTCGCCGTACGACGCCGTCTTCGTGGACCCCGCCCGTAGAGGTGGCAGACAAGGAGGGGCCGTGCGAAGCACGTCGATGAGGGGTGGTGGCCGGGCGACGGGCGGGCGGATCTTCGACCCGGAGGCGTACTCGCCCCCGCTCTCCTGGGCCGTCGGCACGGCCCTCAAGGCACCGCACGCCGCCCTGAAGGTCGCCCCCGGCATCCCGCACGAGGCGCTCCCGCCGCAGGCCGAGGCCGAGTGGATCTCCAACGGCGGGGAGGTGAAGGAGGCGGTGCTGTGGTTCGGCACCGAGCCTGGCCTGGTCCGGGCGACCCTGCTGCCCGGCCCGCACACCCTGCGCGCCCGCGGCCTGCCCGACCCCCGGGTCCGTACCCCGGGCCGCTACCTGTACGAACCGGACGGTGCGGTCATCCGCGCCCATCTCGTGGCCGAGGTCGCCGCGGACCTCGACGGCGGCCTCCTCGACCCGTCCATCGCGTACGTCACCGCCGACGAACTCCGCCCCACCCCGTACGCCACCGCCTACGAGATCGACGCCCGGCTCCCCTTCAACGCCAAGAAACTGAAGGCCCTGCTGCGCGAGCGCGAGGTCGGCACCCTGACCGTGAAGAAGCGCGGCTCGGCGGTCGAGCCGGAGGAACTGCGCCGCAAGGTCCTCCCGAAGCCGCACGGGAGGAACACGGCAACGGTGTTCCTCACCCGCGTCGCGGGGGCCCCGACCATGCTGCTCGGCCGCCCGGCGCGCTGACGCCCTCAGGACGCGACGATCGCCTCGCCGATGGCGAAGCCCTTGGCCGGCCCCTCCGGGATCACCGCGTCGGTGCCGTAAGGGACACGGTGTTCGTCGGTGTACTTGGCCTTCTTCGGATCGGGGGACGTCAGCACCAGGACGGCTCCCTCGTCGTCGAAGTCGTCGACGATCACATACACCGGGATCCCCGCCCGGGCGTACTCGCGGCGCTTGCGGACGCGGTCACGCTGGAGGTTCCGGTGACCTGGCGAGCTGACCTCGATGACCGTCTTCACCCCGGCGGCGTCGACGCCGAGCCCCTCCTCGTCGGGGATCTCGTCGAGGTCGAGGGGGGCGACGAAGAGGTCGGGGATCCAGGGTTTGTGGCGGTGGATGACATTGCCGTCGTGATGAACTGCGTAACCGCTGCCCGCCAGGTGCGCATCAAGCGCACGGCGGAGGCGGCCGATGAGGACGGTGTGACGACGGCGACCGGTGGGCGACACCTCGATGGCCCCCTCGATGATCTCGGCGCGGTAGCCCTCGGGGAGATCCAGGGCCTTCCACGCCTGCCACAGGACCTCGTCCAGATCGGCACCAGGTTCGGAAACCGGCTCGTCTGTCACCACCGGAGCCACCTCTTCTGCGAGAGCGGTCATCGTGAAGCACCTCCTCCTTCAAGTGTGGGCGGGAGCGCCACTACGGCACAAGTGACAGCCGTGACGGTACGTATACGCAGCGCACCGCGGGTCCTCATGCGTGCCGATCATCCGAACGAGTGATCATGTCCCGTCGGTTCGACCGCGGTCAGCGCAGCGACGCCCACAGTTCGCTCGCCTCCGGCTCCTGGGCCACCACGCGGTTGGGGTTGTACGGGGCCGTCACCACCGGAAGGGTCACCGTTTCCACGTTCTCGGCCGTCAGGTCCTTCAGGCTCCGGGCGAGGGTCGTCAGCTCCGCGAGCGAGTCCAGGCCGGTGTCCGTGGTCAGGCTGCCGGTGACCGCGTCGGCCACGCGGTAGAGCCGGGCGGGGTCGTTCAGGAGGCCGGTGGAGGTGATCTCCTCCAGCATGGCCCTGACCAGCATCTGCTGCAGCCCTATGCGGCCGAGGTCGCTGCCGTCGCCTATGCCGTGCCGGGTGCGGGCGAGGGCGAGGGCCTGGGTGCCGTCCAGGTGGTGGGTGCCGGCCTCCAGGTGCAGGTGGCTCTTGTCGTCGTCGATGTCCTGCTCGGTGGTGACGGTGACCCCGCCGAGCGCGTCCACCAGTTTCGCGAAGCCGGAGAAGTCGATCTCGACGTAGTGGTCCATGCGGACGTCGGTGAGCGACTCGACCGTCTTGACCGCGCACACCGGCCCGCCCACCGAGTAGGCGCTGTTGAACATCGCGCTGTACGCCGCCGTCGTCGCGCCGCCGGAGGCCAACGGGCAGGACGGGCGCGCCACCAGCGTGTCGCGCGGGATGCTCACCACGGTGGCCGAGGTCCGGCCCGCGTCGATGTGCACCACCATCGCGGTGTCGGAGCGCGCGCCCTCGCTGTCGCCGCCGCCGAGCTCCTTGTTCTCCGTGCCGCCGCGCGAGTCCGAGCCCAGCACCAGGATGTTGAGGGCGCCGCCGGGCAGGGCGGGCGCCTCCGCCGAGGGCTCCGTCAGCAGCCTGGGCGGGCGGTTGTCGCCGAGCGCGTTGTTGATGTCGACGCCCGTGATGTTGTGGTTCAGCTGCCAGTACGTCCAGCCCGCCGCCGCGACGCCCAGCACCAGGGCGCCGGCCAGGGTCAGGCCCACGGCCTTCAGCGCCCCCGAGCGTGCCGAGCTCGCCGCGCGCGCCGGATCCGCCCGTCTGCCGGCCTCCCCGCTGTCCCCCTGTCCCCCGTCGCGTTCCCTGTCATGTCCCCTGTTGTGTCCCCTCACAGAGAGGAACATACGTCCGAGTCATGAAAAGCTCACCAAGGGGAGGGCGACACAAGGCTTTTCTTCAGAAAATCTCATCTCCGAAAGTTTCGACACGCCCCGGCACCCCGGCCTCACCCGGTCTCACCCAGTCCCCCCGGCCTCACCCCGCCGGCGCCGCCGTGCTGCTGCGCACCACCAGGCTCGTGGCCAGTTCCACCCGGGTCGCCACCGGCGACTCCTCCTCGCGCCCGAGGTCCAGCACCAGCTTCGCCGCCGCCTCCGCCATCTCCGTCAGCGGCTGGCGTACGGTCGTCAGCGGCGGTCCCACCCAGCGCGCCACCGGCAGGTCGTCGAAGCCGACCACGCTCAGGTCCTCCGGGATGCGCAGCCCCAGCTCGCGTGCCGCCTCGTACAGGCCGAGCGCCTGCAGGTCGTTGCCCGCGAAGACGGCGGTCGGCCGGTCCTCGCGGCCCAGCAGCTTCAGGCCCAGCCGGTAGCCGGCCTCGTGGTGGAAGTCGCCGGTCACGATCAGCGACGGGTCCACCGGCAGTCCCGCCGTCTCCAGCGCCGCCCGGTAGCCGTCGACCCGGGCGCGGCTGCACATCATCCGCGACGGCCCGCTGATCGCGCCGATCCGGGTGTGCCCGAGCTCCACCAGGTGCCGGGTCGCGGCCAGCCCGCCCTGCCAGTTGGTCGCGCCGATCGACGGCACGTCGGCGCCGGGGTCACCGGCCGGGTCCATCACCACGAACGGGATGGAGCGGCTGGTCAGCAGCGCCCGCTGGGACTCGTCGAGCCCGGACAGCACCAGGATCACGCCGTGCGGGCGGCGGGCGGCGACCTGGTCGGCCCAGGTCCGCCCGGGGGTGAGCCGGCCCGCGCTCTCGGAGAGCACGACGCTCAGCCCCGCGTCCCGTGCCACGTTCTCCACGCCCCGGATGACCTCCATCGCCCAGGCGCTCTCCAGCTCGTGGAAGACCAGGTCGATCAGCGGCGAGCGGGTCGCCTCGGCCCGCCGGCGCCGGTAGCCGTGGGCCCGCAGCAGCTCCTCGACACGGCTGCGGGTCGTCGGGGCGACATCGGCCCGCCCGTTGAGGACCTTCGAAACAGTCGGAGCCGACACACCGGCCTCGCGGGCGATCTCGGCGAGCGTGGCGGTCTGTGTTTCTGCGGGCTTTGGAGGGTTCATGCGGGCGATCGTATCTCTGCGCAACCCCTTGACGAACCCCCCTGCGCGCCATAAGTTCCCGGAACATTCGAAGTGTCATGCGAAACATTCGGCCACACGCAACTTCCGGTTACGCGCACTTCGGTCACCCGCACACACCGGCCGGACGAACATTCGGCAACACGACATCGTGAGAGGTGCCGTCACATGGAGTCCTACAGCAGGCGCTGGTTCCTCGGCGCCGGCGCCACCACCCTCATCTCGGCCGCCGGACTCACCGCCTGTGGTTCCGGCGGCGGCTCCGGCGGTTCGGGCGGCGGCACCATCACGGCGATGGTGTACGGCGACGACGCGGTGAAGGTGCAGACCGCGGCCGTCAGCCGGTTCAACGCCTCCGCCGCGGCCAAGGAGGCGAAGGGCAGGATCAAGCTGGAGAAGGTGCCCGGCTCGGACTACCCCGCCAAGCTGCGCACCGCGATGGGCTCGCCGCACGCCCCCGACCTGTTCTTCAACTGGGGCGGCGGCTCCATCAAGGCGTACAAGGATGCGAACCAGCTGATCGACCTCACCGACATCATCAAGTCCGACCCGGTCCTCAGGGACGGCTTCCTGCCCTCCGTGCTCGCCGCGGGCGCGCTGGGCGGCCGCAACTACGGCGTCCCGATGCGCGGCATGCAGCCGGTGATCCTCTTCTACAACAAGGCGGTCTTCGCCGAGCACAAACTCCAGCCGCCCACCACCTGGGACCAGCTGCTCGACATCAACGCCAAGCTGAAGAAGGCGAGGATCACCCCGTTCGCGCTCGGCGGTGCCGACACCTGGACGGAACTGATGTGGCTGGAGTACCTGGTCGACCGCATCGGCGGGCCCGAGGTCTTCGAGCGCATCAAGAACGGCGACTCCGCCGGCTGGGGCGACCCGGCCGTGCTCAAGGCCGCCGAGACGGTCAAGCAGCTCATCGACGACGGCGCCTTCGGCAAGGGCTACAGCTCGGTGGGGTACGGCAACGGCGGCGCGCCCGCGGTCTTCGCCAAGGGCAAGGCGGCCATGCACCTGATGGGCTCGTGGGAGTACCCCACGCAGCTCGGCAAGTTCCCGGACTTCGCCAGGAAGGACCTGGGCTGGTGCGCGTTCCCGGAGTTCGAGGGCGGCTCCGGAGACATCCGCAACGTCGTCGGCAACCCCACCAACTACTGGTCGGTGAACGCCCGTACGTCCAACAAGGACGCGGCGATCGCCTTCCTGAAGGAGTGCGCCTCCGACGCCTACACCAAGGACCTGGTCGACAACGGCGACATCCCGACCACGTCCAACGCGGCCAAGCTGCTCGACTCCTCCCCCAACCCCGAGTTCGCCAAGTTCCAGTACGAGATGGTGCAGCAGGCCCCGGCCTTCACCCTGAGCTGGGACCAGGCGGTCGACCCGAGCATCCAGACGCCGATGCTCACCGAGATCAACAAGCTGTTCGTGGGCAAGTCGACGCCGAGCCAGTTCGTGGCCGCGCTCAAGGGGCTGAAGTGAGCTCCACGGTCTCCACCGGTACGAAGGGCAGGCCCGGGAAGGGCGTGCGGGCCGGACGCCCGCACCCCTCCTGGGTCCTGCCCGGCGTCCTGTTCTTCGCCTTCTTCGCCATCGGCCCCATGCTCCTGGCCTTCTACCTGTCCTTCACCAGGTGGAACGGCCTGGGCGACCCCGAGCCGGTGGGCCTGGCGAACTGGCAGAAACTGATCGACGACCCGCGCCTGACCCAGTCCCTGACGGTGACCGTGCTGCTCACCGTCGTCAGCTGGGTCTTCCAGACCGTCGTCTCGCTGCTGCTGGGCGTCTGGGCGGCGGGCCGCCAGCGCAACCGGGCAGTCCTCTCCGCGGTCTTCTTCACACCGTTCCTGCTGTCCTCGACGGCGATCTCGCTGCTCTTCTACGCCCTGCTCGACCCCAACTTCGGCATCATCCAGGGCGACACGCTCGGCACCACCTCCGGCGCCTTCCTCGCGATCGTCTTCGTCGGCGGCTGGCAGTTCATCCCGTTCCACACCCTGATCTACCAGGGTGGGGCACGGCAGATCCCCGAAGTCCTCTACCAGGCCGCGGCGATCGACGGCGCCGGCCGCTACCGCCAGTTCTTCTCGATCACCCTGCCGCAGCTGCGCAACACGGCGACCACGTCGACCGTGCTGATGATCGTCGGCTCGCTGACGTACTTCGAGACCGTGCTGATCCTGACCCAGGGCGGCCCCGGCACGGACACCGCGATCCTGCCGTACCTGATGTACGAGGCGGGCTTCAAGAGCTACGACTTCGGCTACGCGAGCGCCGTCGCGACCTTCCTCGTCGTGGCCGCCACCGCGCTGTCGCTGCTGCTGGTCCGACTGACCGGCTTCGGCACCATGCGCAGCACCAGGGAAGGAATGTGACGAGGTGTCACACGATACGTTGCCACGCCGCCCCGTACGGGCCCCGAAGCCGCCGGTGACCTCGGGCCCCGCCCACCGCCGCCGCCACTGGACCAGGCGTCCGAACCCGCTGGCCGGCCTCGGCTCGGTCATCTGGCTGGCCGTCGTGATCATCCCCATCTACGCGATGATCACCACCTCGCTGACCAGCCAGGACAAGGCGCTGGGCCACAACGCCCTCAAGCCGCCCACCGACCCCACCCTCGAGAACTACGACATCGTCCTGCACAGCGGCTTCGGCCACCTGCTCACCAACACGGTGACCGTCGCGGCGGCCGTCGTGGCGATCGTCCTCGTGCTGTGCGTCCCCCTCGCCTACGTCGCCGTGCGCAGCCGCGGCTTCTGGTCGAGCGCGGCCTTCCGCCTGTTCCTGCTGGGTGTCGCCATCCCCGCACAGGCGGTCGTCGTCCCCCTCTACCTGATGATCGCCAAGCTGGACCTCTACGACAGCCTGCTCGCGATCATCCTGCCGACGGCGGCCTTCGCGATGCCGGTGTCGGTGCTCGTCCTCACCGGCACCATGCGGGACATCTCCGAGGAGCTGTACGAGGCGATGGCCCTGGACGGCGCCTCCCCCACGCGGATGCTGTTCCAGCTGGTCATCCCGGTGACCAAGGGCGGCATCAGCACGGTCGTCATCTACTCGGCCCTGCAGGCCTGGAACGGCTTCCTCTTCCCGCTGATCTTCACCCAGTCCGACGGCCCGCGCGTGCTGACCCTCGGCCTGTTCAACTACGTCAGCGAGTTCGGCGTGAACATCCCCGCCCTGCTCGCCTCCGTCGTCCTCTCCGGAATCCCGATCTTCGCCGTCTACCTGGTGGCCCGGCGCGCCCTCGTGGGCGGTCTGATGGGCGTGGGCGGCAAGTGAACCCACCCTCTTCCGACGTCTCTGACAGGAGCTCCATGACCACCGCCCCCTGGCGCGACCCCGCCCTGCCCGCCGCCGCCCGCGTCGACGACCTGCTCTCCCGGATGACGCTGGAGGAGAAGACCGCCCAGCTGTACGGCGTATGGGTGGGCGCCTCGACGGACGGCGACGGCGTCGCCCCGCACCAGCAGGCGATGAACACGGACTACGACTGGGACGAGCTGATCACCCTCGGCCTCGGCCAGCTCACCCGTTCCTTCGGCACCGCCCCCGTGGACCCGGCGCTGGGCGCGCAGGCACTGGCCCGCGCCCAGCGCCGGATCGCCGAGGCCGGCCGCTTCGGCATCCCGGCCGTCGCCCACGAGGAGTGCCTGGCCGGCTTCACGGCCTGGGGCGCGACCGCCTACCCGGTCCCCCTGGCCTGGGGCGCCGCCTTCGACCCGGCCCTGGTGGAGGAGATGGCCGGCCGCATCGGCCGGGACCTGCGCTCGGTGGGCGTGCACCAGGGACTCGCCCCCGTCCTGGACGTGGTCCGTGACCCGCGCTGGGGCCGGGTGGAGGAGACCATCGGCGAGGACCCGTACCTGGTCGGCACGATCGCCGCCGCCTACGTTCGAGGCCTTGAATCGGCGGGAATCGTCGCCACGCTGAAGCACTTCGCCGGATACGCCTCCTCGGTGGGCGCCCGCAACCTGGCCCCGGTACGGGCCGGCACCCGGGAGTTCGCCGACATCACGCTCCCGCCGTTCGAGATGGCGCTGCGCGAGGGCGGCGCGCGCTCGGTGATGGCGGCGTACACGGAGACGGACGGCGTACCGGCCTCCGCGGACCCGCACCTGCTCACCGAACTCCTGCGCGAGCAGTGGGGTTTCACGGGGACGGTGGTCGCCGACTACTTCGGCATCGACTTCCTGCAGATCCTGCACCGGGTGTCGGGCAGCCCGGCGGACTCCGCCGATCTGGCCCTGACCGCCGGCATCGACGTCGAGCTGCCCACCGTGAAGTGCTACGGCAAGGACCTGGCGGCGGCGGTGCGGGAGGGCACGGTCCCGGAGTCCCTGGTGGACCGCGCGGCCCGCCGCGTCCTGCTGCAGAAGTGCGAGCTGGGCCTGCTGGACGAGGACTGGAACGCCGACGTACCCGCGGAGTCGATCGACCTGGACTCGGCGGGCAACCGGGCCGTGGCCCGCCGCCTGGCCGAGGAGTCGGTGGTGCTGCTGACCAACCCGGACGGTGTGCTGCCGCTGTCGCCCGACACCCGGATCGCGGTGGTCGGCCCTCGTGCGGCGGACGCCCTGGCCATGCTGGGCTGCTACTCCTTCCCCTCCCACGTGGGCACCCAGCACCCCGAGGTGCCCATGGGCATCGAGATCCCCACCGTGCTGGACGCGCTGCGTACGGAACTGCCCGACGCGAAGGTGACGTTCACCGAGGGCTGCGACGTGTCCGACCCGGACACCTCCGGCTTCGAGGAGGCGGTCGCACGGGCGCGGGAGGCGGACGTGTGCGTGGCGGTCCTGGGCGACCGCTCGGGCCTGTTCGGCCGGGGCACGTCGGGCGAGGGCTGCGACGTGGCGGACCTGAGCCTGCCCGGCGTCCAGGGCGAGCTGCTGGACGCGCTGGTGGGCACGGGCGTGCCGGTGGTGCTGATCCTCCTCACCGGCCGCCCCTACGCGCTGGGCCGCTGGGACGGGCGCCTGGGCGCCGCCGTCCAGGCGTTCTTCCCCGGCGAGGAGGGCGGGTCCGCGGTCGCGGGCGTCCTCTCGGGCCGGGTGAACCCCTCGGGCCGGCTCCCGGTGAGCGTGCCGCGCGGGCCGGGGGGCCAGCCGTGGACGTACCTCCAGCCGCCGCTGGGTCTGGCCGGGGAGGTGAGCAGCCTGGACCCGACGCCGCTGTACCCGTTCGGACACGGGGTGTCGTACACAACGTTCGAGTGGTCCGACTTCCAGGGCAACGATGTCACCGAAATCGGCACGGACGGCTCGTACGACGTCTCGCTGACCGTCCGCAACACCGGTGACCTGGCCGGTGCGGAGGTCGTGCAGCTGTACCTGCACGACCCGGTGGCGTCGGTGACCCGCCCGGACGTACGCCTGATCGGCTACGAGCGGCTGGAGCTGTCCGCCGGCGAGTCCCGCCGGGTGACCTTCCGCTTCCACGCGGACCTGTCGGCGTTCACCGACCGCGGGGGCCGCCGGGTGGTGGAGCCGGGCGCCCTGGAACTGCGCCTGGCCGCCTCGTCCTCGGACATCCGCCACACGGCCCACCTGACCCTGACGGGTCCGGTGAGGGAGCTGGGCCCGGACCGCCGGCTGCGCTGCGAGACGGAGACCACGGAGGTGCCCTGACCCGTCCCACAGGGGTTTTCCGCCCCCGCCGCCCCTACCCGTCCCGTCCCCGGGGGCGGCGCCCCCCCCCAGACCCCCGCTTCGGCCTGAACGGCCTCGTCCTCAATCCCCCCAAGCTCTACGAGCAGGGGGCGCCCCCAGACAGGCTGACTTTTCCAGCCCCTCCGGCGACGGGGCGAGGACCTTGCACCCAGGGGGACACACACCCCACCGAGGTGCAGGGGCAGAGCCCCGCCGGGGTCTGGGGCGGAGCCCCGGGAACGGGACGCCTCCCCCCACCGAGACGGGCGGGTGGGTGGG
>NZ_QFDQ01000149.1 GCF_003270085.1 Streptomyces triticisoli | reverse complement strand
GCCGCGGCGAGCGCGCCGAGCGGCAGGGCGTCCGCGCCCCGCCCGTCGGTGGCCAGCGCCAGCAGCGTGGGCGCGGCGGGCCCGGTCACCTGCGCCAGCCACTCGGCCAGACCGGCCCGCTCGGCTTCGGGCAGCTCGGCGAACCGGCGCGGTCCGGCCGGGGTCCGGCTCCAGTCGAAGAGGGTGTCGGCGTCCAGGTCCAGCGAGTCGGAGCCGGTGTCCCCGAGCCCCACCCGTGCGGCCAGCAGGGCCCGCAGGGCCCGGTCGCGGGTGAGGACGGCGCCGACCCGCGGCCAGCCGCCGGGCGGCTCGGCCTCCAGCAGCGCGTCCAGCAGCCAGTGCTCGCGCACCATGCGGGTGTCCAGGTCGCCCGCCCCGAACAGCTGCTTGACGATGTCGGCGCGGTCCACGGCCAGCGGGCGGCGGCGCACCGCGTGCCCGCGCAGGTCCCAGCCGAGCTGGTCGGCGGGCACCTTGCCGGTGACCACGAGGACGCTGTCCCCGCCGGGGTCGGTCTCGGTGGTGTGGTGTCTCCAGGCGTCGGCGATGCCGAGCGGCGAGTCCTGGTCGGTGACGTGCACCCGGCGGGCGGCGCCGTCGACCTGGACCGTGAAGTCCCGTTCCGTGTCGCCGCCGGCCCACACGGCGTCGACCAGCACGAGCCGCCGCCCTTCGGCACGCGGCAGCTCGGCCTCCAACAACACTTCAATGGCCCGCCGCCCGGCCCCGGGCCGCCCCGCCTTCACCGCCGAACTCCGTGCCCGGCAAGGGGCGCGGGGAACTGCGCGCCCAGCCCCCCACGCACCCGCACCCGACACACAGGGCCGTGGCCGCAGCCGGGGGGTTCGGGGCCGAAGCCCCCGAGGTCAAGGGGCGCGGGGAACTGCGCGATCAGCCCTCCACGCACCCGCACCCGACGTGCGAACCCGCCGCCGTAGACCGGGGGTTCGGGGGCGAAGCCCCCGAGGGACGGGAACGGGAACGGGCGGCGGGGGCGAGGAACCCCGCCCCGCACGGCGGACATCAGCGAGCCCCCTCGTCGTCCACGACCGCACGCCAGGTGATCTCCACCCTGGCGTGCGGATGCGCGGCACGGAACGCCGCGATCTCCTCCCGCACGGCGGCCAGTCCGGCCACCAGCTGGTCCTCCAGCGCGGTGGTCTCCGCCCCCGCGGCGACGATCCGGTGCCCGGACCGCACGGGCCACGCCGGCTCGCCCGCGGGCGCACCGCCCCCACCGTCCGGCAGGACGCCCGCACCGCCCCCACTGTCCGGCAGGACGCCCGCGCCCACCTCCTCGGGCCGCGCCCCCGGATGGCGCGTGGCCACCTCCGGATCCGTCACCCGCACGTCCTGCGGCCCCGGCGGAGCCGTCCGCCGCTGCTCGGCGAACACGTTCTCCACCTTCAGGGCCGCGTTGATGATCGCGTTGGCCTGGTCCCGGACCCCGTCCAGCACCTGCACCAGGGACCGCTCGAACTCGGACGCCCGCGCGGTCCGCGCGATCTCGGCGAACAGCCGCCGCGCCCGGTCGCCGACGCCGTCCTCGCGCGAGGTCAGCCCGTGGACGTTCCTGAGCGCGGGCCAGTCCGTGCCGTCCAGCGCCCGCAGCACCTCACCCGCGCTGCCCATGGCGGTGTTCAGGTCCCGCTCCCCGGCGGTCAGGGACGCGGCGGCCAGCTCGCGCACCAGCGCGGTGGCGTCGCCGCCGTGCCGGGTGAGCCGGGCCAGCAGTCCGGCCGCCTCGCGCAGGATCCCCGTACGCGGCGCCGCCCCACCGGGCGTGTCCAGACCGAGCAGCGGCGCATGCCGCTCCAGCGAGGCCCGCACCCCCGCGACGTCCTTCTCCCACGCCTCCGCCCTGGCCCGCAGCTCGTCGGCGAGCCGGTTGACGTTGCGCGCGTACAGCGCGGGTTTGACGGCGACGCCGAACAGACGCGCCGCCCGGTCCCGGGCCGCCGCGTACTCCTCCTCGCCGGGCAGCGGCTGCGCCCGCAGCGACCAGCCCGGCCCGATCTCGCCCAGCGCGGGCGCCTCCCGCTCCGGACCGCCCTGGAACACCCACGCCCGGTCGTCGAGCAGCGCGTATGCGGCGATGAGCAGGTTGCCGGTGAGCTTGTCCAGCCCGCCGTACCCGAGGTCCTTGGTGATCCAGCCGCGGATGTCCTCGACGGCGAGGTCGCCGCGCTGCTGGTGTGCGGCGGCGGCCTGGTTGATCCGGGTCCGCCAGTCCTGCCGCATCACGAGCGGACCCTCGTGGACCGTGCCGAGCTCCAGCGGCTCCACGATCCGCTTCACCGTCTTCAGGTGGTGGCTGTCGACGTTGTTGGCCCGGCCGCCCTCGTCCATCGCCCGGGTGATCCACTCCAGCGCGGTCCGCAGCTCCCCGGCGGTCACCGCCTTCCGCTGCCCGTTCCGGTCCGGCCCGAAGTCGGGGTGCTTCGGGTACAGCGCGGAGAACATGCCGTCGGCCAGGTGCAGCACGTTCGCCTCGAACCCCTTGCCGCCCTCCTCCCTCGGCTGCGCGAACTCCGGCTGCAGCGACAGCACATGGCGCCCGTCGGGCACCTCGGGCCCCGGGTTGGAGTCGGTCGGCCGGGCCAGCCCGTACACCTCGGCGAGCGCCCCGGTCAGCTGGTCGGTGAGGGTGCCGCGGGCCACCTCCAGCTGCCGTTTGACCTTGGCGCGGTCGTCGGGCGGGAAATTGCCGGTGTAGTCGGCGAGCCGGTCGCGTTCCAGCAGGAAGTTGATCCGCATCAGCCGGCCGAGCTGCGCCCGCCGCTGGTCGGAGAAGAAGTCCGTCAGCCACACCAGCGTGGGCGCGGTGACGCCGTCCTTCCGCAGCTGCTCGACGCGGTGGTAGTCGTCGCTCGGGTAGTGGTCGCCGTCGTCGAAGGGGTAGTCGACGACGAACCGCACGGTGCCGGACGTGGCGGGCGTGAACTGCTCGTCGGGCAGGTCCGCCCGGTCGCGCACGTTGCCGAAGACGAACTCGGCGATGCGCCGGGTGCCCCGCCAGACGATCTCCTTCTCGGCGACGAACTGCCCGTCGCGGACCCCGATCGCCTCCCACAGCCGGTCCCGCAGCCACACCCGCCGCACCCCGGCCTTGTCCTCCTCGGCCACCGCGTCGAGCAGCGGCTCGATGTCGAGGTCGGACAGGTGCAGCGAGAACACCGGGTCGGCCTCGCCGTCCGAGCGCACCTCGGAGGGGAACGCGGCCTGAAGGTCCCGCATCCGCCGTACGACGACGTCACCGGCGGGCACGGTACGGGACCGCACCGACCCGTGGTTCAGGGCGGCGAGCCGCGCCCCGGTGAGCCGCCGCAGCGCGGGCACGTCCGGCGCGAGGGCGCCCAGCAGCAGCGTCTTCACGAACCGGTCGTCGGCCCGGAAGTCGGCGTGCGTGTCGGAGCCGTACTTCTCCAGCAGGTGGCCGCGGGCCTTGGCGTAGAACTTCACCGCCGCCTCCGACTCCCGCTTGAGCTTGTCGGTGAAGGCGGCGCCCGTGCCGTCGACGAGCACGTTCCACAGGTCGCCGAGCGGGATGAGCTGCCCGACGGCGGCGTCGGCGTTCTTCTCCAGCAGCTGCTGCACGAGCTTCAGACCGGTCCGCTCCCGCTGGAGCGCGCCGGACAGCGCGACCAGCACGTTCAGCAGGGCCGGGGAGAGAGGATAGACGGCCCGGAAGTCCGTCCAGTCGGCGTGCGTGGCGCCGCTGCCGTCCAGCAGGATGTCCTTCACCTGCTGACCGGTCCGGTCGATCTTGGCGAACTCCGCCTCCAGCACCGCCTCCTTGCCGGGCAGCGGCTTCAGCACCCGCTCCTTGATGATCTCCGGCAGGTTGCGGTCCTCCAGGTCGATGGTGTCGAACCGCTCGTTGAGGTACTCCAGCGCCTGTTCCATCGCCTTGACGTCGGCGCCGAGCACGTCGGTGCCGACCAGCTGGGACAGGTCGCGCTGGCGGGAGATGAACGACACGATCGGCACCGGCCGGTCCGCGTCGCCGGACTCGATCAGCTTCACCAGCTTCTGGATCTCGCTGTTGACGAAGGTGCGCTCCTTCATGTGCGCCTGGAGCCACAGCACCAGCTCGTCCAGGAACAGCACCACGCCGTCGTAGTCGAGCGAGCGGGCGTGCCGGGTGATCGCGGACAGGCCGTTCTCCAACGGCACGTACTTGGCGGCGTCCCCGCGCGCGCTCTCCGCGTAGGACCGCATCGGCCCGGTGAGCAGCGCCGACTCCAGCCGCTCGCGGCGCGGGTCCCCGGCGGGCGCGGTGAACGCCTCGTCCAGTTCGGTCGGGGTCCAGGCTCCGCCCGCGCCGATCACCTTCAGCTCGTCGTCGTCCTCGTCCGCTCCCGCGCCGCTGCCGCTGTCGGCGGGCAGCAGCCGGACGAAGGCGTCGTCGCCGAGCTGCCCCCGCATCCGCCGGGCGTCGTCCAGCATGGCGTCGGAGCGGAACACGGTCGGGGTCGGCGCGTCCGGGTGCAGCTCGCGCACGGTCCGCACGTACCCGCCGAGCAGCGCCTCGTCCAGGTTGGCCGCGCCCACCAGGTGGTACGGCACCATGAGGAACCGCTTGCCGCGCAGCCACTCGTCGTGCTCGGCGATGACCTCCCGCAGCCGCGGCTTGGCGCGCGCCGCCGCGTCCCCGTTGAGGACGGCGTGCAGCACGGTCAGGAAGTGGCTCTTACCGGCGCCGAAGGAGCCGTGCAGGTAGGCGGCGTACGACGCGCCCTTCCGCACCGCGCCGCGCACCAGCTTCAGCGCCTTGTCGAACTCCGCCCGGAGCTGCGGGGTGACCACGTACTCCTCGACCCGCCCCGCCGAGCGCCCGCTGAATCCCTGGGACAGCTCGACCTTGAAGTCGCCGGCGTAGACGTCCTCCTTGATGTCGAGGACATCCCTCAGCACGACCGTGTTGGCGCCCCTGGTCATCAGCCGCTCCCGCTCCCCACAGCACACGCCCGGCCACCCCCGCGGCCGGGCTTCCTCGGGGGCCCGCGCCGGTGAACCCGTGCCCCATGCAACTCCTCCATATCGTGCCAGCCCGGACCGGGGCAACGGGCCGGGGCAGCATGAGCCCATCCGAGTGGTACCAGGAACTTGTACCAGTTGAGTGGTACGGTTCTCCTGTACGAGTTCGTGCGAGTCCTGTGGAGGAGGCGCCCATGTCCATCACCGCCAGCGAGGCCCGAGCCAGGCTTTTCCCGCTGATCCAGCAGGTCAACGACGACCATGAGCCCATCGAGATCACCTCCAGGGGCGGCAACGCCATACTGATGTCCGCCGACGACTTCCGTTCCTGGCAGGAGACCGTCTACCTGCTGCGTTCGCCGGCCAACGCCGCTCACCTCATGGCAGCCGTCGCCGCGGACAAGGCCGCCGACACCCCGATGATCACCAAGAGCATGGAGGAGCTGGAAGCTCTGGCGGAGGACGGGGAGTGAGGGACGTACGGTTCCGTCCCACCGGGTGGGAGGACCTCCTGTACTGGCAGTCCGCCGACAGGAAGCTGTTCCGCAAGCTCGTGCGTCTGATCGGCGAGATCCAGCGCGACCCCTTCACCGGCATCGGCAAACCGGAGCCGTTGAAGGGCGACCTGTCGGGCTACTGGTCACGCCGGATCGACGACGAGCACCGCCTCGTCTACCGGGCCACGGAGAAGGAAGTCGTGATCATCAAGGCCCGGTACCACTACTGACATCCATGTGCTCGGTCTTCCCCCGGCTCGGCCGCAGCCCGGTCTCCCTGCCGCCGCTGGTCAGGTCAGCCCCATCTCCTGGCTCAGCGCGGTGAGTTCATCGGCCGCGGCACGCCGAGCGTGCTCGTCCTCCTCTTGTGAGGTGTGCGGTGCCGGTGTCGCCGGGACCCTGGTGGCCACGACGGCCCAGACCGTCTTGCCGGGGGCACCGGGCCTCGGGGCCGTTCCCCACTCCTTGGCGAGGGAGGCGACGAGGAGGAGCCCCCGGCCGCCGTCCTCCCCGGTTCCGGCGTCCCGTGCCGCGGGCAGCCGTTCACCCCGGGCATCGCTCACCTCGACGCGTACACACTCGTTGTCCTCCCTGCTCAGCCGCAGCTCGGCGTCCCGGCCCGGGACCCGGCCGTGGGTGACGGCGTTCGCGGCCAGCTCACCGACGACCAGTTCCACGGCGTCGTGGGCGGGTGTGCCGTAGCCCCACCCCCAGGCGTCCATCTGGTGGGAGGCGAGCCTGCGGGCGAGGCGGGCGCCGCGCGGGGAGGCGGTGAAACGGAGGGTGAGGACCGGCTGCTCGGCGGCCGGTGGCAGCGGCGTGCGCTGCCGGTCGGGGGAGGTCGTCATGGATCGAAGATCCCGCGGCTCCGCCTGCCGCCACCAGGTACGACACCCCTACGGCCGGGACCTGTAGCGGCCCGGGACCACGGTGTCGGGCTTGTCGGGGTGCGGGCCCGTCCGCCCTTGTCCGTCCGCGTCCTGGCCGCCGGTCATGTCCGGCCAGAAGCCCGCCCGCAGTTCGTCGTCCGAGAACTGCGGCTCCGTCGGGAGGAGTCCGATCTCCGTCCATGGTTCTCGCGGACTACCGCGACCACTTCAAACGCACCGGGGGCAGAGCGTCTCGTCCCCCTTCGGACGGAACAGCATCGGCTGCAGGTGGTCGCCCGCGCACTCGCGGACGCCTGTCAGGCGGGCGGACAGGCGGGGGCCGTCGAGCCGCGCGGCGCGCGTGTCCTCGGGTGGTCCGTCCACGGTGGGGGCGCGCCCCGATGCCGTGTCGGGCAGGAGCGGCGGCACGTCACGCAGGAGGTGGCGCAGGAGACCGCCGGGGCGGCGGACGGGCGTTCCGTCGTCGGGCAGGCCGCGCAGGACGTGCAGGCGGACGGCGGTGGCCGGGTGGCCGGCGGCCAGCCAGCGTGCGGTGAGGTGTGTCAGCTCGGCGTGCATGGCGCGGGGGATGTGGCGCAGGTCGGGGGAGAGGGCCGGGAAGGCGTCGACGAGGGCGCGGGCCGCCTCCAGGTGCGCGGTGGTGAGTCCGTCCTCCCGCGCGGGCGGCTCGGTCCGGGCCGCGGGGGGTTCGGGGGGTTGGTGGGAGGTGTTTTCCTCGGGGTCTTTCCTTGGATGACCGTCGGTGCGCCGAGGAGTCGGGACACCGACGGCCGGATTACGGTGACTCGGTGCGACCTGCGGCGACACGGGGTTCGCCGAGGCGGGGGCGGGTACGGCGGCTGAGGGTGCGGGTACGGCGGCTGCGGGTGTCCGCGCGAGGATCTTGGCGGCCTCGCCGGGGTTCAACGGCACGTTGGAGACGAGCTGTTGGGTCACCCAGAGCCCACCGGGCACCTGCACGCGCCGCTCGTGCACGAAACCCTCTTCCTTGAGCTGGCGCTTGGCGCGGGTGAAGGCGGTTGCGCCGATACGGGCGCGTTCGGCGGTGCGCGACAGGGACTCGCGCGCTCCCTGCGGGAGGGAAAGCTGCCAGGTCAGGAGACGGACGGCGTCCGAGGACAGGCGGGGGTGCCGAATGATGTCGTGGGAGAACTGCGTGAAGGCGCGCGGGGGCGCGATAAGGTGCCGGTAAATCACGGTGGGAGCCCTAACTTCCACTGGTGGTTCAGGCCCTCGCGAACGGCTGCAACCGTTGCGGGGGCCGTCTTCGTGTGCGCCCGGCGAGGCGTACGGAAGACGTGCTGTCGAGGTGACCGTACCGCACGGAACGTGTGCGTGTGGACGCGATGAGTGAAGAAAGCTTTCGCGTACGGCGTTCACTCGTACGAGGCAAGTTGCCCTGGTCGGAGCGTGGTTGACGCTCGCGCGCCCTACTGTGCCCTCGCGGCGGGGTGCCTGTGCGATCTGCGTCCGAGACCTCATGTGCTACTTGAAATGCTATTCTCGTTTCATGGCTGACGACGTGGACTTCCTCCCTGGTGACGGCCCCACCAGCGGCATTTCGGTCACGCTGACCGCCGGTACTCTGCAGGCCATTCGTGAGCGGGTCGGCAAGCGGGGCCTCTCCGCGTACCTGGAGAAGGCGGCCCAGCGGCAGATCGAGCGGGACAACCTTGACGAGCTGATCGCCGACTTCGACAAGGTGCACGGCCCGGCCGACCCGGAGGCGGTGGCCGCCAAGCGGGCCCGGCTCACCGGAGGCGTCTCGGCCGGCGGGGCAGCCGCGTGAGCGGTGTCCTGGTCCTGGACAGCGAGGGCCTGGCGAAGGCTGTACAGCGTGACCGGGAGGTCCACGAATGGCTGACAGCCGCCCGTGACGCCGACCTGCCGGTCATCACCTCGGCCGCCGTCCTGGTGGAGGTCATCCACCCGAAGATCAACGACGCAGCGCTGAAGTGGACCCTGTCCCGGCTGCGTGTGGAGCCGGTCACGCAAGGCGTGGCGCAGTCCGCCGCCGCCCTCTTGCGAACAGCGGGCCTGCACGGCCACAAGTACGCCATCGACGCCATGCTGTGCGCGACCGCGCTCCAGCATCCGGGCCGGCTGACGATCCTGACCTCCGACGTGGAGGACATCGGACTGCTCACCGCCGAGCAGCCGCGGGTGCGGGCCGAGAAGGTCTGAACGGACCTTGCTCTCGGCTGCGGCGTTCACTCGTACGGCGCAACTTGTCCTGGTCCGGGCGTGATGGACGTCTGTGCGCCTTACCGTGCAATCACTGTGAGTGATGGGCGTGAGACCGAGAGGGCGAGGCGGATGGAGTCGGGTGCGGACTCGGGCGCGGGTGTGGCGGCGGAGGCGGACTCCAACGGGGGGTTCCTGCGCTGTTTCGGTCGCCAGGTGAAGCTCTTCCGGGAGATCGCCGGGCTGACCCAGGCGCAGTTGGGCAAGCGGGTCGGGTACGGCGAGGCGCAGATCGCGGCGGTGGAGCAGGGGCGGCGGATCCCGAAGCCCGAGCTGATCGACGCGCTGGATCGGGAGACGGGGGCACGGGGGGTGCTGATGGCCATGAAGAAGGAGGTGGCCAAGGCACGGTATCCGACGTTCTTCCGCGAGTTCGCGAGTCTGGAGGCTGACGCGGCCGAACTGCACGCCTACGATGCCCACCTGGTCAACGGCTTGGTGCAATGTGAGGAGTACGCGCGTGCTGTCTTCAGCATGTGGCGACCCTTGCTGGACTCCGAGACCATCGAACAGCGGGTATCGGCGCGGCTGGATCGTCAAAAGCTGTTGGTGCGTCGACCGAAGCCACTGCTGAGCTTCGTCATCGAGGAGAACGTCCTGCGCAGGCCACTTGGCGGGACGGACGTGTTGCGTGCCCAGTTGGAGCACCTGCTGCTTGTCGGACACGAACGCAACGTAGAGCTCCAGGTGATGCCGACCGACCGCGACGAACATGCAGGAGTTGCAGGTCCTTTCACGTTGATCCTCACGCGGGGAGGGCGCAGGATGGCGTACACGGAGGTGCAGAGCAACAGCACCCTGCATACGGAGCCAGCGAAGGTCCAGGGGTTCGAGTCCACATACGGAGTCCTGCGAGCGCAAGCCATGACCCCCAGGGAGTCGCTGGCCTGGATCGAGAAGCTCTTGGGAGAGTTGTGAACGCCAACGACGATCAGATAGCTGAACTGACCTGGGTGAAGAGCAGCTACAGCGCAGGAGACGGTGGCCAGTGCGTAGAGGTCGCTGATGCAGGCCTTGCCGTGTACGTCCGCGACTCCAAGCGGCCGGACGCGGCGGTTCTCAACGTCCCTGCTGACCAGTGGACGGCGTTCGTGCGGATGGCCGTACGCGGTTGACGTGACCGAGGGGCGGTGGGGAGCCGTGGCGCTCCCTACCGCCTCTCACTCATGTCCGGAGGCCGGTCAGTCGCTCTTCTTCTGGCGACCGCGAGTCTTCTTCTCGGGACGCCAGTTGACGAGGTCGGACTCGGAGAGCTGGCGTTCCGTGCGGCCCGTTTCGAGGGCGGCCTGGAACTCCTCGGCGGGATTGCCCTCCCACTCCTCGTCGTACTCGCCGTACCACTGGTGGACCCAGGGCAGCACCTCGCGCAGTCCGGCGAGGAGAGGTACGAAACGGGGGTCCTCCTTGGCCCAGCCACCGTTCTCGACGCGGTCGCGGATCATTCCGACGAGGGCGTCGGCCTGGTCGCGGTGGTTCCAGCCGGCCCAGCCGAGCAGCAGGGAGCCGTCGGCCTCGGGGGAGGCGCCGGGGTAGGAGATGAAGCGTTCCTTGGGCACGTCGAGCTTGCCGCGGTGGGACCAGTAGGAGTGCTTGAGGAAGTCGGCGCTGGTGTACTTCGGCGGGACCTTGATGTCGAGCCGCTGCCCGGTCCGGTCCTCCTCGCGCTGCTGCTCCCAGACCTGCTCCCACTGGGCGCGCTTGCGCAGGCCGGAGTCCTTGTAGCGGAGGGCGGCGAGGTAGGGCACGTGCTCGGGTTCGATCACGGCGGCCAGGACGGTGGCGAGGGAGGCGTCGCGCTTGCCGAGATGGTCGGCGGCGTAGAGCGCGGCGACGTCCTGCACGTCCTTGTCGTGGCGCAGCTCGTCGGCGAGCTGGTTGACGGTGAGCGGACGCGGCACGGTGAATCCTTCCCGCTCCTCGAACCACAGCTCCTCACGCTCGGCGGCGTCGAGCAGCCAGTTCCGCAGGGCGGCGGCCTCCCGCTTCTCCCAGGGCTCGGTCGACCAACGGCGCTTGTACTCGGGCCGCTCGATCAGCCGGATGTCCTTGTTGGCCTCGATGAGATCGATCCGGGCCTGCACGACCTTCTTGTAGGCGTCGGGCCAGTGGTCGGGGATCTCGGTAATCGGGGTGGACCCGTGCCGCTCGAACCAGGCGGTCTCGGCACCGCTGCGTGCGAGCACGATCTCGAAGACGCGCTGCCCAAGGGCGACTTCAGGGATGTCGGCGTTCAGGGGAACGATGGTCCGAGCGATCTCGTCTGCGGTGAGTAGCCCGTAGGCCCCGTAGACGGTCCAGTCCAGCTCTTCTTGGAGCGCAATCATGCGGGCCCGGATCTGTTCCTGGGCACGGCGAGCATCGTCCAACACCTCACGGGTGGGTACGGCCTCGCGGGTGAGTGCGGAGGGCTCGTGCTTGGGCAGGGCCTGAGCGAGCGCGTCCAGTTCGCGGCCGAGGGCGAGGGGGAGTTGTGCGGGGAGCGGGAACTCCTGGAGCTTGGTGCCGGTGAACTCGTAGCGCTCCTCCCATGCCTCGTCTTGCAGCCCACGGCCGAGCCCGCTGCCGCCCTTGCCCTGGCTGACCTGCTTGAGCCAGAAGCAAGCGGCCGAGGAGTTCAGCACTCCCAGCAACTCCAGATGCCGTTCCTCACCGGCCCCATCTGGCAGCTTGATGACAGGCGCAGACTGCTTGAAAACCTTCCCGCCACGGTCCAGCACGAAGTGGTTATGCGTGGCTACAAAAGCGAAGGGGATGGACCTCGGAGTGCGGTAGGCGCTGGCGGTGTGTTGCATGTACTCCCACCATTCCAAGCCTGCATCTGCCATGACTCCCTGAAACGTTCCGCGTTCCGCGAGCAGAGTACGCCAAGGCTCCAGCTCACGCTTCAGGTCGTCGCTGGAGATGAATTCCGAGTATGGGTACCAGATACCGTCTAGTGAGCCAGTGAACCAGTCGCGTACAGCATCGCCTACGAGCAGCGGACGGATTGCGCGCCTATCGGCGAAGGTGCGGAGTGAAGGCCGCAGGGGGCGCATGAAGGCCTCATCTGCGCCTGCTCGGATACCCCGACCGATCGGCTTCTCGACCCTGTCCCCAAGGCGCGGCCTGACGTCGTTGAGCCGCTCGAATGTGGCATCCGCGCCACCACCCGAGAGCGACCAGGGATGGCCTGCGATGCGTGCTCGGGTGATGTCCTCAACCGATACCCAATCGGACTCGCTTCCAGGCACCCCAACCTGCGCCACAATGGCCCGCCAAACCAGCCCATCCGCAGCTTCCTCCGGCTGGCCGGGCTCCCCCCGAACCCCCAAAACAGCCCGAACCGCGTGCCCCTGCCGCGGCACCTGATTCCGCCCCGCCAAAATAACCGTAGGCGTCCCATGCCCCGGAATGTAGGCCCCCGACGTGTCAATCACATGCGTAAGATCAATCCGCGGAAAGAAGTCCTCAATCAGCTTCTTCCCGAACTCCCTCTTCATGAACGAGTTCGCAGTGATCTGCCCCGTGAACCCCCCGTCCTGCTGACTACCCCCCGCCCGAACCGCCAACTCAAAGATCCGCTGAGCGAACGGCACCGACAACGCGTACTGCCGATAACACGCGTCGTACGCGGCCTTGTAGTTCTTGTTCTCGTTCGCGTCCTTGACCGTGATGTACGGCGGATTCCCCACCACCAAGTGGTACGAGTCCCGCCCGAGCAGATCCACCTCCCGGGCGTACCCCTCCACATCCTCCGTCCGGTAGTAGAACGGCTCGTTCTCCGCGAACAGCGTGTCCAGCGCCTCGGTCACCGTCTCCGCGCCACGCCCGTGCAGCAGCGAGTCCCCGACCGCCACCCGGATCGGCAGTTCGGGCGCCGCCCCCAACTCCCGTACCCCACAAGCCTTCAGCGCCGCCACCAGCAGCCGGAACCGCGCGATGGCCACGGCGAACGGGTTCTTGTCGGCGCCGTGCACGGACTCCAGCGCCCGCCGCACCAGCACCCACGGCTCGGTCCCCGGCTCGGCCTCCCGCCACTTGCCCAGCAGCCGCTCGAACAGCCCCAGCAGGAAGTGACCGGACCCGCACGCGGGGTCGATGCAGCGCAGCCCGCGTACGACCTCCGCCCCCTCCGGACCGTCCGCGAACACCTCGCCGTCCCAGCCGGCCGGCCGGTGCTTCCAGGCGGGCGTGAGGCCGAACTCCTCCACCGCCGGTTCCAGCGTCAGGTCGAGGATGAACTCCTCCACGAACACCGGCGTCTGGAGCAGCGCGTACGTCTTGCGGGCGTGCTCGGACAGGTCCTGGTACAGGTCGCCGAGGAAACGCGTGTCCAGCGAGGGGTCGGTGAAGTCGTGGACGACCTCGCCGTCCGCGCCCCGCTGCCGCCAGAACGCGAGCAGCGCGGTCGCGGCCTCGTAGGACGGCAGGACCTCGAAGAGCGGGTTGTGGGCGGGGTCGAACAGACCCGCTACCGTCCGGTGGGACTCGGCCAGCGCGTCGAAGGAGGCCAGCAGCCAGTCCCGGTCGTTCAGGGAGGGGTTCTGCCGGAAGAAGTCGTCGTGGCGGTCCTGCGCCTCGGCGAGCCGGTCGCCGGGACCGGAGAGCCACGGGTCCGGGATGAGCCCGTTGTCCTCGCTGAACCGTACGAACACGCAGGCCAGCACCCACGCGGCGGCGATCTGGACGACCCGCTCGTCCCGCCAGGTCTCGTACATGGCCGCCGTACGCTCCGCCGCGACCGCCTTGCCGTACTCGGCGCGCAGGGCGTCGCGGAACCGCGGCTCGCTCTCGGTGCGCTCGCGCAGGTCGTCCTCCAGGAGCCGGGCCTGCGCCTGGAGGTCCTTCAACAGCCGTGTGCGATCCAGCGAGGCCCCCGGCCCCTGCGCCCCCTCAGCCGTCACCGCCACAGCCGCACCTCTCCTCCTGCTCGCCGGCCCCGCGAACGTCGCGGACGCACCGATTCCCCTGCGAACCCCCCGAGGCCCGCCGTCCCATCCTGCCAGCCCGGCCGCATCGGGCTCAGGGAGATCAGTGCGCAGTGAACTCTTCGCTCGGCGCGACTCGGCACTTACGCTGGTCAGACGGTTGCGCCCACACCATCTGTCCCGGTGGCGCGGTGTGACCGCAGGAGGATGGCAGCCCTGGGGAGGGCCGCGAGGCGGACGGCAGGTCGTCGTCCACGCGGATCAGTGACATGTGGGGGTGTGGTGGGCAACAGTGGAAACGGCCGGGTCGGCAGGCCGCCGGTGAAGATCGAGGACAAGCGGAGCAAGACCGCGAAACGGCTCTCCCGGCAGCAGGAGGAACTGCGACCCGGGCCCTGCACGCCTATCTGCGCCGGCGCAACACCAACGCCCGCCGCACCGCACCGACCTCTCCGCCTCACGGGAGGCGGGGATTGTCTGATGCCCCATTGTGATTCGCGGGTGTACAACCCCGTGTGGACGCCGGTTGTCTGCAAGGCGCTGGAGGGATGAGCCTTCGGTGCCTTTCCGTACGGAGATTGGGGACCAGGTGGGGAAGCAGGTCTGGAGAGTCGTCGTGGCCGGTGGTGCGGCGGCGGTGTTCACGGCCGTGGCCGCGGTGCCGGCCGGGGCGGCCGAGGGTGGGGTCTCGTTCACCCGTGTCCAGGTGAACGGCGGCAAGCCGATCGTGATCGGGGTGTCGAAGGAGGTCGCGGTGCCCGCCTCCTTCCGGATGGCGACCACTCACAAGTGGAAGTGGCCGGCGGTGTTCCTGTACCGCGATGGTGCGGATGATCGGCTGTGGCACGCCATCGAGACGAGCGACTGCATCAAGGTGAGCTCAGGCGTCTGCGACTTCAACGAGACGATGTACTTCGACCCGAGCGTGTGGGACATGCGCAACAGCGAGGCCGGGGCATGGAAGGTCGGGGCCGAGGTGTACTTCAAGGGCGGCGGTGGTGACGTCGACGACAAGGGTCTGACGGTCCACGTCAAGCGCAACTCCCGCCTGACCGTCAACGCCTCGCCCGAACCGGTGTCCAAGGGCAAAACCATCACCGTGACCGGAAAGGTCACGCGGGCCAACTGGGAGACCAGGAAGTACGCCTCCTACGGAGGCCGCCTGGTGAGCCTGCAGTTCAAGCCTGCCGGCACCGCCTCCTACACCACGGTGAAGAAGGTGTACGCGAACGGCTCGGGCAACCTCAGGACGACCGTGAAGGCCTCCAAGACGGGTACGTGGCGCTGGGTGTACTACGGCAACACCACCACCGGGCCGTCGACGTCGTCCGGGGACAACGTCGTGGTGAAGTGATGTCCGCGGTGCCGGCGGGCTGGTGGGGGCCGAGCCGACGGTAACGGCTGCGACGGTCAAGGTGACACCGCCGGTGATCTCCGGGCCGTCGTGCGTCATGCTGGTGAGGAAGGCTCCGCGCGTCGCCGCGCTGCTTCCACCTGCGGCCAGGTCTCCTTCACCCAGCCGGTGACGGCCTGCTCGTCCCGTTCCCCCGCCCGCCGGGCGGGGGCCTGGTGGCTGAAGCCGTGGCGGTGCAGCATCTGCGCGATGGCCGACAGGGTCATGCTCTTGTGGAACCGGCGCCCGACCAGCGTCTTGATTCTGGCCAGGGTCCAGGTCTGGTCCGGCCAGCCGTGCGCGACCGGCCCCCTGGCCGGCTCCTGCTCCAGATCGACACGACGGCGCCCGGCAACCGGCCGGCGCTGCAACAGCCCGCTCGGCGACGCCAACTAAGCGGCATTTCCATCGAGTCCGGGGTGATTCAGGTTGGAAACAGCTCAGCGTGCGGGCCGGAGACACGAAGTCTCCGGCCCGCGGTCAGGCACGTGGTGGAACAACCGTGCGGCTCTGCGGTCAGGCGCAGTCGGGCACGCCAGTGATCTTTTGTCCGCCCTGGATGTAGATGTTGCTGACCCATCCACCGGGGACGGATCCGTTCGGGTCGAGGAAGGTCCACCAGTTGTTCGTGATCCCCTCGGCGGTGACCGACTGCCCCTTCTTCTGGCAGGTGGCCTGACCGTAAACCTGAGTGACGCGGCCCAGCAGACGGCAGCTGGTGGACGGGTAGTTCATGCAGTTGTTGGTCGACTCGTAAGCACGGACGGCCACGTTGGTCCCCCACACGTACACCGTCACGGTGGCTGCGGCACGGGACGTTGCGGGTGCCACGGATGCGGTGGGCGTGGGCGCCGGGGCCGCGCTCGCGGAGCCTGCCGGGATCACGACACCCATGACGGACGCGGCTGAGACGGCGGCAGCGGCCAGGGAGGTTCTCTTGAGACGCATGGTGCTCCTATGTCAGTGAATGATGCAAGGGGGCACGTGCGAAGAGCGATGAGCAGGTGGCGCCTTCCCCTGTCAGCCCGCAGCCCGCTTGCTTGTCGAGGGCATGCCCAATAGTTGTGGGGAAGGGCGGGTCGGTCATTGACGAGGAGTGCCAGGTGCTTGACGATGCGTGCCACGTGGGACCCGGTCGGCTTGGTGCTGCCGGCGGTAGTCCTGGGGGCCGAGGCCGTAGGCGGCGCGGAAGGCACGGGAGAAGTGCTCGGGGTTCGCGAAGCCCCAGCGCGCTGCGAGGGCGTGGATCGGCTGGTTGCTCAGGAGGGGGTCGGCCAGGTCGCGGCGGCAGCGCTCCAGCCGGCGGGCGCGGATCCAGCCGGCGACGGTGGTGTCCTGGTCCTGGAAGAGCCGGTGCAGGGAACGCAGGGAGATGTGGTGGGCCGCGGCGATCGCGCCCGGGGACAGGTCCGGGTCGGCCAGGTGCTGCTGGATGAAGGCGTGGATCTGCATCAGCAGGGCCCGGTGGTGGGTCTCGGGCGGCATTGACGCGGAGGCGTCCAGGTGGTGGGCGAGGAACGCGGTCAGCAGGTCGAGGGTGCAGGTGGCCAGGCGGACGCCGTCCGCCGCAGTGTAGGCGGCGGTGCCCACGGCCAGCTGGGTGAGGTAGCCGGACAGCACAGCACCCATCCCCTCACGCCCGGGTAACCGCACGGCGGTGAGCCGGTCGAGCTTGTCCGCCGGCAGCGGCAGCAGCACCCGGGGGAATTGCACCATCACCCCCTTCACCATGTCCGCGCCGGCGACCGTCCAGCCGCGCCAGGGGCGCGAGGCGTCATAGAACATCATGTCCCCGGGGCCGCTGGTGGTGTCCCGGCCGGCCTGGAGTATCCGGTGGCCCCCGCGCAGGAACAGCATCAGCTGGTAGGAATCGGGATCGGACTGCCGGATCAGCCGCGCCGACCGGCGGGTCTCCAGCGACGGGTAGGCCAGCGCCGACACCTGCACCGCGCCCAGGTCCAGCACGCGCGCGCTCGCCCGGAAGTCCGCCTCGTGGTCGCTGCGGATCGCGCTGGGTATCAACGCCCTGGTCGTCATGTCGTGCCAGGCGCCGAACCGCTCGGCCACCGGCAGATCCTCCGTCCGGAACTCCGTCACCAGCACCGTGCCTCCCCCTCTTGGAGACGGGCCGCCCTTTGCGGGCATGCCGCCCGACCGCCGATTTCCTGTCAGTACACCACCAAAATTTGGCCCCAACGGCAAGATCACCTCTCTGCCCGTTCGACAGCATCCGGCCATCTGGTGCGGTGGTGGCCGAGGCCGAACTCGCAGACCACCGTGCTGTAACCGGGGTGATGGGCAGTCAGGCGGGTGAACCGGCCGCCCGCACGCTCTTGAGGAACAGCCCGTCCAGCACCTCCCACTCGGTGGTCCGGTCCACCACCTCCACGGTCCGGCCGTCCAGGGTCGGGGTGGCGCGCGGGTCCTCCGCGGGCAGCAGGAGCCACAGGCCGTGCGGGGTGTCGGCGGGGCGGCGGGCCGACTGCTGGAGGGCGGCCAGCAGCTCCCGGCCGCCCGCCTCCCAGTACCGGGCGATCAGGCCGGCCTCGTGGGCGAGGAGGACGGACCGGGGGCCGGTGCGCTCCGCCGTCTCGACGACCCGCTGCCGCACCCGCTCCGCCGCCAGCCGGGTGTACGAGGCGAGAGCCGCGCCCAGCGTGCCGGTCGCCGTGTACTTGGCGTCCGCCTTCAGCAGGGCCTGCCAGCGCACGGACTGCTCCTCGGCCAGCTCACGCAGACAGTCCAGGAAGAAGGAGTTCAGCGACACCGCGGTCGTCTCGTACCGGGCCGCCAGCGCGTCGGCGACGCCCGGCAGGTCGGCGCCCTTGAGGGTGAGCGCGAGGAAGCCGCCGCGGCGGCGGGCCTCGGTGAGCCGGGCGGACATCACCTCCCGGGGGTCCCGGCCCTCGGCGATGCGGCCCTGGGCGGCGGCGTAGAGCGAGCTGGTGCTGGTAAGGACGGAGGACGACAGGCCGAGGCGGCTGCCGGCGCCCTCCTCGGCCCTGGGGTGGAAGCGGCGCCGGTCGGGGTTCCAGTCGAGCGGGAAGCCCGCCTCGGCCAGCGCCTCGGCCAGCTCGACGTACGTCGTCTCGTCCAGCACCGCGAGGCCGGGGAACCGCGCCCGGACCCGGGACAGCAGGTCGTCGGGCGTGATGCCGCTCTCCGGGCGGACCCCCGCCGGGGCCTGCGAGATGCGCAGGGCGCGGGACAGGCCCAGGTCCAGTGGGAACAGTTCCAGGCGCGGGGAGAACGCGACCCCGCCCGCCATCGACGCGGCCAGCTCCACCAGCCGGGTGTCGGCCAGGGGCGCCATGCCTTCGGGAGCGGGCACGGCACGCAGCTCCCGCAGCACCGTGGCGCGGCCCGGCAGCGGGTCGCGCCGGGCCAGGTCGACGGCGGCCTCGCCCAGCGCCGCCGCGTAGTCGGCGAGTTCGGCGGGCGTCGGGTCGTCGGCACCCGGCTGGTCCTCCAGCGCGATGACGACCCGGCCGCCGCGCCGTTGCACCGCCAGCCGCGCCGGCGCCTCGACCGGCTCCCCGGACCCGGCGCCGGGCTGGTCGTCGTCCCGCTTGCGGATCTCCGCCTCGACCGCGGCCCGCACCACGGCCAGTGACTTCGCCAGGCTCTCGGCGGGCGTGCCGGCACCAGCGCCGTGCCGGGCGCGCAGCTCCGCCGCCAGTTCCTCGGCCGTGGAGACGCGATCGCGCTCGGCGAGTATGGACACCACCTCGTCGCGCACCCTGCCGAGCCACGGCAGCCGCGCCCAGCCGTCGACCGCGACCTGCTGGTTCTGCGACACCGTCGGCCGGCTGATGCCCAGTGCCTGCGCGATCAGGCTCTGCGCCGGCCACGGCTCCAGCGCCTCCCCGGCCTCCAGCACGCCGGGGAGCTGCAGCGTCGCGCGGACCACGTCGGAGCGTGGCCTCGTACGGCGCTTGTCCGGCGGCGGCGCGAGCCGGGCCGCCAGCGTGTCGACCGACTCCAGCGCCTCCTGCGGCGCATCCGGCTCCAGCGCGACCGGCTTCTTGGGGGCGGGCCGTCGGCGCAGCGTCTGCGTCCACTGGCGGTGGCGGCGGTTCAGCTCCTTGCGGATCGCGTTGCCCGCACCCCGGGCGCGGGAGATGTGGTGCGGCGGAATGTCCAGGAGCTGCTCGACCGTGTGCGCCTTCAGGCCCTCGGCGACCGACACGGCGCGCGGCGACAGACCGGCCGCCGCCAGCGGAGTCCTCAGCCCCGCGGCGGCGGCGGCCTGCTCGCGGGCGTCCTCCAGATCGTCCGCGCTGATGCCGACGGTCGCCGGAGTGGTCGCCGGACGGGCGGCGTCGGCGGTCCTGAAGACCTGCCGCCACGCCTCCTGCAACTGCCGCAGCGTGTCGAAGCGCTGCTCCACGTCCCGGTGCAGCGCACGCTCGAAGAAGCCCTTCAGGCCCTCGCTGAGCGCCTGCGGGAACAGCTCGGCCGCCACGTGCAGCCCGGCGTCGGTGACCATGCGCGGATCGTTCTGCCCGTCGCCCCACACCGGCCGTTCCCCGGAGGCCATCTCGTGCAGGGTGACCGCGGCGGCGTACCACTCGGCGTGGTCGTCGTAGCGGGAGCGCCCCGCGCCGCCGAGGAACGGGTCGAGATAGCCGCGCGTCCCCGCGTGCACGTCCTGGTCCGGGGCGTCGGCCAGGGAGAAGTCGAACAGCATCAGCTGCCAGGAGCCGTCACTGCGCTTGAACAGGCCGAGGTTGTCCGGCTTGATGTCCCGGTGGCGCACTCCGCGGGCCGCCAGTGCGTCCAGCGCGTCGAACAGGTCGTTGCCGAACCGCTCCAGCTGGTCGTAGCCCAGTGGCCCCTGGTCGCGCAGCCGGGAGCCGAGACTCACCGGCTCGCGGTCGTCCTGACCGCGGTAGCCGCCCGCGTACTCGATCTCCAGGACCGTGTGCCCCGCCAGCTCGCGCGGTTCGGCGAGCAGCTTCACGATCCGGCCGCCGCCGACCTCCTTGAGCGCCTTCGCCTCCGCGTACAGGCGGGCGTCCTTCTCCCGGTCCAGGGCCACCTTGAAGACGCGCGGGGCCTCTTCCTCGCCGTCCGCCGCGGTGTGCCGGACCAGCAGTGCCCGGGCCGTCGCGCCGGTGCCGAGCGCGCGCACCACCGTCCACTCGGCGTCCAGCTGCCCGCCCGGCTGCACGGTCAGGGGATCGGGGGAAGGGCCGGCGGAGGACTGCGGGGCCGCCGCGTCGGCCTCGGCCGCGGCCAGCAGTTCCAGGAACTCGTCGACCGACGCGAGGCGGTCGCGCACGTCGGCGGC
The DNA here is from genome assembly GCF_003270085.1 of Streptomyces triticisoli. Classification (GTDB taxonomy): domain Bacteria; phylum Actinomycetota; class Actinomycetes; order Streptomycetales; family Streptomycetaceae; genus Streptomyces; species Streptomyces triticisoli. The sequence goes on along the minus strand of NZ_QFDQ01000149.1, from coordinate 5,945 downwards.
CGTGGCCCGGAACACGAGGGTGTCGAGAGCCGCGGAGACGGAGTCGGTGACGGCGTAGGGGTGCAGGCCGCCGTCGCTCCGCAGCCGCTCCAGCAGCGAGCTGCGGCGGTCCGCCGGCGGCCGGCCCGTCAGCAGCAGGTAGGTGAGGGAGCCCAGGCCGAACACGTCCAGGTCGACCGGGTCGGCGAACTCCTGGTCCGTCTCGGGCGCCAGGTACACCTGCGCCGTGTCGGCGATCAGCCCGGCGTCCAGCGGCGTGTCGCCCAGCGAGCGGTGCAGGGTGGTCTCGAAGTCACGGGCCGCGGTCTGCCAGTCGGCGATGCGCAGCACCGGCTCGCCGCCGTCCTCGCGCGCCGACACGTAGACGGAACGGGCGGCCAGCGCACGGTGGTAGAGGGAGCGGTTGTGCGCGTAGCGGACGGCCTCCGCCAACTGCCGGACCAGGTCGAGGCGCAGCAGTGGGGTGAGCTGCCCGCCGTACGCGTCGAGGTAGGCGTCGAGCCGGAGGTCGGACTCGCGGTGCCGGAAGAGGATCGCCGGGCCGCCCTGGTGCTCGCGGATCTGCACCGCCTGCACGATGCCGCGGTGGTTGATCCCCTGGAGCACCTGGTACTCACGGCGGGCCGCGCGGTCCACCTTCGCGCGCTGCTCGTCGGAGGCGGCCTGTCCGGCCAGGTATATGCGGACGCGTCCGCTCTCCTGGACGAGGCCGTCGTCCCGCTCCGCCAGCCGGTCCTCCCAGCCGGGGCCTGCGTCGAGGGCCCGCGGGTGCAGCTTCCAGTCGTCGCCGAAGCGCAGGTGCGCGGTGGAGTGACTGATGCCGATCTTCTGCATCAGCAGTTCGAGGCGCTGGCTGACGACCGGGGTGACGCGCCAGCTCTCCCGCTCCGGTGGCCGCCCGAGCAGGTCGTCCCAGATCCTGGGCAGGCCGCTCGTCCCCTCGTTGCGCCCGTGGACGGCGGTGCGCTGGAAGTCGTCCAGCCCGCTCACCAGACCCGGGTCGTGGAGGAAGACCGCGGGCTTGATGAAGGGGACCTGCCGGGGGTCCATCCCGAGCGTGCGCGCGGCCCGCTCCAGCTGCCCCTTCAGCTCCTTCGCCTTGAGATCCGTCAGGTGCAGCGGGTTGCGCAGGGTACGGACCCGGTCGTCATCGTGGAACTGCCAGGTGTCCCCGTGGTTCACCACCCGGCCCGGATGCCCCTTCAGTTCCAGGAGGTAGAGGCCGCCGGGGACCGCGATCAGCAGGTCGCACTCGTTGATACGGCCGGAGGCACCGGTGAACTGGAACGTCGCCCACGCCCGGTACGGCTCGGTCCTCGGCATCAGGTTCCGCAGGTGGTCCAGTCCCTCCTGCTCCCACCGGAACCCGGACCGCCGCGGCTGGAACCACCGCTCACGCGGAGCGGGAGCTGCCGGCTTGGGAGCAGTGGGCACCTGGCACCTCCGATAGGGGCCGTAAGGAACAGGGGAGACAACCGAGCGGGCGGCGCAGTCCCTCCAGTGGCGGCCCCGGAATCCTAGTCGGCCCCTCCGACAATGGGGTCGGCCGCACAAGAAGCTGTGGTCCCGCAAACGAGGAGTGGCAGGGAGCCGTCGTGCTCCCTGCCACCCCTCACTCATGCCCGTGCGCGTCGGCTCATGCCCGCGGGCTCAGGCCGCGCTGGACGCCTCCAGGGACGCACCCCGCGTCTCCGGTGCCATCGCGATCGACACCACCGTGCCCACCGCCGACACGACACCGGCCAGCAGCAGTGTCGCTCCCACGCCCCAGTTCCCCAGGGCCAGTGGGGTGAGGAACGTGCCGACGGCGGCGGCGATACGGCTGAAGCCGGTGCCGACACCGACCGCGGTCGCCCGGATCTCTGTCGGGAACAGTTCGTTCGGGTAGATCCACTGGAGCAGCGTGGGACCGCCGATGGCGATCGCGTACACCGCGAACAGCAGCCCCGCCGCGACCGTCGGCAGCCCCGGGAAGAAACCGAGCACCAGCAGCGGGACCGTCGACGCCGCGAAGGTCCAGACGAGGACGGGACGCCGTCCTGCGCGGTTCAGCAGCGGCAGGAAGACCAGACAGCCGACCAGGAACACCAGGCTGATGGCGACCGAGCCGAGGGTGCCGCTGTTGCCGGCCAGGCCCATGGCGGCGAGCAGCTGGGGGCCGAAGGCGTAGATGGCGTAGATCGGCATCACGGAGCAGGCCCAGAAGATGGAGACGAAGGCGGTGCGCCTGCCGTAGGCACCGCGGAAGACGGCCGAGAAACGGGCGGGCTGGGCCGGGGTGCCCAGGTCGGCGACGCCCGCACCGGGTCCGAACACCTTGCGCATCACCGCTTCGGCCTCTGCGACCCTGCCCTGGGAGAGCAGCCAGCGGGGCGACTCGGGGGTGCCGATGCGCAGCAGGACCAGGATCGCGGCGGGAACGGCGGGGCAGGCGAGCAGCCAGCGCCAGCCGTCGGGGCCGAGCCGCAGCAGCAGATCGCCGATGACGTAGGCGGACGCGCTGCCCACGGACCACATCACGGTGAGCAGGCCGAGCATCGCGCCGCGGTGCTTGCGCGGTGAGAACTCGGCGAGCAGGGACGTGGCGATCGGGTAGTCGGCGCCGACGGCGATACCGATCAGGAAGCGCAGCACGAGCAGCTGCTCGGGGCCGTTCACGAAGGCCTGGGCGACGGAGAAGACGACGATCGCCGCGAGGTCGATCGTGTACATGATGTGACGGCCGAAGCGGTCGGTGACGTAGCCGAAGACGGTTCCGCCGACGAGCAGGCCGGCCAGCGCGGATGCCGCGAGGAGGCCTTCCCACAGACCGCTGAGGTGCCAGCGCGGGCCGATCTGGGTGAGGGCGACGCCGATCACGCCGAGGATGAGCCCGTCGAGGAAGGGCCCGCCCGCCGAGTAGACGGTCAGCCTGCGGTGGAACGAGGTGAGTGCGCTGTCCTCCAGCAGATCGCGGCCGCTGCTCTGGGACGCGTCGGCGGTGGATGGAGCGGAAACCGGCGGCATGAGCCACCTCCCTGGCGGGTCGGGGCGAGACGGGCGGAGACGTGAGGGGATGAGCCGCGGCTGGATGTCGTCCGTCGGCGGCGTCGACCACGGAGATGAAGGGCCTGCGGTGGCGGTCAAATTAGAAATGATTGAACGATCCTGTCAAGGGCTGGGCGATTATCGGTCGGCGCAGGCATGGAGAACCCCAAGCAAGGCAGGGTTTTCCGCTGCCGAAATCAAGCCCATGCGATCAGTGAAACTCTGGATTGATGAACAATCCTGGGGTACTGTCGCCGGCATGTCCGAAGAACAGAGCACCGCTGGGACCCCTGAACCCGGCGATGTCGCCGCGGAAGCGGTCGCCGACCGGCTCCGCGAGCGGATCAGCCGGGGCGAGCTGCCGCCGGGCCTGCCGCTGCGGGATGCCGCGCTCGCCGCCGAACTGGGCGTTTCGCGCAACACCCTCCGCGAGGCCGTACGACTCCTGGTGCACGAGGGCCTGGCGGTCCACCGGCTCTACAAGGGTGCCGCAGTCAAGCGGCTCGACGTGGGTGACGTGCACGACATATACGCCGCCCGCCGCTGCTTCGAGCTGCGCGCGGTCGAGGAGAGCGTGTACGCCTCCGAGGAGGCGCTGGCCGCGCTCGAGGAGCGGATCTCGGCCCAGGAGGCGGCGGCACGGGCGGGGCGCTGGAACGAGGTCAGCACCTGGTCGCTGGACTTCCACCGCGCCGTCGTACGGCTGCTCGGCAGCCGGCGGCTCGACCGGTTCTTCGACACGATCGTCGCGCAGCTGCGCCTGGCCTTCGCCGAGGTGCCGCGCCAGCCCGAGTTCCAGATGCAGTGGGTGCCGCGCGACCGCGAGGTGTGCGACCTGCTGCGCACCGGGCGGCGGGCGGAGGCCGCGGAGGCGCTGCGCCGCTACCTCGACGACTCGGAGCGCGCGGTCGTCGACATGGTGCGGGCCGCCGCGGCGCGCCGCGAGACCTGACCGTCCGGACCTACGCCGCGACGTCCTGCCCGGACCACCGGACCACCGGGCCCGGCCCCAGGCCGTACGCCCACCCGGCCGCCCACACCCCCCACGCCCACCAGCACCACGAGAAGAGGCACCCCCATGGCCACCACCGCAGCCGCCTACCAGGCGACGAAGGGCGGTCCGCTCGACGTCGACCGCGCCTTCTACGACCGGGTCTCGAAGACCGAGGAGGGCCGCGAGCTCGTCGACAGCTTCGTCATACCGATCCGCTCGGGCCGTGCCTGGGAGGTTCCGGCCGGGCACCTGTGCCGCCTGGTCACCGTCGACGGGCCGCAGGTCGGCGACCTGAACATCTGGAACCGCAACGACCCCCGCGAGCGCATGTGGGCGGCCCGCACCCGCCAGCTCCAGCGCGCCCACGTGAGCACGTACGACCGGATCTGGTCGAACCTGCCATTCCTGCGTCCGCTGCTGACGATCACCGACGACACGCTCGCCGGCTACGGCCGCGACGCCGAGGGCGGGCGCGTGCACGACCTGCTGGGCACCCGCTGCGACCCGTACGTCAACCGCATGCTGACGGGAGAGGACTTCGACTTCCACTGCCACTCGAACCTGGTGCGTGCCGTGCTCCCCCACGGGCTCACCGAGTTCGACGTGCACGACGTGCTGAACGTCTTCCAGTGCACCGGGCTCAACGAGGACGACCAGTACTTCATGAAGGACTGCCCGGCCCGCCCCGGCGACCACTTCGAGTTCTTCGCCGAACTGGACCTGCTGTGCGCGCTGTCCACCTGCCCCGGCGGCGACCTGTCGGTCCCGATGTGGGGCCCGGACGCCCACGACCCCGTCGAGGTGTGCCACCCGATCGGCGTCGAGGTCTACAAGGTCGACCCCGAGCTGCTGGCCGGCTGGTCCTCGCCGAAGGTCGCCGAGTACCGCAACCTGCACGGCATGATCCGTCCCGAGTGGCAGAGCTGAGCCGTGGAATCACCCGTGATCGACCTCAACAGCGACCTCGGCGAGGGCTTCGGGCAGTGGCAGCTCGGTGACGACGAAGCCCTGCTGTCCCTCGTCACCAGTGCCAACGTGGCCTGCGGCTTCCACGCGGGCGATCCCACCGTGATGCGCCGGATCTGCGAGGCGGCCGCCGAGCGCGGCGTCGCCATCGGCGCCCAGGTGGGCTACCGGGACCTGGCGGGCTTCGGGCGCCGCTTCATCGACGTCGACCCCGCCGAACTGGTCAACGACGTCGTCTACCAGATCGCCGCACTGGACGGCTTCGCCCGCCTCGCCGGTATCCGCGTCGCGTACGTCAAGCCGCACGGCGCCCTCTACAACGCGATCGTCCACCACGAGGCGCAGGCCGCCGCCGTCGCGGAGGCCGTGCGCCGCTACGACCCGGAGCTCCCGGTGCTGGGCCTGCCCGGCAGCGTCTGGCTGCGCACGGCCCGGGCGGCCGGGCTCACCCCGGTCCACGAGGCCTTCGCCGACCGGGCGTACACCCCCGAAGGCACCCTGGTCCCGCGCCGCGAACCCGGCGCGGTGCTGCACGACCCGGAGGTGATCGTGCGGCGCTGTCTGCGGATGGTGACCGAGGGCGTGGTGGAGGCCGTGGACGGCAGCGACGTGCCGCTGTCCGTGCGGTCGCTGTGCGTGCACGGCGACACGGCCGACGCGGTCGCGATCGCGCGCCGGCTGCGTGAGGAACTGGAGCGGGCCGGTCTCGCCCCGACGCCGTTCGCCGTGCCGAAGCCGCTGTCGGTGCCGGCGTGAGCGTCGGCATCCGCCGGGTCGGCAGCCATGCCCTGCTGGCCGAGACCGACGGACCGGAGCAGGTGCTGGCACTGCGCGGCGCGCTGGCGGCGGACCGACCGCGCGGCGTGCGTGAACTGGTCGCTGCCGTCCACGGCCTCCACCACGCCCTCGGTCACCATCCGCAGACAGCGCCGCACGATCACCTCCGGGTCGTGCAGCA